>CAXUOD010000123.1:0-15708 GCA_964252585.1 uncultured Lichenihabitans sp. | reverse complement strand
GGCGTGTCGAGCAGGTTGAACACGCAGCCCGCATGTTCGAAGGTCATCACCGAGGTCACGACCGAGATGCCGCGTTCGCGCTCGATGCCCATCCAGTCCGATCGCGTCTGGCGCCGGTTGGCCTTGGCCCTGACTTCGCCCGCGAGCTGGATGGCGCCGCCGAACAGAAGCAGCTTCTCGGTCAACGTCGTCTTGCCCGCATCGGGATGCGAGATGATGGCAAAGGTGCGCCGGCGGGTGACCGGATCGTCGGTGGGTGGCGGTGAGGACATGATGGTCCGGGAGATAGAGCCTTATGGGGCCGGACGCAAAGGCTCGAACGCCCGCGAAGGTCATTCCCCTCGCGCCGCCGAGACGCCGGCTCCGGTCGACTGCTTCTGGTCCTGTGCTTCGACCAGCGGCGGCACCAAGGCCTTCAGTTCGTCCGCGACCCGCTCGAGATCCTCCGTCTCGCCGATGACGAGGTCCGCCTCCTCCAGGCGCGCGCGGTCGGCTGGCGCGATCTCGCGCGCGCTGAACACGATGACGGGGATGTGGGCGCATCCGGGCTTCTCCCGGAGATCGTGCAGCAACGCGAACCCGTCGATGGCCGGTGTCGCGAGGTCGAGCAGCACGGCCCGGGGAGGTCCGTGCATCACTTTTTCGAGGGCTTCGCGCCCGTCCGCCGCCTCCACGACGCTCCAGCCCTCGGCTTCGAGCGTCGATCGCAGATGCGAACGGAGGTCCGCATCGCCATCCACCACCAGCACGTCGCCTTCCGCGTCGCGAAGATGATCCATGACCCTCTTCAGCTTGTCCCATTGCACGGGCTTGTCGACATGGTCGGCCGCCCCGAGGCTGGCACTGAGGAACTTGTCGTTCACGAAACTGATGATCACGACCGGAATGCGCGCGAGGTCCGGGTCGGCCTTCAGTTGCTGGAGCACCGTCCAGCCATCGACCTGCGGCATCATCACGTCGAGCGTGATGGCCCGCGGATGAAGGCGCCGGGCCATCTCCAGGCCGGCAAGGCCGTTGGCGGCCGTTTCGACGGCGAAGTTCTGCCGTTCGAGGAAGCGCACCATCAGGTCGCGTTGCGCGGGATCGTCGTCGATCACCAGCACGGTCTGCCGGCCCGCGTCCGGGCTCGGTTTCGCGGCGGCGGGCTCGTCGTGCTGCTGCTCGGGCATGACGGCGGGAAGACGCAGCGTGAAGGTCGTGCCCTCGCCGGCGGCGCTCTCGACCATGATGTCGCCACCGAGCAGACGGCTGAAGGCCCGCGTGATGGCGAGGCCGAGGCCGGTGCCGCCGAACTTGCGGGTGGTCGTCTCGTCGGCCTGCGCGAACCGTTCGAACAGCCGGCTCAGCTGCTCCTCCGTCATGCCGATCCCCGTGTCGATGACCCGGAACTCCAGCATCTCGGGGTCGCTTTTGTGGTCGCGGCGGACCTTCAAGGTCAGCTGCCCGTTCTCGGTGAATTTCGCTGCGTTGCTCAGGAGGTTGAAGAGGCATTGCCGCAGCTTGACGACGTCGGTCTCCATCGTGCCGACATCGGGCGCGACCTCGACCTCGAGCGTGTTGCCCTTCTGCCCGACCAGCGCCTCCACGGTGCCCTGGACTTCGGTGATCAAAGCCGCGACTTCGATCCGTTCCGCATAGGTGTCCATGCGCCCGGCTTCGATCTTGGAGAGATCGAGGACATCGTTGATGAGGCTCAAGAGGTGGCGGGCGTTGGACTTGACCTTGCCGAGATCCCTCAACAGGCTCGCTTCGCCGAGGTCCTCGACCTCCTCCTCCATCATCTCGCTGTATCCGATGACGGCGGAGAGCGGAGTCCGAAGCTCATGGCTCATGTTGGCCAGGAAGGCGCTCTTGGCCCGGTTGGCCGCCTCGGCCGCGTCCTTGGCGGCCTCTGCCTCTTCCTTCGAGGCTTCCGCCTCCTTGATGGCGGCCGCGAGCGTCATCTGGCTGCGCACCAAGGACGCGTTCGCCTCGTTGAGCGTCGCGAGGTATCGCTCGTTCTCGGTAAGCGCGCGGCGCAGCGCGGCGCAAACCAGGACCATGGCGGTGCTGATGGCCACGAACTGGACCAGCGCCGTGATCTGCCCGCCGCTGAGACGCGCTTCGTCGCTGGCCCTGATGAAGAGGAAACCCGCGAAGGCCGCGGAACTCGCGGTTCCGACGAGGCCGGGGCCGCGGCCGAACGCGGTGGCGATGACGAAGAGCGCCGGGAGATAGAGCAGGAACGGCGCCGTATCGAGGGTGACGAGCAGGCGGACGACCGTCACGGCGCCGATGAGCACCACGACCGAGCCGTATCGAACCCAGAACGGAGGTCGCCGACGCGACAGAAATTTCAGGAATTTCTGCACGATCCGTCCTGTCATGCCGCTTAGCATTGCCCGGTCGACCGGGGGGCATATCCATAGGATGAACGCGTGACCGATGTATAGGATCGTGCCGCCATCCCGACATGTCGGTGAGTCGGCCCTTGCCGTCTCGAGGGCGCGATGCAGGACGATCGGCAGTCGATCTCGCGGAAACCGCCGAAGTCTCATGCGTTTCAATGTGTCGCGCCGGCAAGGCGATCGGCAATCTGCCCTTTGTTGCCGATGTCGGAGAACGGCGGCTGCTAGGAGCCGCCGCAGCCGCTGCTTCGACCTCATCGGCTCCGAACACGGGAAAGCTGGATGGAAGACCGGCAGGCTTAACCGGCAATTGCAGCCCGACGAGCTATTTTTCTACCAGCTTGTCAGCGGTTTGCAGGCGCTTTAACATCGGCAGCCATGATCGAGACGCTTAGCAGCATCGAGCCCCTTCTGTTCGACGATGCGATCCCGCGCCGTCTGGCGGACCTCGTGTGCCGGATCCAGCAGGAGGTCTCGCGGCTCGAGCGGGGGCTGCCGACCGAAGCGCTGAAAGGGATCGCAGATGTCGCACGGCAGGCCGCCGGCTCCTTCTCCCATCCGATCGAGCCATTGCACGTCGATGAGCCGGCTGGAGCGCGGCCGCCCTCTGCAGCCGAAGCCGAGGCCGAGGCGATTGTTTTGCGTGCGATCGATGATGCTCATGCGGCTGGCACGTTGGCGTCTCCGACGTCGGTCGGCTTCCTGACCTGGGCTCACACAAGCTTCTACCAAGCTCTGGCAGGCCTGGAACGGAGCGGCTCGCAGGGGTCGCCTCGCATGACACCCGGACGGCTGCGAGAGCAGTCGGAAGACGATGGTGGATCTGGGTATCGGGTGCCGCAGCCGGCCGAACGCGTTGCCGTCTTCCTGGCCCACTTCGAACGGCGCTTCGGGGCTGCCGAACGCTGGCCGAGCACGGGCATCGTCGCCGTGGCGTCCGCCCATCACAGGTTCAACCTCATCCGGCCTTTCCCCTGCGGCAACGGACCCGTCAGCCGCCTCATGTCGCACGCCATGGTGATGCGCGCCGGTATCGGCGGCGGCCTGTGGTCGCTGTCACGCGGGCTTGCCCGGGCACACGGCGACTATCGCCGCATGATGCGGCACGCCGGAAAGCGCCGCACGGGTGGTCGCGACGGCAGAGGTCAGCTGTCCGTCACGGCCTTGGCGGAGTTCTCCGAATGGATGCTGTCCGTCATGCTCGAAGAGGTCCGTTTCGCCCAGGCAAGCTTCGCCCTCGAGACCCTCGAGCCGCGCTGTCGGCGGCTCCTGCGCGCGCTCGGCTACGACGAGAACGCCGAGGATCTCGCAGGCGCGATCCTGCGTTTCGGCCAGATCGACCGCGGCGACGCGGCCGTGGTCCTGAAAACGTCGGAGCGCACGGCCCGCAATGCCCTGTCACGCCTGGTTCAAGGCGGCTTCCTGACGTCGGCGACCCCGAAAGGCCCCGTGCGGATCGCCTTCCCGCTCCAACACCGCGACCAGCTGTTCCCGCAGCTCTTCGCCAAGGCGCCCGCCGAGCCGCTCAGGCTTCGCGCGTCCTCGAACGGCCCGACCGACGCCTCGGCAACAGCTTAGCGTAGCGGCTCCGCGACAGCGGCGCTCGTGACAAAGACCCGTCGCCCTGGTAACCCCAGGAGGAGATGGGACGACCGCATCGGTTGTCGGGTTGCAGCAAGGTCGAAGCGATAAGGTCGGGCGCTCAGATCCAACGCCTCGCTTCTCGTGCTCCTCATCATCGTCCGACCTATCAACAGACGGCGGCTCAAGAGCCTCGATGCAATCCCCGATGACCAACGCCCAGCTTCTCCGACGGTTCGTCGGCTACTACCGGCCGCACCGCGGGCTGTTCCTCCTCGACTTCTCCTGCGCCATCGTGTCGGGGCTGCTCGAGCTCGGCTTTCCGCTCGCGGTAAGATCCTTCGTCGACCGTCTGCTGCCGGGCCAGGACTGGGGGCTGATCGCGCTGGCCTCGGCCGCGCTGCTTGTCGTCTATGCGCTCAACACCGGACTTCTCGCGATCGTCACCTACTGGGGCCACCGGCTCGGGATCAACATCGAGACCGAGATGCGCCGCAAGAGCTTCGATCACCTGCAGAAGCTCTCGTTCCGGTTCTATGACGAGCAGAAGACCGGTCACCTCGTGGCCCGGGTCACCAAGGATCTCGAAGAGATCGGCGAAGTGGCGCACCACGGCCCCGAAGACCTGCTGATCGCCGTCATGACCTTCGTCGGCGCTTTCGTGCTGATGGCCGCCATCAACGCCAGGCTCGCCCTGATCACGGCCCTGGTCGTGCCGGTCACGGCCTGGATCACCAGCCGTTACGGCGGCCGCATGACGCGCAACTGGCATGCCCTCTTCGGACGCGTGGGCAATTTCAACGCCCGGATCGAGGAGAACGTCGGCGGCATCCGCGTGGTCCAGGCCTTCGCCAACGAGGACCACGAGCGCGAACTCTTCGCCCGCGACAATGCCGGGTACCGGTCGACCAAACTCGAAGCCTATCGGGTCATGGCGGCGTCGACTTCGCTGAGTTACCTCAGCATGCGGGTCACGCAGCTCGTCGTCATGGTGGCCGGGACCTGGTTCGTGCTGCACGGCGCGCTGAGCGAGGGCGGCTTCGTGGGTTTCCTGTTGCTGGTCGGCGTGTTCTTCCGGCCGGTCGACAAGATCAATGCCGTCATCGAGACCTATCCGAAGGGTATCGCGGGTTTCCGCCGCTACCTCGCTTTGCTCGACACCGCCCCCGACGTGGTCGACCGCCCGGACGCGCGGCCGGCCGGGACGCTGTGCGGCGACATCCGCTTCGAGAGCGTGGGCTTCGGCTATGCGCCGGGCCGGCCGGTGCTCGACGGGATCGATCTCACGGTCAAGGCCGGCGAGACGGTCGCCTTCGTGGGACCGTCGGGCGCCGGCAAGACCACGCTCTGCGCCCTCCTGCCGCGCTTCTACGACGTCGAGCAGGGCCGCATCACCATCGACGGGACCGACGTCCGCGACATGACGCTGACGTCGCTCAGGCGGCAGATCGGGATCGTGCAGCAGGACGTCTTCCTGTTCGCCGGCACCATCCGCGAGAACATCGCCTATGGCCGGCTCGATGCCGACGATGCCGCGATCCTCGAGGCGGCACGCCGGGCCGAGCTCGATGCGACGCTGGCTCGCCTGCCGCACGGCCTCGACACGATCATCGGCGAGCGCGGCGTGAAACTCTCGGGCGGCCAGAAGCAGCGGCTCGCCATCGCACGGATCTTCCTCAAGAACCCGCCGATCCTGATCCTCGACGAGGCCACGAGCGCCCTCGATACCGCGACCGAACAGGCAATCCAGCGGTCGCTCGGCGATCTCGCGGTCGGCCGCACCACCCTGGTGATCGCCCATCGGCTGGCCACCATCCAGAATGCCGACCGGATCGTGGTGGTGGATGAGAACGGCCTCGTCGAACAGGGCCGGCACCGCGATCTCGTGGCGGCCGCCGGGGTCTATCGCCGCCTGCACGACGCGCAATACGCGCGGTGAGCGCCTCTCCCGCGCTACGATCGGACCCCGTCGGCGACACAGAAGAAGGCCTGCCGACGCCGCGCCGTTACATCGCAGCCGCGGCCGTGCTGGCCGCGATCGTGCTGGCCGTGCTCGACGGCGCGATCGCCAATGTGGCACTGCCCACCATCGCCACGACCTTGCACGTGACGCCGGCCGCCTCCGTATGGGTCGTGACCGGCTACCAAATGGCGCTGGTGGTCTCGCTCCTGCCTTGCGCCGCCCTCGGCGAGAGCTTCGGCTACCGGCGCATCTTCACCGGCGGCGTCGTGGTGTTCACGGTGGCCTCCGGTCTCTGCGCGCTCTCGCCGGCGCTGCCGCTGCTGGTGGCGGCCCGGTTTCTCCAGGGTCTCGGCGCCGCCGCCATCATGTCGCTCATCGCGGCCTTGCTGCGATTCACCTATCCGCAGCGGCTGCTCGGAACCGCGATCGGCCTCAACGCCTTGGTCGTGGCGCTTTCTTCGGCCGCGGGACCGACGCTCGGCGCCGCGATCCTGTCCCTGGCCAGTTGGCCCTGGCTCTTCGCGGTCAACATCCCGATCGGCATCGTCGTGCTCTGCGCCGCGGCGGCCTTGCCGCAGACGCCGGCCCACCGCCGGCCGCTCGATCTCGTCAGCGTCGCGTTCAACGCCGGCTTCTTCGCGCCGCTCGTGGTCGGCGTGGACCTGCTGACGAGCCGCCCGGCGCTGGGCGCCGTGCTGCTCGCCGTCGCGGCCCTGAGCCTCGCGGCGCTGGTGCGGCGGGAAGCGCCCCGGCCGGCTCCCCTGATCCCGCTCGATCTGCTGCGCGGCGGGACGTTCCGCTATTCCGTCATCGCCTCGGTCTGCTGCTTCGCGGCCCAGATGCTGTCCACCGTGGCGCTGCCCTTCTACCTGCAGCACGGGCCGGCCAGGATGCGCTGACGACAGGTCTCTACATGACGCCCTGGCCCCTGACGGTGGCGTTGGCGGCGCCGACGTCGGGCCGACTCTCGAACAAGGTCCCGACCGCCTATCTCTGCGCCGCCGGAGGACTCTGCCTCGCGACCGGCCTCGCCCTCGCGGCGCTCTGGCCCCTGCACCGGGGCCTCGCGCCGCTGATCGCCTTCACGATGGTGAGCGGGCTCGGCTTCGGCTTTTTCCAGACACCCAACAACCGCAACATGCTGCTTTCGGCCCCGAAGGCGCGGAGCGGCGCCGCAGGCGGCATGCAGGCCACGGCGCGTCAGTTCGGCCAGACCACCGGTGCCGTTATCATGGCGCTGCTATTCTCGATCGTGCCGACCAATGCGCCGCGGATCGCGCTCGGCGTCGCGGCCGCCCTGGCGCTGGCCGGCGGCATCGTGAGCCTGCTGCGGGCCGGGCGGTGAAGCGCCGCCGCCGAAGAGGCGGTGGAGATCGCCTTCCGGTCGAACACCGCGATCGATGACTCGCGCATCTTTGCCGGGGACCCACCGGGCATCGAACCGATCATCAAGCGGCTCTCGACGACGGTCGTCTCGCGATCACGACCGATCGGGGGCACAGGCTGAAAGCGACTCGGCCGGCAGGCTCAAGGTCGTCGGCTCGACGGCCGGCAGACCAGGCTTGCGCGTGTTCTCGGCGGTCCCCCGCAGGGCTGCGAGTCGCTCCTGACTCAGGCCCGCAAGCACTGTCGCGGCACTGTCGTAGCCGCAGCGCACGACAGACTCGAACTTCTTCCACTCGAGCAGGCCGACCCGCGCGAGGGTCGGCCGGATACAAAGGTCCGCCCGGTCGCGCATGATGCGCTGGCGGCCGACCGAGTGCAGCACGCTCGCATTGAGCAGGATCTCGCCGAGGCTCGGCAACCGGTACCGGCGCCGGCCGCGCGGGCGCAAGCGGTCGAAGAGCAAGTCTCTCGTGCGCGGGATCCAGTCGAGGTCGAGCGTGCGGATCGTGTCGCTGAGGAGGTCGACCGCGATGATCGTGCCGACCCCGAAATCGCCCATCACATCGACCGGCAGGTTGTTGACCGTGCCGCCGTCGACGTGCAGGTGGCCGTCGATCGGGATCGGCGGGAGCGCGCCGGGAATGGCGTAGCTCGCCAGAATGGACTTCGCGAGCGGCCCCCGGGTCAGCACCGCTTCGGTCGACGTCGTATAATCGGCCGAGATGCAGAAGAAAGTGACCCAGGTGTCCTCGATCTCGATGTCGGCACCCGTGATCTCGCGCACCGAGGCTTCGGTGAGGTTCCGGGCCCTGTAGCCCTTGATGAGCGAAACGAACGGCAGCAGGTTGAAGTCGCTCGTCGGGCTGCCGCCTTCGACGAAGTTCCGCCGTCCGGCGCGTGTCAACGCATCCCCTCGCACGTCCATGGCCCGCCAGGCCCCCATCACCGAACCGATGCTCGTGCCGCCCACGACATCGGGTTCGATGCCGGCCTCGGCCAGCGCGTTGATCACGCCGATATGGGCGAAGCCGCGGGCACCCCCACCCGACAGGACGAGGCCGATCCCCCGGCCGGACAGGATGCGCGCCAGGCGATCGAGATCGCGGGCGAGACCGAGGCGGATGTGGAAGTGCCGCGCGACTTCACGGTCCCGTAGCCAAGCCGCAGTACCGACAGGGCTGCGGACGCCGTCCGCATGCAGGAGCACGAGGGTCCGGCGCGCCAGGAATTCGGCCCGGTCGTCATCGTGCAGGAGTTTCTCGATGGGCGACACATCGGGCGCAGCGTCGCCCCGTGCGACGAGCAGGATCTCGTCGGCGCCCGCGATGCAAGCCCTTGTCCACGGTGTGAGCGCTGCATCGGCGACGAGCACCAGGGCTTGGCTACGCGCTTCGGCGGCCGTGATCAGTCCCGAAATCGCGATCTGCACCGACGCCGTGTCGTTCCCCCAAGCCGATCGCGACGCGGCATCCGCGGCCTCGCGGTCGAGGACCGTGACGGGTCCGCCGTACACGGCGCGGGCCTCGGCAAGGCGACGGCCGAAACCCACGAGATCGACGCCGGCGGTGATGCCGAGCAGGCAGAGCGTCGTGGGTCGCTCCGGGGCACGGCGCGCCCTCTCGGCCCGGCGAAAGCGCTCCACCACAGTGCGCATGGTGGTCAAGGCCACTTTGGGATGGCGCGCGAGGGTCGCTTCGAAGACGGCCCGGGTCATCCTGGCCACCAGTGTCTCCCGGACCGCCAGGACGCTCGCGCCCCGAGGCTCTCCCGTGAGCAAAGCCAACTCACCGACGGTTTCGCCGCGGGCGATCTCGCCCAGGATGTCGGGCGGGCGGTTCGGGTGCTCGACGATGGCTCTTAGGCGCCCGCTGAGGACGAAGTAGACGTCCTCCGAGCGCTCGCCCTTCCTGAACAGCACCTGCGCGGAGGCGAGCGCGATGAAGGTCAGAGCTCCCGCGATCCTGTCGATCGCGTCCCGATCGATGATGCCGAAGAACTCGCCCAGCACCGATCGCAGCAGGTTTTCCGGGGAATTCTGGTCTTCGGAGGCCATGGATGACCTTGGCTGAGCAGGGTTGCGGGCGCATGCGCCGCGCCTCCGGGCGTTTCATACTACCGGAGATGGGCTACGCCTGATCCAGAGCTGTTGCAACGGCAGTTATGGCAACATCCGAGACCGTCCAGTCGAACTCGCCTTCGTCTTGTCCAATGAGGCAACGCTCGATGGGCTCATCGCGCGGGAGTTGCGCCACGGCGAAGCTGCAGTCGTTCGGAACCTCGTGGCACGGCTCTGCTGATGATGCACGGTCGTCGCGGCGGTGACGGCCGGCGGGCACACGTGCGGCGAGGTCATCCCCCAAAGCTCTACCCACACGCAGGTGCCGAAGACGACACTCCGTCGAGGAGCATCACCGAAGCACCGAGTCTCCCGCCAGCGCCACACTCCCGACCACGAGGACGACCGCCACCACGGCGCAAGCCGCGGCCCGCCACAGGGGCGACAAATGCGCCTCCTGCTGGTCCGCATAGTCGAGCACCGGTTTCGAACCCGTCATCATGGCGGTGATCACGGGCTCCTTCTTCCAGAACTGGTAGCCGAGGTTCGCCGCTATATGCACGGCCCCGAGGGCCAGGATGATCCAGAACCCCTTGGCGTGATAGGCTCCCATCCGGTCGGCGAGGCCCGCGGACGCGAATTTGTGCAGAGGTCCCTCCGCGATCACGTCGTCGGTCGTGAAGAGTCCGGCCGTCGCCTGGGCCAGAACGGCCAGCAGCATGGCGAAGATCAGGACGCTTCCCAAGGGGTTGTGGCCGAGGAACAATGGTGGCCGCCCCCGCAGGAGCAGGCCGGCATGGCGCCACACCCGAGACGGCCAGGGGAAGAACGCCGCAAAGCGCGAGGTGCTCGAACCTGTGAAACCCCACATCAGCCGGAAGAGCAGCAGGGCCAGGATCGCGTAGCCGTTGATGCGGTGCCAGTAGAGGGTCGGGTCGGAGCTGTAGGTCCGGGTCAGGTAGGCCGAGACGATCAGCGCCACGAGGCCCCAGTGAAACACCCGGGTCGGCAGATCCCAGGCCCGGACGTGGCGCGGCGCCGAGCGTCGGGCCGACGCCAGCCGCTCTGCGAGGCTCACTGGTCCTTGGCTCGATAGACCTTGTGGCAGCCGCCGCAATTGGCCAGCACCTTGGGGAACTCGGCTTTCAGACTGGCTTCGTCGGTGATCGAAGCCTTGGCGGCCGTGGCATCCTGGCCGAACTTGACGAAACGGGCCTCGAAATCGTCCTTGTGGGCCCAGATCTCGGGCAGGGCCTGGGTCTTCTCGCCGGTCTTGCTATCGTCGGGGAACAGACCCGGGAGCTTCTTCGAGGCATCGATGTAGATGTCGAGCGCCGCCTGTACGGTCTTGGCATCGTAGGGCGCCGCACCCTTCAGCATGTCGGCGGGGCCTTTCGTGGCCGCCGCCATGGACTTGTAGATGGCCTGGCGCGACTTGATCACGTCGACGTTCTGCGCCAGCGCGGTCGTGGCAAAGAGCGCGATCGAGCCGATCAGGGCGAAGCTTCGCTTCATGGATCCTCCGAAAAGGGCGGCGTGCTCCTGCTCGATGCGTGAGACAGCCGCCCGGACGGAGCTTAGCGCCGTGGACGTGTTTGCCAAGCCGTCCGCTCGACGTCTCGATCCGAAACCGGTCGGCCATCCGCCCGGCTAAACGAAGAGCGCATTGGCCGGTCTCACGATGTCCGATCCGGGGAAGACCACCCGTGACAGGACGTCGGGCGACAGGCCCCACTGGGTCGCGAGAATGCCTTTCAGCACCGAGCGCAGGTCGGTCGTCGGCATGAGGTCGCGCGCTTCGTAGAGCTTGTTCGGCGCGAGCCCCGGCCAATCGGCCATCACCACCCCGCCCTTGACCGCGCCGCCGGCCAGGAACGACACCGTGCCGGTGCCATGGTCCGTCCCGACCGTGCCGTTGATGTGGACCGTCCGGCCGAATTCCGTGACCGCCACAACGGTCGTGTCGGCCCAATGGTCGCCGAGGCCCGCCTCGAGAGCCGCGATCGCACCGTCGAGGCCGCCGAGCAACTGCGCCAACCGGCCCGTGGCACCCCCCTCGTTGACATGCGTGTCCCAGCCGTCGAAAGCCAGCGCCGCGATCCGCGGCCCGTCCGGCGCGGCGAGCAGACGCGCGGCACCCTCGGCGGCCTGCCGCATGCCCTGCGGCGACGCCATGGTGCCGCGGGACTTGTCGCCCGCGGCGTCGATCGCCATCCGGTCGGTCGCGAGCCCGTCCGCCAAGGCCGTAGCCAGTGCGGGATCGCGATGGCCATAGAGGTCGAGCACCCGCCGAGCCAGGTCGTCGCCCGCGACGGCGCCGAGATGAGGCGCCCAGCCGAGCACCGGCGCGGCTCCGCGGATGACGAGCGGCGCCACGGCGCCGACCGCCAGCCCCGAGGCGGCAACGCGCTCGCCCCGGGGCAGCGCCCCTAGCGCACGGTTGAGCCAGCCGGAGTCGGTGCGGCCCGGTCCGGCATAGCCGCTTTCGAGCACGTCCTGACCGTCGAAATGCGAACGCTCGCGATAAGCCGTCGCGGTAGCATGGACCACGGCCGCCTGCCTGGCCCCGTAGAGCCGGGCGAAGTTCGGCATGGCCGGGTTCAGGGCGAAGAAACCGTCGAGCGGCAGGGCCGGGTGATCGCCCTCGAGCGAAAGTGCCAAGGCGCCGTGCAGGCCGGCATAGTCGGGGTCGCCGACCGGCGCCACGGCCGAGAGGCCGTCGAGAGCGCCACGCAGCACGATCGTGACGAGCCGCATGTCGCGCCCGCCGGCCGCATGGGCGAAGCGGGGCATGAAGGCCCAGGCGAAGCAGCTGCCGCTGCCCACCAGGAGGGCACGGCGCGAGAGCGATGGCGCTTCACACAGCATGGGGGCTACCTCCGTTGGAACTCGGGCGACATCAACGCCAGGGCGAGACCCTGCTCCCGCGATTCGGCGCGCGAAACGGCCTCGCGGGTTTCGGCCGACAGGGCCGGCCCGGCGGCGGCTTCGATCAGGACCAGCGGGTCGTCCGACCCTTTGAAGCGCTGAGCGATCTGGGCCGCGACGTCGAGCCGGAGCTTCAGCCCTTCGGGAGACGCCCAATCGGCGGCGGTATCCGGAAAGCCGTTGGGGCCGGGCGGCTCCCACAGCGGCATGGCGAGATTGCGCAGGGCGCCGAGCGCCGGTCCGGGATCGGACATCGGCAGCCCGAGGAGACGCACCGCCGCGATCAGGAAATCGTACGGGTTCCGCATCTTGGTCGCCGGGGTGGACCAGGCCTCGGGTAGATCGATCAGGGCCAGGGTCACGGCCCTGAGGTCGCCGTCGCGGTTGCGGAAGACCGTCGCGATACGCTCGACCGCGGCCGGTGGCGGGTCGTCCGCGATGAAGTGACGGACCAGCTTCGTCGCGACGTGACGCGCCGTCGCGGGGTTGCGCGCGATGTCGTTCAGCGCCGCCTCGCCCTGGCCGAAGCCGCCGCCGAGATAGGCGTGGCCCACGACCATCTGGTCGCCGGGCTCGTGCATGTTGGCATTGAACACGAAAGTGCCGGGCTCGCCGATGCGCCCCTCCCGGCCCGCGAAGGTCCAGCCCGTGATGACGCGCGCCAGAGACGTCACGTCGGCCTGGGTGTAGCCGCCGTCGACCCCGAGCGTATGCAGTTCCATGATCTCGCGGGCGAGGTTCTCGTTGAGGCCGCGTTTGCGGTTCTGGCCGGCACGCGAGTCGGGGCCGACCGACTGCGCGTTGTCGAGGTAGAACAGCATGGCCGGGTGATGTTCGACCGCGAGCAGCATGTCGGCGAACCGGCCCAGCACATAGGGCCGGATGGCCTCGCGTTCGAAGGAGCCGGCCGTTGCCCGGACCACCTCGCCCTTGACCACCGAAACGCAGAAATGGTTGGACCAGAAGGCGACGAGCCGCTCCACGAGGCCGATCTCCGCATCGCGTGCCATCGTGAACCGGGCCAGAGCCTCGGCCCGGTAGATGCGGCCCTCGGGTTGGGGCTGCTGGGGCTTGGGCTTGCCGTCGGGCGCATTCTTCGGATCGATGGGCGCCATCGCGACGCCGACCGCACCCGGGGCCAGGGGCGGCGTGGTCTGCGGCGCGGTCGCACCGTCGGGCGGCATCATGCTGCCGGCCGACATCTGGGCCGCGGTGGCCTCGGCGCGCATCTGTTCGCGGGCGAGCTTACGGGCCTCCTGGGCCGCGTAGGAGGTCTGGATGTTGGCGGCTGTCCCGAAAAGGCCGGCGGCCTCCGCCTGCTCGGGTGTGATCAGCGCTTTGTCGGGCTGAAGTTCGGCTTTCAGCGCGCCGCGCGGGTCGGCGCCGATCTTGGCAAGATCGCCGGGTTTCGCTCCGAAGCCGAACCGATTGGCGGCGATGACCGCGTCTCGCGAGGCTTGCTCCGCCATGCACCTCTCCCGTCTTCGACGCGAGGACCACAAAGCACACCGATGTTAGCCTTCCGATGAACGAAACACGGTTTAAAAGGGGCTCGGACGTAATGTGTCGTTCAGAGGAGGTTGCATGGCGTTCCGCCGCGGGGGATTTTCGCTCAACGCCCCGAAGGTGATCACCTTCCTGATCTCGCTGGTCCTCATCGGCTCGGCCATCGCTTCGCTTTACGTCCACCTCCCGGCCGGACATGGATTTGTGGCGAGCCATCGGTTCGGGTTGGCCGTCGCGGGCTACGGATTGCTGGCGCTCGGCGTGCTGCTGCCGGGGCTATGAAGTACCGGCGTTTCGGGCCTGCTTTCCAGCGCGACGCACATGAGGCCGCCGACGAGGCCGAAGTTCTTCAGGAACTCCCACATCTCGTCCCGGCCCTTGCTGTTGGTCTTGGCCCCGAGGTCGTCGTAGGTCCAGAAGGGATGATAGAGCACGGCCGTCACGGCACAGAAGGCCGCCAGCACCGCAGCGGCTTCCCGGTCGTAGGTCTCCGTTACGATGGCCAGGGGCGCCACCGTTTCGACCACGACGGCGCTCGCCAGCAGCACCGGTGCGCCCGGCAATATGCCGGATTTCGCCTGTTTCATCGCGTCGTCCCAGTGGACGATCTTGTCGACGGCGCTCGGCGGGAACAGGCAGACGAGGCTGAGCCGGGTCAAGGTCCGAAGGAGCTGGTTTCGGATCATCATGTCGTTCCTCGATGTGGGCGGACCGGCGCGATCCGGTCTGCGCCTCAACGGCCGATCCGGACGTTCGGATCCTGGGAAGCGTGCGCGCTGCACCCATGCTCCTGCGGCGCGTTGTTTCTTTGCAGCGGGACGCGGAAGGCGCAACGTGGGCGATCGGTGGCACGAGGGCCCCGCACAGGGAGGACGGCATGGTCAAGGAGCGGATCGGGTTCATCGGCGTCGGGCTCATGGGCCACGGCATGGCCAAGAACATCGTCGACAAGGGTTGGCCCCTGACCGTGCTCGGCTATCGCAAGCGCGAGGCCGTCGAGGATCTGAAGACCCGGGGTGCGCAGGAGGCGACGTCCGCGCGCGAACTCGCGCAATGCAGCGACATCGTGGTGCTCTGCGTCACCGGCTCGCCCCAGGTCGAGGCGCTGATCGGCGGTCCCGACGGCCTCCTGGCCGGAGCAGCGTCTCGGCCGACCGGCCAACCCTTGCTGGTCGTCGATTGCTCGACATCGGAACCGGCCGTCACGACGCGGCTCGCCGCGTCGCTGGCGAACCAGAACATCACGCTGATCGACGCGCCCCTGAGCCGCACGCCGAAGGAGGCCTGGGAAGGTCAGCTCGATGTCATGGTGGGGGGCGACGAGGCGGCCGTCGCGCGCGCGCGTCCGGTGCTCGAGGCCTTTGCGGGCCGGATCGTCCTGACCGGGCCGGTCGGCACCGGCCACACCATGAAGCTCCTGAACAATTTCCTGTCGATGGGCTATGCGGCCATCTATGCGGAAGCCCTGATGATCGGCGCCAAGGCGGGGCTGAAGCCGGCCGGCGTCGCCGGCGGGGGTTGGGGGGGCCGCCTGGGTTTGGGGGCGTCATGCGGTGGAGGCCGCTCTCGCCAATCCAGCCCGCCCGGGTCTGCACCGATTGGCCGCAACGGCGGGCAAGGTGGAGGAGATCCGCAAGCGCCTGGGCGGCGCGTGGCCGGCCCGTGACCTGCCCATCGAGACGCTGGACACGAACGCCATCACGCGCCTGTTGCCGCCGGGCGCCGTACACCAGGGCTTGGCGCTGCTGGCCGAGCCGTTAGCGCCGGTCGAGCTGGCCGATGTCGCCGATCCGGCTCAAGGCGTGCTGGTGCTGCTGGACCAAGTGGCCGATCCTCAGAACGTCGGCGCGGTGTTCCGCTCAGCGGGCGCGTTCGGCGCGCGGGGCGTGATCCTCCAGGAC
>CAXUOD010000122.1:0-15772 GCA_964252585.1 uncultured Lichenihabitans sp. | reverse complement strand
TTCCACAAGCTGATGCTGAACTTCACCTGGTGGGTGAACCGCAAGGACGAGAACGGGCGCAACATCTTCCAGGGCGGCTTCCTCGGCCTCGACAATATCGGGGTCTTCGATCGCTCGAAGCCTTTGCCGACCGGCGGCTTCATCAGCCAGGCCGACGGCACCGCCTGGATGGCGATGTATTCGCTCGACCTCATGCGCATCGCGCTGGAGCTCGCGCTCGACGACCACGTCTACGAGGATATCGCGACCAAGTTCTTCGAGCATTTCCTCTACATCGCCAATGCGATGACCAATATCGCGATCGACGGCGACGAGCCCGCGAGCGGGCTGTGGGACGAGCAGGACCAGTTCTACTACGACATCCTCAACCTGCCCGACGGGACGCGGGTGCCCTTGCGGGTCAGGTCGCTCGTCGGCTTGATCCCGCTCTGCGCCGTCGAGGTGCTCGAAAGCTCGGCCCTGGACCAGGCCCCCGAGTTCGCGGCACGCCTGCAGTGGATGCTGACGCATCGCCCCGATCTCGCGTCGCTGGTCTCGCGCTTCGGCGAGCCGGGCAAGAACAACCGCTTTCTGCTGTCCCTGCTCCGGCGCCAGCGCATGACGGCGCTGCTCCGCCGCATGCTCGACGAGACGGAGTTCCTGTCGGACTACGGCGTGCGATCGGTCTCGAAGATCCACGCGACCCAGCCCTTCGTGTATGATTTCGAGGGGACGCGGTTCTCGGTCGACTACGAACCCGGCGAGTCGACCACGACGCTCTTCGGCGGCAACTCGAACTGGCGCGGGCCGATCTGGATGCCGATCAATTTCCTCATGATCGAGGCGCTCTACGAGTTCGAGAAGTTCTACGAGCCGAGCACGAAGATGGAATGCCCGACCGGATCCGGACATTTCCTGACGATCCCGCAGATCGCCGCGGAACTGACCCGGCGGCTGACGGCGCTGTTCCTGCGCAACGCGAAGGGGCGGCGTCCGGTCCTCGGTGGCTACCAGCTCTTCCAGGACGATCCGGCGTTCCGCGACAACATCCCGTTCCACGAATATTTCCACGGCGACACGGGCGCCGGCCTGGGCGCCATGCACCAGACGGGCTGGTCGGGGCTGGTGGCCTTGCTGCTGCAGCCGCGGATCCGGGATCAGGGCAAGCTGATGCCGGTCTCGACGCCGCAGCCGGAGGCCGCCCCGAACCCCTGAGGGTCAGGCCGCCTCGACCTTGGGGCGGTGCCCGTAGGTCTTCATGCGCTGCCGGACGTTCTCGATCTCCTCGACCGGCAGGAGGCGGGGACCGCCGATCTGCAGGCAGCCGTGGAACTGCCGGGCCAGGGTCTCGACCTCGACCGCGAGCCACATGGCCTTGTCGAGCGTCGGACCCGTGGCGATCAGCCCGTGGTGCTCGAGCAGGCAGGCCGTGCGGTCCTGCAGCGCCGCGACGGCGTGTTCGGACAATTCCGCCGTGCCGAAGGTCGCGTAGGGCGCGCAGGGGATCGTGGAGCCGCCCGCGATCGCCACCATGTAGTGGAGGGGCGGGATTTCGAGACCCATGATGGCGATGATGGTCGAGTAGATCGGGTGGGCGTGGACAATGGCCGCGACGTCGGGCTTCGCCTTCATGATGTCGCGATGGAAGCGCCATTCGCTCGAAGGTTGGTTGTGCCCCTCGGTGCGCCCATCCATCCCGAGGAACACGATGTCGTCCGGGGTCATCTGGTCGTAGGGCAGGCTTGTCGGCGTGATCAGAAGGCCGTCCCGCCAGCGCAGGCTGATGTTGCCGGAGGTCCCCTGGTTGAGGCCGGAGCGGTTCATCTCGAGGCAGGCCGCGACGATGCCTTCGCGGAGCTTCAGTTCGGACATTGCTGGTTTCTCCCTTCCGCCGGCAGCCTATAGGTCCGATAAGCCGCCGGATCGAGCCTAAAGGGTGGTTCGGGCCAACCGGATCATCGCCGACCGTGCCGCAGCGATCGTCCTGCTGGTCCTGGGCGTTCGTAGAGCTCATGCCCTTGAGGCGGCCGAGAGGATCGGCCTACACTGCGTGATGCTCGAACCGATCACCGAAGCCGATGGCGTTGTGCTGGACCTCCGCTACGCGACCGATGCCAATCTGCTCGGCCGGCCGGTCTACAGCCGCGCGGTGGCGCTGCTCCGTCCCGAGGCGCGCCGGGCTCTGATCGCCGCCGGAGCCAGGGCTCGGGCGCTCGGTCTGCGGCTCAAGGTCTTTGATGCCTTTCGGCCGTTGGAAGCCCAGTGGCTGTTCTGGGAGGCGGCCGAGGACAAGACCTTCGTGGCCGACCCGAGGCTCGGCGGCACGCATCCCCGCGGGATCGCCGTCGATCTCACCCTGACCGACGCTGCGAGCGGGGTCGAGATGGCCATGGGAACGGGCTTCGACGATTTCACGGCGATGTCGGCTCACGAAGCGTTCGATGGCCTTGCGCCGGAAGCCGTTCGCAACCGGGCGCTTCTGCTCGGTATCATGACGGCGACCGGATGGGACCATTACGGGCCGGAGTGGTGGCACTATCACCTTCCGGGCCGCGAAGCCTTCGCTGCCTTATCGGCCGCGGATGTGTCGGGAGGCCCGATGTAACGGGCCGGGCGTCGCAGCAAGCGTCAGCATCGTGGACCGAAGGCGTCGGGTCGTGCAAAATCGTGCACAGCCGACCGAGCCCTGCCGCGACGTGGGCTGCAATGCTACAAATGACCTCTCCTCTAGCAAGCGGGCGTGGAAAGCAGCGTGGAAACCGGCGTTGAAAACGGCATGGAAACCGCACCCGAGCGGGATTTGGCCGCCGTTTCGGGCGTCGCTCGGCCTCAGGGACCACCTCTTCTGTCGGTGAAGTTGCTGGGTCCGATGACCGTGGCACGACCGACGTCGCCTGCCGTCCTGCCGTCCTCCCGCAAGGCCCGCGGCTTGCTGGCCTACCTCATCATGGCCCGCCGCCCGCTCCACCGTTCGCGGCTTTGCGAGATCTTCTGGGACGGCCCCAACGACCCGCGGAGCGAGTTGCGGTGGTGCCTGACCAAGATCCGTGCCGTGCTCGACGACACAGACTGCAAGCGGGTGCGGGCCGACAAGGACTACATCTCGATCGATGTCTCCACCTTGAACGTCGATGCGCTGCGGATCGAGCAGCACGCGGAGGCGGCCCTCGCGGGATCCGACGTGCAGGTTCTCGAACGGCTTGCGGCATCGATCGACGGCGAGTTCCTGGACGGGTTGGTGGCCGAACGGATCCCCCTGTTCGAGTCCTGGCTTGTTGCCCAGCGGGAACGATACGGGACATGGCACGCCAGGATCCTCGGCCGGATGAGCGAATTACTGCCGCTGGGGTCCGAACAGCGGATCGCGACCCTGCGCAAGCGCATCGACCTCCACCCCGACGATCTCTCGGGGCATCGCGACCTTCTGACGGCGTTCGCGGCCTCGGGCCGGATCGCGGAGGGCGACGCTCATTTGGGTTTGGCGCGCAAGCTCCTCAGGCATGACGGCGTCAACCATGCGTCTCTCGACAAGACCTGGCAGATGCTGAGGCAACAAGTCCTCCACCCAGAGCCGAACCAGGCCGGAGAGGGACAGCATCCGTCGACCGTCGCCGGAACGGGGACCGAGCCGCGATCGATCGCGCCCCCGACACTTCCGGGCCTGCAATCCGGCGGAGTTTCGACCGGCAATCTTCCGCCGCAGCTGACGTCCTACATCGGCCGGGACCTGGAAGAGACCGAGGTCAGGTCGCGCCTGTCGCTGCATCGGCTCGTGACGCTGACCGGCCCCGGCGGAGCCGGGAAGACCAGGCTCGCCGTCGAGATCGGGCGAACGATGCGCGGCGAAACGCCGGACGGGGTCTGGATGGTCGAACTGGCTCCGGTTCTCGACCCGCAGATCGTCGCCGATGTCGTGTGCAGCAGCATCGGCGTCTCGGTCGCGGACGGGCGCACGGCCGTCGACAGCGCGGCCGCCTATCTCCGGCACAAGAAGGTGTTGCTCATCCTCGACAATTGCGAGCATCTGCTCGACCCGGTCGCGTCCCTCACCCTCGCTCTGTTGCTGAACTGCCCGATGCTGTCGATCCTGGCGACGAGCCGCGAACGGCTGGGCGTCGTGGGCGAGCGCACCTATCAGGTACCTGGCCTTGCCCTGCCGCCTCAATCGGGTCCGACGACGGCCGAGGCGGCCCGCCAGCACGATGCCGTGCGGCTTTTCGAGGAACGCGCCAAGGTCGCGGTGCAGGGTTTCGCTCTCTCCGATGCCAATGCCGAGGCGGTGACGAACATCTGCATCCAGCTCGACGGCATCCCGATGGCGATCGAACTGGTGGTGCCGCAACTTAGAATGATCCAGCCACACGGACTCGCGGCCCGCCTGCGTGACCGCGTCCTGCTCGTCATGCAGGGCGAGCGCAGCACGCTCCCCCGGCATCGGACGCTGGGGGCGCTGTTCGACTGGAGCTACAATCTTCTCAGCGAACCCGAGCAGGCCCTCTTCCGCCGACTCTCCGTCTTCACCGGAGGGTGGTCGCTCGAAGCCGCGATGTCGGTCACGGCCGACGATCCCGTAGATCCGGACACCGTGTTCGAACTCCTGTCGCGGCTCGTCGACAAATCCCTCGTTTTCGCCGATCTGCGAGGACCGGTGCCGCGCTACGGTTACCTCGAAACGGCGAGGCAATACGCGCTCGTCAAACACAACGATACCGGAGACGACCGGCGCAGAAGGCTTGCAGCCTATATGATCCGGCTGTTTTCGGCTTCGGACGAGACGTGGTCGACGACGCCGACCGAGCAGTGGCTCGCGATGTACGAACCCGATATCGACAATCTCCGGGCTTCCCTCGACTGGGCCTTTGGTCCGGACGGCGACGTGACGCTGGGAATCGAGCTCTGCTGCTACAGCCTGCGGATCTGGGACGACCTCGCTCTCCTGTCCGAGCGGGAACGCTGGTTCGGCATGGCCTTCGATCGGCGGGACGCGCAGACCCCCGCTCGGATCCTCGCGCGCCTCTGCCTCGGCCGGCTGTCGAACAGCGCGCACGGGGACCGCAACAATTTCGATCTCGCGGTTCAGGCCTCGGAGTATTTTCGCGAGGCCGGAGAGCGACAGGAGGTCGGCGATGCCCTGGCCAAGGCCGGTGCGGCGCTGCAATCGCCGGATACGACCGCGCTAGCGATGCCCTATCTCGAGAATGCCCTCGACGTGCTGCGGCCCGCTGGCCCGAGCAAGCCATTGGCGAGCTGTCTCCGGTCTCTGGCCATCGCGCATTATTTCATTCACGACTTCGCGGGCGCCCGGCCGTTTCTGAGACAGTCGGAGGCTGTCGCGAAGGCGGTCGGCGACCTGCGCGGTGCCGCTGCGGTGCAACTTGCGGCGGCGGAACTCGCGTTCGCGGAAGGGTCGACGGAGGAAGCCATCGACATCACCAACGCCATGCTATCGGGCGGCAAATGCAACAGGCGCCAGAAGGTGCTCGGCCTGACGAACCTGGCCGCCTATCTACTCGCCGCCGATCGGATCGAAGAGGCGCGGCTCAACGCGCGAAGCGCATTGCACGAAGCCATAGCGCTCGATTGGCGGGCCGCCATCGTCCGCCTCGTCGAACATCTTGCCCTCGTCGCGGCCCTGACCGAACAGACCGCGACCGCGGCCAGGATGTTCGGCTACAGCGTCGCCTTCTACGAGACCGGCGCGGCGAGCCGCGAACACACCGAACTCGCCACCTATGATCGGCTCTCGGCTCTTGTGTCTTCGGCCATTCCGCCGCCAGGGCTGCAGCGGCTCATGGCCGAGGGCGCGGACTGGACGGGGGAACAGGCGGCGCAGAACGCTGTCGCTGCGGTGGGCTTCGAGACCTGAAACGTTCGAAGCCGCTTGGAGGAGAGGGGTCAGCCATGGCCTCACACGGTCGAGACCGGCGACTTCTTCCATTGGGTGATAATGGCTCGTGTTCCCATGTCGTTGCCATTACTTATACATCGCGGCGACGCCGGCCTTGTCGACGGCCGAGATCGCACAGCGTTGTCCAACGGCCTGACACCCCGGACGATGCGGCAGCGCTTTCACGCATGACGCGAACGCCACCTTGCCTTTCGCCGCCAAGGTGAACCAGAGCTCGTCGTGACCCGTCGTGGTCCATTCGCCCGGCACCACGTTGCCATATTGCATGATCGAGCATGGATCGTAGGCTGTGCCGTTGAGATTACCGGGCTGAACATCGAAATTCGGCTTGTAGCGATCCTGGATCTTGCTCGTGTCCACGGCCAAATAGGTGCTGCGATCCGTGCGACTCTGCTCGTGCCGGAGTCCGAGGACGTGTCCGAATTCGTGCACGATCTGGTAGAGCGAGCAATCGGGCGACAAGACTGTCGTGTTCTTCTCGTTGTGGCCGGGTTGGCTCGTGGCGCAGAGCTGCGAGGTTTCGGCTCCCGCCGACAGGACGTGGAGAACGTCTGCCTCAGGTTGCGGCGAGGTCACCTGCTTGAACGTGACGATCCCGAGCGCGTTCCAGATCTTGGCGGCTTGCAGGACCAGGGCCGCTTGGGCCGGACCTATGGCCGGGTCGATATCGAAAGGGACGGTCTTGTTCGGCCAGAGATTGCTCAACCCGAGCGAGAACGGGCGTATCGTCGCCAGGCCTGCGGCAGGCAGGCTCATCGGCATCATCGTGTCGAGGCTTTTCGGGTCGATGCCGGCCGCAGTGGCGTCCAGACCATGTGCCAGTTCGCGCAGATTGCGCAGCGTTTCCTTCTGGACGTCGGCATGTTGACCGAGGACGATGTCGCCCTCGGCGATCGCCAGCCCATGCACGTCCATGTAGGGCTGCGCCGTGAACCCTCCCGATGTCGTCCGTAAAAGGGCCGTATAGGGTCCGACCCCCGACGCATGAACGGTCTCGGCAGCAAGAGAAGGCGCCATCATGCAAACGAATCCGAAGAGGACGATCAGTATAATTCTCATCATCTCTTGCAATCCTTCGTGTAAAATTTGAGGTAAGCCTGCGCATAGTGACAGAACCCGCGAATGTAACCGAGCGGTCTTGACCACGATAAAACCGGTCTGCTGGCTGTGACAAGCGGCGGCACCGCCTGGCTATCCCAGGTCCAATCACATGTCGCCATGCGAAGCCGAGTCCCGAGAATAGACCTTGGAGCCAGCTGCTCCTATCCATGATTGAAAATGGAAAAAGCAAGCTTAGCCAGTATCATCCGACTTGTTCTGGTGACGGGCCAGGGTCCCGTGTGTCGTTCAGAAGGATACGGCGGAAAAGCCGACCTCCAGTGTCATGGTGAGCGGGCCCGACCGCAATTGAGTTCGAAAAGCGACGATCCTCCGTCGGTTTCAACGATGGCTCCAACGCCGGTTCCAATAATGCCGGCCTAAACCGCATTGTGCGGACGACGGCTTGCCGGGCTTGTCCGGACCAAAAGAAGACGTCGGCCCTCGCCGGAGAGGACCGCAGCGTCTTCGATGCAGGGATCGTCACCAGGAGGACTGAAGGATGCTGAATACGTCAGCGATCTCGACCGCCGAGGCGCGTTTCGTCAACCAGTCCCGTCCGTCGACGGGGCCGAAGAAGATCAGGCGGGTCTGCGTCTATGGTGGAACGGGCGTCTGTACCGATCCGACCTACCGAGACGTTGCGGTCGAACTCGGAGAGCTCCTGGCCCGAGCGGGCATCGGGCTGGTCTACGGCGGCGGGTCGGAAGGCCTCATGGGGACTCTCGCACGCTCGATCTTCGATGCAGGCGGCGAGGTCACGGCCATCGTCACCACGGCCGGCGCGGGTCGACCGAAGTTCGATGGGCTGCATCGGCTGATCGTCGTCCCGGATGCCGAGTTTCGCAAACGGGAGATGGTCGACGCCTCCGATGCCGTTCTTGTCCTGCCCGGCGGCGTCGAGACGCTTCGCAGCTTCGTCGATCGTCTGGTGCAAGTCTCGACAGATCCGGAGATCAAGCCGGTGATCGTCTTCGACATCGGCGGTTTCTGGCAACCGCTGCTGGCCCTGATCGAGCATATGGAGACCACCACCTTCATGCGCTCCGACGTCCGGCATGCCTACGCCGTGTGCCGCACGCTCGACGACGTGCTGACGGCCCTGTCGATCGCAACGCGGCCCAATCCGGTCGCCGAGATCGTCTCGATCGATGCGCGGTTCGGCGCTCCGGCCCCCGGCCGGCCCACCACCTTGCCATTGCATCTCGTCGACCAGCCGAGCGACGACGGCTTCTCGGTCTACGAGGTGCAGCCGGGTTGACCTGCGGCGGCGATGGCTTCGACCGACCTGGTAGGGAGGCGAACGGGCCCGCCATCGAGGCCCTGTCCCGTGGGAGTTCTCAGAACATGCCCGAACGGGGCCGATGGAGGATCTCGATCAGGGTTGCGGCGAGCGCGGTCCAGCCCGTCTGGTGGCTGGCGCCGAGGCCGCGCCCGGTGTCGCCGCAGAAATACTCGTTGAACAGGATCAAGTCCCGCCATTGGGGATCGGTGATGTAGCGCTGCTCCCATCCGTGACACGGCCGCCGTCCTTCCGGGTCGCGGAGGAAGAGGCTCGCGAGCCGCCGCATCAGTTCTGCGGCGACCTCCTGCAGCGTGGCCCTCCTGCCGCTGCCGGTCGGGCACTCGACCGTGAAGCCGTCGCCGTAGACCGCGTGGTAACGTTGCAGCGCGTTGACCAGGAGGCCGTTGATCGGGAACCAGACGGGGCCTCGCCAGTTGCTGTTGCCGCCGAACATGCCGTTCTGGCCCTCGCCCGGCGCATATCCGACGCTCAACCGCTCGCCGCCGATCTCGATCTCGTAAGGCTGGGCGTCGTGGCATTTGGACAAAGCCCGGATGCCGTGATCCGACAGGAACTCCGCTTCGTCGAGCACCCGGCTCAGCACGCGCAAGAGCCGGTCCTTGGGCACGATCGACATGAAATGCGACCCCTCGAGCGCCGGATCCGCGGATTCGACCGGGGTGACATAGGCCGCGAGGTGGGGCCGATGCTCGAGGAACCAGTCCATCCGCTTGCGGAAGCCCGGCATCTTGTCGAGCTCCTGCTTTCGCAGCGACACGATCGCGAAGAGCGGTATGATGCCGACGATCGAATGCAGCTTCAGCAGCCGCGGCGGGCCCTCCTTTTCCGCCAGCTGGTCGAAATAGAAGCCCTCCTCCTCGTCCCACAGGCCGTTGCCGCCGAGCGTGTTCACGGCATCGATGATGGCGAGGTAATGATCGAAGAACTTGCTGGCGATATCCTCGTAGACGGGCTTGGTCTGGGCCAGCTCGGTCGCGATCCGCAGCATCGATGAGCAATAGAGGCCCATCCAGGCCGTCGCGTCCGCCTGGTTGAGCTCCGCCCCGTCGGCCAGCGTCATGTTGCGGTCGAAGACCCCGATATTGTCGAGGCCGAGGAAACCACCGCCGAAGAGGTTGCGTCCGGTCTCGTCGTTGCGGTTGACCCACCAGGTGAAGTTCAGCAGCAGTTTCTGGAAGGCGCGCTCCAGGAAATCGATATCCTCGAACCCGGTGTCCTGCGCCGTGATGGCATAGATCTGGAACACCGCGAAAGCGTGGACCGGCGGGTTCACGTCGCTGAAGCTGCCCTCGTAGGCCGGCATCTGGCCGTTGGGATGCAGGTACCATTCGCGCAGCATCAGGAGCAGCTGACTTTTTGCGAAGGCCGGGTCGAGCTTGGCCATCGGCACCATGTGGAACGCCAGGTCCCATGCCGCAAACCAGGGATATTCCCACTTGTCGGGCATCGACAGCACGTCGCGGCAGAAGAGATGGCGCCAGTCCTTGCTGCTGCCGGTCGCCCGGTCCGCCGGAGGTGCCGGCTGGGCGGGGTCGCCTTCGGCCCATCGCGCCGCGACGTAGTAGTAGAACTGCTTGCTCCAGAGCAGCCCGGCATAGGCCTGGCGGGCGACGGCGCGCTCGTCGGCCGAGCAATCCTCCGGGATGACGACATCGTAGAACGCGTCCGCCTCGGCCAGGCGGAGCGCGAAGAATGCCTCGAACCCCGATAGGTCCATGGCGGGCGGTTCGGCCACGTCCTCCCGCACCAGCCGGAACCGCAACGTGACGCTCGCCCCCGGCCCGACGCTGAGCCGGTGCACGAAGGCCGCCTTCGTGCCTTTCCGCTCGGGGTTCACGGCCCCCGCTTCGCCCTGGACCAGGTAGCGGTCGAACCCGTCCTTGGTGAAGCCCTGGTCCCCCGCGAAGGCGGAGTCCAACCGGCGGATGTTGGTGTCGTTCTCGGTGAAGATGGCGTCCGCCGCCGGCGCGTCGTCGGCGACCGCGAGAAAGCGGAAGCGGCCCAGGACGGCGTGGTTGGCCACGACGGTCGTGCCGTCCCGGAGCGTCATCCAGGGCCGCGTTTCGGTGCCGGGTTCGAGGTTGCGCCAGGACCAGTTGTTGCGCAGCGTCAGCGTCGGGAGGACGGCGAGATCCGCCGCCTCGCGCCCCCTGTTCGTGACCGTGATGCGGATCAGCGTGTCCTCGACATCCGCCTTGGCATATTCGATTCCGACGTCGAAATAGCGCTCCTCGGCCAGGACGCCCGTATCCAGGAGTTCGTATTCGTTCTGGTCGAAACCCCGCTCGCGGTTGGTTCGGACGAGATCATCGTAGGGAAAGGCGGCCTGCGGGTATTTGTAGAGCGCCTTGGCGTAGGAATGGGTCGGGGTCGCGTCGAGGTAGTAGTAGAGCTCCTTGACGTCTTCGCCGTGGTTGCCCTCGGGGTTGTTCAGCCCGAACAGGCGCTCTTTCAGGATCGGGTCCTTGCCGTTCCAGAGCGACGTCGAAAAGCAAAGACGACACTGCCGATCGGTCCAGCCGAGCAGCCCGTCCTCGCCCCAGCGATAGGCGCGGTAGCGCGCCATGTCGTGGGTGAAGCTCCAGGGGTCGCCCTCGGCGGAATAGTCCTCCCGGACCGTTCCCCACTGTCGCTCCGGCAGGTAGGTCCCCCAGCGCTGCCAGTTCGCGCGTCGCGCTCCATTGTCGTCGAGGCGCTGTTGCTCGCGGCATGAAGGGTTCGGCGTCCCTCGATCGGCATCGTTCAAGAAGAGCCTCCGTGCGTCGATCAGGCCGCGTTCAAGGGACCAGCAGCTCCGTGCGGAACCGTGGCGCGAGAGCCTTGGCTTTCTCGATCCGCTCGGCCTGCCCGGCCTTGTCGATGGCGGGCGGGGGCGCGGTGCGGCTCGCGACGGGGTCGCCGATCGCCAGGAAGAATTCGTCCTGGCCGGCAGGCGCACAAAGGCAGAGAAGTCGGGCCGGAACGCCGGACGCATTGACGAAGGCATGCGGCGCATTGGCCGGCACGTTCACGGTCTCGCCCGCTTTCGCCACGGCCTTCTGCCCGCGGAACGTGAACTCGATCTCGCCGTCGAGCACCGTGAACATCTCTTCGAAGTCGTGGCGGTGCGGCGGAGGGCCGCCGCCCGGCGGAACATGCATGTCGACGAGGCAATACCGGCCCGCGGTCTCTCGGCCCGACACGAGGACCGTGTAGGTGTCGCCCGCCACCGAAACATGGGGCAGGGTCTCGTCCTGGTTCGGCTTGGCGAGCGTCAGGCTACGCTGCGGATCGTCGGCCGGCAGGGGATGCAATGCGGTCGGGTTCGGACTCTCCGGCATCGTCGCGTCTTTCCGTTTTTCGTCGCCGGTTCGGATCGTCGGCGGGCCTGCGGACGTTCTCCGCCCGGGGTGTTTCGCTCGCTCGGCGGCGGCAGCGCCCGCGAAGGATAGCCGCAACCCATCGACCTGAGAAGAAGCGACGCCGATGACCATTCGCGTGACAGTGTGGAACGAGTTCCGGCACGAGAAGGAGAACGAGATTGTCAGGGCCATCTACCCGGACGGTCTTCACGAGGCCATCGCGGCGGTGCTGCGGCGCGAGCCGGACCTCGAAGTCGGGACCGCCACGCTGGACCAGGAGCAACACGGGCTCACGCCCGAGAGGCTTGCCGCGACGGATGTGCTGTTCTGGTGGGGCCACAAGGCGCATAGCGAGGTAACCGATGCGGTGGTCGATCGCGTGGTCCAGCGCGTCTGGGAGGGCATGGGGCTCGTGGTGCTCCACTCGGGCCATTTCTCGAAGGTCTTCAAGCGTCTGATGGGATCGCCGTGCTCGCTGCGCTGGCGGGAGGCGGGCGAGCGCGAGCGCATCTGGGTCATCGACCCGACGCATCCCATCGCCAAAGGTCTCGGTCCCGCGCTCACGATCGAGAATTCCGAGATGTACGGCGAACCGTTCCTCGTGCCGGAGCCTCTCGAAACGGTGTTCATCTCCTGGTTCCAGGGTGGCGAGGTGTTCCGCTCCGGCCTGACCTACCGGCGCGGCGCCGGTCGGATCTTCTACTTCGGCGCCGGGCACGAGACCTACCCCGTCTACAAGAACCCGGACGTCGAGACGGTGCTGCGCAACGCCGCGCGCTGGGCCGCCAATCCCGCCCCCGCCTGGACGAATGTCGCCGACGCGCCCAATCGGCCGATCGCCGAGGCGCTGGAGCCGCTCGAAGCGCGCGGCGGTTCGCTCCACAAGGCGGGCGAGGCGGGCTACCGGTGAGCGGGACGCACCGCTTTCTCATTCTCGGGACCGGCCATATGGCGGCCCGGCATGCCGAGCAGTTCAGCCTGTTGCCCGGTTGCGACCTCGTGGCGGCCGTCGACCTCGACGCCGAACGGGCGCGGACCTACGCGGCGACCCACGCGATCCCGAGAACCTTCGCGGACCTCGACGCCGCGATCGCCTGGGACGGGTTCGACGTGGCGGTCAATGCCACGCCAGACGCCGTGCATGCGCCGACGAGCCTGAAGCTGATCGCGGCCGGCAAGGCGGTGTTCTGCGAGAAGCCGCTCGCGCTCAACGCCGCGGATGCCTTCGGCATGACCGAGGCGGCGGAAGCGGCGGGCGTCCTCACCATGGTCAACTTCACCTATCGCAACGCGCATGCGATCCAGCAGGCGCGGGTGATGATCGACGAGGGCGCGATCGGGGCCGTGCGCCACATCGAGGCAAGCTACCTGCAGAGCTGGCTCACGGCCAAGCATTGGGGAGACTGGCGCACCGAGGAGCGGTGGCTCTGGCGGCTCTCCACGGCCCATGGCTCGAACGGGGTGCTGGGCGACATCGGGGTTCACCTGCTCGACTTCGTGAGCTTCGGGACCGGGCTCGGCATCGCGGGGCTCGAGGCCCGGCTGAAGACCTTCGACAAGGCCGAGGGCGGCCGGATCGGCCCCTATACGCTCGACGCCAACGACAGCGTGGCGATCACGGCCGAGATGGCCAACGGCGCCCTGGCGTCCATCCACATGACACGCTTCGCGACCGGCAACCTCAACGACCTCAACCTCGCTATCTACGGCGAGCGGGGCGGCTTGAAGATCTGGGCCAACCATCTCGAGTCGCGGCTCGACGCCTGCCTAGGCCACGACAGGGACCACCAGACCTGGAGGGCCGTGTCCTGTCCGCCGACGCCGCGCAACGAGGCGCGCTTCGCCGAGGCGCTGCGGTCCGGCCAGGGTGCCGAGCCGACCTTCCGCCGGGCGGCCGAGATCCAGCGGCTGATCGACCTCTGCGTCCTGTCCGACCGGGAGGGACGCTGGCTCGCCGCGGGCTGAAGACCGGGCGCTCAGGGCATCCCGGCTTCGACCCATTGGGTCGTATCGTCGAGGGCACCGGCGAAGCGGGCCACCATCTCCTCGACCTGCGGCCTGGTGATGATCAGCGGCGGGCAGAAGCAGATGGAGTCGATGATGTTGCGGATGATCAGGCCGCGTTCGTGTGCCTTGGTGTAGAGATGGAGGCCGACCTTGCCGGGCGGGTCGAATTTGGCCCGCGTCGACTTGTCGGCCACGAGTTCGACGGCCGCGATGAGGCCGACGCCGCGGACCTCGCCGACCAGCGGATGGGACGCGAAGGGCTCGAGCAGGGCCTGGAGATGCGCCCCCATCTCGGCCGCATTGGCCACGAGGCCGCGCTCCTCGATGATGTCGAGGTTCTCCATGGCGACGGCGGTCGCGACCGGATGGCCGCTCGCCGTGTAGCCGTGGCCGAAGGTGCCGAGCCGGTCGGACCCGTCCGCGACCCCCTGGTAGATCTTGTCGCTGAACAGCACCGCGGCGAGCGGCATGTAGGACGAGGTGAGCTGCTTCGAGACCACCAGGATATCCGGCGTGATGCCGTAATGGTCGCAGGCGAACAGCGTGCCGAGCCGGCCGAACCCGTTGATCACCTCGTCGGCCACGACGAGCACGTCGTACTTGCGGCAGACCGCCTGCATCTTCTCCCAATAGGTGGCGGGCGGCACGATGACGCCGCCGGCGCCGATCAGCGGCTCGCCGATGAAGGCCGCCACGGTTTCGGGCCCTTCTTCGAGGATCTTGGCCTCGAGTTCGGCGGCGCGGCGGTCCGAAAAGGCCTCCTCGGTCTCGCCGGCCTCGGCGAAACGGTAGAAGTGCGGGCTGCCGACATGCTTGAACTGCGGCAGGGGCAGGTCGAAGCCGCGGTGGTTGGTGGGCAGGCCGGTGAGGCTGCCCGACGCGATGGTGATGCCATGATAACCGCCTTCGCGCGCGATGAACTTCTTCTTCTCGGGCCGGCCGATCGCGTTGTTGTAGAACCAGACGAGCTTGATGACCGTATCGTTGGCCTCTGACCCGGAATTGGTGAAGAAGACGCGGTCCAGTCCCTGGGGCGACATCTTCACGAGACGTTCGCCGAGGTCGATCACGCTCGGATGCGACTTGTGCGAGAAGGAGTGATAGTAAGGAAGGCGGCCCATCTGGGCGGCCGCCGCGGCGACGAGGCGGGGTTCGCCGAAGCCCACGGCAACGCTCCAGAGGCCCGCCATGGCCTCGATATATTCCTTGCCGTTGTCGTCGTAGACGTGGATGCCGTCGCCGCGCTCGATGACGAGCGGGCCAGTCTTCTCGTGTTTGCGGGCATTGGTGGCGGGATGCAGCAGGTAGGCGACGTCGCGGGCCTGGGCGGAATTCGGAAGCAGGGTCATGGAAGATCCGGAACGAGGACGAGGACGAGGGAGCGGGACCTGGAGAGTGTCAGATCGGCGCAGCGGGCTTGAGCTTCACCTTTCATCATTGCGAGGAGCGCGGCGACGAAGCAACCCAGCGCGCGATCCAGGACGATCTGGGTCGCTTCGCTGCGCTCGCGATGACGGTCGTTGATCCTCTTAGCCTGCAAACCTGGCTTGACACACTCCGACGTGATCCCGTTGTACGGGCCTCAAACCATGCAGGAAGCACGCCCGTTCGTTTCAACAAAGACCAAAGCCGCAAGTGGTGGTCCGATCCGGCGGTTTGGCTTTGCGCGATTTACGCTTCGCTCGTCGCCCCTGCTGCCCCGTAGTCGACCGGCGTGGCATGCCAGCCGTCGCGCCGCCACGACCAGAACGCCTCGCGGATGGCGGTCGAGACCGGGCCGGGCCGGTCGTTGCCCATGATGCGGCCATCGATGCGGGCGGCCGGCATGACGCCGCCGGCCGTGGTGGACAGGAAGATCTCGTCGGCGTTCCGCGCTTCCTCGGCCGAGACTCGCCGCGCCTCCCAGGCGAGGCCCAGGCCGTCGCAGAGCTCGAAGACCGAGCGCCGCGTGATGCCTTCGAGCACGCCCGCATCCGGCGTCACGACGCGGCCGTCGATGACGAAGAAGACGTTGAAGCCCGGCCCTTCCGTGACGTTTCCCTCGCGGTCGAGCAGGAGGCAGAAGTCGGCGCCGCGGTCGTGTGCCTCGAACTGGCCGCGCGTGAGGTCGGCCCAGTGGAAGTTCTTGGCCGT
>CAXUOD010000121.1:13681-15801 GCA_964252585.1 uncultured Lichenihabitans sp. | reverse complement strand
CATCCCAGCCCTCAAGCGCATCTCGTCGAGCGGTGCCGCCCTATACGATCTTGGAGTGCAGCACGGGTTGCCGACGATTTTCGCCAAACACGGAAGCACGTTTCAGGTGTTCTATCTAACCCCTGATGGGCAAGCCGCGATTGGAGGAGTGATGTGGGACTACACCGGTCACAACATCACCCGCGACCAGGTGACGCCCATCGATGGGACAATACCGACTGTGTCGATCGGTGCCACGGGCAATCCTCCGCAACCCGAATCGCCTCTCACGGCGGAGCCGGTCCAGTCTCCAGGGACCTTGGCGACCGTCCAAAACACGGTCTTCGGCATCGCAGGGTCGCCAGCAGCTCCGCGCCTGTACATGTTCATCGACCCGCTATGTAGCTTTTCCGTGCGAGCCATGGATCAACTGCGGCCATATATCGCGGCCGGCAAGCTGCAGGTCGCAGTGATCCCTCTGTCAGTGCTGGACTACGAGGACCAAGGCCGGAGCACCGTGGCGGCAAAAGGCTTGCTGAGCATGCCATCTGGGCAAATGGTCGAAGCATGGCGCAATCAGATGACAACGCCCCTTCCCACGGTAGGCCCCGAAGCGTCTGTTCAGCTCGCGAAGAACATGGCCGCTGCCGAGGCGCTGCGCTTGCGTGGAACACCGACGTTCGTATGGGAGAAGGCTGACGGCAGTGCCGGCCGTGCTGACGGCATCCCGAACGACATGGACGCGCTGATCGCGTCGATCAGGAGCTGATCGATGGCCGACCATTCTCGCCAGCCCAGAAAGCACCCCGGTCTTTGGGGAACGCTTGGGTCCGTTCTCCGCGGTCCCGTGGATGCCTTCAATCCGCGGCAAGTTGCAGAAGGTGCCCAAACAATCGGGCGTCTGGTGGAGGTCATCAAGGCAGGTCCCCAGGCCGATCCTCGGATCAGGGTGGTGGATGATAGATCCCTGGACATCGCCGCCACTGCTTTCCTGGCCGGTGCATCCCAGGCAGAGATCCATCGTCAGCTCTGGAACCGGCGGCGGCAGTCCGCCATCTCGACCTACTGCTACCTGGCTGGGGGGGTTGGATTCCTGGCGCTCTGGACCTTTGAGGCGCTGCTACAGCCGTCGTATGCCAGTCTGCCCTACATCCTCGGGCTGATCGGACTGTGCGGAGTGTTCTTTCTCTCCGCATTTTATAACGCACTGATCAACTGGCAGGCCAGGACGCTCCGGCTAGGTACCGCCCGTGAGTTCCTGGCGACCGACGATAGCTGGTGGCCGTCTTGAGCAGTGAACGGCCTGACGATCGCTGCGGGACCGAGTTCCTCAAGCACCTTGCCAGCCTAAGGGTACGTCAGGCTTTGAGGGGATCGGCTGCGTGTGGTTCGCTGCCGCTCTGCCTGTGGGTTGCTGGTCGCCATACAAGCACAGAGGGACCGGAGCGGAGTGCCACGGCCGACTGTGGCGACTTCCAGCTGTTCGTGGTGGAGATGGGACAGGCCCATCTGTCCAAGGCACCCGTGTTCATGCCACGTGTAAGCTGGTGCATGTGGGGCACGAATGACGAGGACGAGCCTATGATCGGTGGTCCAGCGCCCTCTTTCGAAGACGCGAAACTACGCGCTGAGCTGGCGTTACGTGCGCAGCTTGGAGTGAGGATGGACAGCTAGCCGCGCGCTGGCTGTCCACGTACTCGGCTTAGAAGGTGCCGGGCGGCCCGCTGAACACCGAGCGGGCCGCTCCGCTTGCCCATCCCGAACCCTCGTAGTTCGGCCGATCCCATTGGGATGCGGCCTCCGCCGGTTTTTGGATCGTCCCATCCCGGTCAACCACTGGCGGTCGCCATGTGGCGTGCGCTTCTCCGTAGCTGGCATACGGGTTGTAGGATGGATGTTTGATAGGCGGGGGCGGGGGGACGTTATAGTCCTTCGCCGATTTCAAGTTTCCGCTCGCGCAGCTGGCCAGGCAGATCAACGAGGTTGCGATCGTGGCGAGGGTAAGGCGCTTCATGGTGTATCTCCAGGTAAACCTGAGACACACCATGGAAGACAGGCTTGCGAACGCTATCAGCCAGACTTCGCGAGAGCCCGTGCCTTCATTCGTTCGCCCCAAGCCTCAAGTTCATTGGCGTAGGTCT
>CAXUOD010000121.1:0-13581 GCA_964252585.1 uncultured Lichenihabitans sp. | reverse complement strand
CCGACGTCCTTCCCGAACTGGTCCATATCCACCCGGTTCGCCGGCGCCACCCCGATCAATTTGACCACCTGGTGCGGCACCACGCTGATAAGCCGGAAGCACACCAAGGCCAGAGTGATGTGCATGAGCACGAACATGCAGATCAGCACGATCACGCCCAGCAGGTTGGTCACGAACCAGCCATTGGACAAAGCGAAGCCGGCGGCAATGCCGAAGCCCTGAAGCATGAGCCAGGACATGGCGCTGAACACGAAATAACCGAGGAAGAGTCCGAACAGCATCAGCACGGGCCGGAACAGGATGTTGAACAGCAGGGCATATCCCTCGATCCCTCGACCGTGCAGCCCATCGCCCTGGAAGGTCAGGTGGGCAAACATCCAGAGCGGCACCGCGATGACTGCCTCGCACACCAGGATCAGCCAGCCGGCCACCCCGGCGATCCACATCGCAAAGGGGATCATCGGCAGCACGTAGGAGATGAGCAGCCCGGGGATCAGCATGCACATCAAGCCGTAGAAGATCGGCGTTCCCAGGAAGCTCATGACCAGATGGCCCGACACCGAAGCCGCAGCCGCGGTGAAGTTGAGCGTGAGCACGTTCCAGGCGACAGCACCGGCCGTCGCTGTGGTGGAGGCAAGGATCGATGCCAAGCCCAGCGCCGCCAGCGAGGTCAGGGTCAAGGTCTGCCCCATGTTGATCAGGGCGGCAAAGGGATCGGTCCAACCGGTGCCCGTGGTCGGGGACATGGCCGTGACCAGGGCATTCAGCACGCGCTCATTGAGGTGCAGCTTGCGGACGACCTGTTCGATCGCGCTGGCACCGTCCTCGCCCGGTGTGGCCCCACTGAAAAGTTCCGAGTTACCACCTGGGGCGTCCAACCCGTCCGTGGTCTGCACGTAATTGAGCAGCTTGGTCTGGAACGCCAGAGCTGCCTGGACGAGCGGAGCTAGATCACTGCCCAAGCTCTGACCGAGACCCTGATAGCTAGGTGGTGAGACGGACGGGACGGCCGAAAGCAGCGAGAGGGTCTGGCCATTCAGCCGGGCGATCTCAACGTAGTAGGCGCCGGCAGACGTCCACCCGAGGTCAGATAATTTCTGCTGGTTCGCCGTGAGACCGAGGGTACCGCTACGGGCGTCGGCCGACGTCAGGGCACTGCGCAGGCCGGACATCACGGTCGTGGCGAGCTGGGTCAGCTGAGCCCGGTAATCCTCAGTCGCTGAGGTCATGGTGCCCATGAGCTGGTTGAGCGAGTTGGCTTGGCGCGTGCTCCAGAGGGCCTGGGCGACGGACTCGGCCGCAGGCCGGATGTCATTGGTGATGACGTTGGTCAACGTGGTTTGCTGGCCCGCAGTCATGTCTATCGAAGTCCCGGCGATGTTGGTCGCGCTGGCATTGGGCTGGCGGAGGGTGACGCTGCCGCACACCGGGTTGCCCATGTCGTCCCCGGTGCTCATGCTGTACACCCAACTCACGTAGGCACCGCTCATCGCGCTGTTGCCCGATGTGCTGCTGCGGATCGGCGTAGGTGCCGGCACCAAGTTGGCATTGCCCGAGGCAGCATTGACCAGTGCCCGGCACAGCTCGTTCTGCAGAAGTCCGGCTACGATCGTCTTGGTTCCTGGGATCATGGGCTGAACGATCGGCACTGCATCTGGGCCGACTGCCTGGATGGCACTGGCGTAGACCGCGCGCCCCATGCCGATGCCCCACATGGCGACCTGCATGACGGCGGCCTGGCCGGAGCTGAAGCCCGATGAGAGGGGGAACATCATGGCTAAAGCGAAGATCAGCCGAACCGGTGCCCATGAACTGGTGCTGCTGCTGAGCACCCGCCCCGTTTCGGCTGCCCGATGGATCTGCATGATCGTGGAGTAGGCGACGAACACGACCGCGAGCGCCATGATGTAGCCCGTGAGCTGGCCGACCATCTTGCCGATGACGGTGCTCGCCGCGCCGATGCCGGTCAGGCCCGTGTTGGTGGTGCTGGTCGGGAACAGAGACCATAAAACCTGGGCGGCCCAGTCATTTCCGGGGGACAACGCCGACCAGGTGGTCTGAGACGTGGTGGTGGTCTGCGCGTGCGCCGTGCCGGCCACACAGGGAAGCATTAGGATGGTGGGCAGAATCCAGAAACGACGCATCGCATCCTCGCAAGGGTTATTGTTGCGAGGATGCGGGCGGAGTTTGCGAACGCTTCCAGAGTGTTCGGTTACTGGAGGTTAGAACACTCAGGTCAGGGAGCCATACCGGGCGAGGAGCCTTGTTTGGGGCCGGCCTCCGGTTCCCGTGAGAAAATCTGACGAACCCGGTCAGCCGCCTTGTTGAGGAGTTCCGCCACCTTTTCCGCCATCTCGGCCATGATCGACTGCCCTGGCGAGCGGCCCGGGATCTTCTCCGCTGCTCCTACGATGGCGGCGTCTGCGCGGTCGAAGCGAGCTTCCAGTTGGCTGGCGTCCATCTTGCGGGCCTGGAAGTCGGTCCCGAGGGTCAGCCGATCATGGCCGTACTGCGCTGCGGCTTTCTCGACCGCGTTGAAGGATGCGGCGAACGCTCGGTCTTGCTGCAGGGCATTGTCAAACTCCGACCGCAGGCTGGCATAACGACCGCCCGGCTGCATCTCGGACATCACTGCGCGCATGCCGCCAGGCTCGGTGCTGGCCGCTGCCTCGATCTTGCCCAGGACGCCAGCCCCGGGGCCGTTCATGAACGTCTCCATGCTCTGCATCAGGGCCTGGCCGGACTTTTCTGCCGCTCGGATATGCTGGTCGGTCCGGCCTTCTGCGAGCTTCTGTTCAAACCCCGACACCCGGTCTTTCATGGCTGCCGGGGGCGGCTCCCACGGCGGTGTCGGACCGCTCGGCGCGCGCATATTGCTCATGATAGATGACATCAGGCTCTTAGGAGGCGAAACCACCTGTGCCGGCGCGCCTGTCCCGCTTGCAGCATCGGCCTGGGATGCTATCCGACTGGGCTTCAAATCGCCTAGGATGGAACTGCTGTCCCCGGGAGATTGAGCAGTCCGAACCTTCTCACTCCCAGAGCTGTCGGTGACGGCGCCCGGACGTGACGCAGTGGGCGGCGCATCAGGGGTGTTGCTTGACGTGGACGCACTCGATGGAGACAACGTTGCCGCATTCGAGAAGCGTGCGGCAAGGCGGAGGCGGTTTTCCAGCACCTCCACCATCTCCTGAGCCTGGGAGGATTGCTGGTCGCCAAGCCCGGCGATCGTCGCCGCATTCCTGCGAATGTCGCGAATGACGCCACGGTCGGCGACATCGGCCGTGCCACGGAGCAGAGCCTCCATCTGCTTGTTCTCCAGCCCCGGGCTGGAGCCCGCCAGTTTAGTCAATTCTGTGCGTAGCTCGGCCGGAACGCTCGTGATCTTGGCGCCGGCTAGCTTTTCGACATCCTGCAGCATGTAGGCAACTTGGGTCCGAAACAACGGCTGCTCTGTTCGGCCCGGCTCGGCTGCCTGCTCGACCAAGCGCTTCAGACCGGCCGAGATACCGGGGTCCTTCGCGCCCAGCACATTGGCAATCTTGTCGAATTTGTCGAGGAGATCGGCCATTGGCTCTCGCTTCGAGGACTCTGGGCCGATAGGCGCTCCAGGAACGACCGTGCCGGCACTGAGCCGCTCGACCTCACCTGACGGGACTGCCGGCGGTTGAACCGGTCGGCGAGGGGCGGTGATGGTGTCTGACATTGTAAGCCTCTCGGGTTACTGTGACGCGAGTTGCGGGCTGGGCATGGTGGCGGCCGGCTTCAGCTCGTTGGTTGCCGACGTCGCCAGCTGCGCCGCGGCAAGCGCCGCGTTCTGTTGCGCGACCTTCAGGTTGGCGAGGGCGATGTAGTTGCTCATCGCCAGCTCGGTTGCGATCTCGACCTGGACCGCCTTCGGGGGCATGGCTTGCAGGGCCGCAGCCCACTCCACACCGCCTGCCCGGCGGTACACCTCCAACTCGAGGGTGCCGTACCAGGACGAGGTATCCGTCGCGGTCAGCCCCATGTTGGTCTGCTGCTGCTTCTGCTCGGCCGTGAGCGTCACCGAGTTGGTACGACTGGCGATAATGTCGTTCACCACGCTCCGGGCGAGCGACATCTTGGCGTTGTAGCCGCGCCGACGTGCCTGCGCGTCCTGTCCAGCGACTGAGGTCAATGCATCACCACGGGCCGCCGCCGGAGGGACGGGTTGGATCAGGCTGGTGGCGTAGTCGTTGGCGGCATCCACGCCGTCCTGTCCAGCATAGTTCGGCACGCCAAATAGGCTCGACGCCCTCTGGTCGAGGTTCTCCCGAGCCGAGTTGACCGTGCAAAGGCCCGCCGCCGCCTCGTTCTGCGAACAGTAGCGCGACAGGTGCAGCTGGGTGATTGCGGCAGCCGCCTGGCCCTGACCGGCGTTAGCCGGGGTGCCTGGTCCGGCTTCTCCACGCGGGTCGGTGACGGTGCCAAGAGCTTGGCTGACTTTCCAGGATTGTCCAGCACTGACGGTGATGGCCTGTCCCAGGTTGAGAGCGGTGCAGGCTTCCGGCGACATGGTGTGATCGTCGCGGAGTTGGGCGTTCCGGAGGTCCTTCTGGTAGGTCGCCATGGCGGTGTTGCTCGCGTCGGCGATCTGCTCCTGCGCGCCTACTGCCGCCTTGGTGTAGTTAGATTGCTGGGTAAAGCCGGCCGTTAGCTGGTTGCCGAGCAGATTGCCGATGTCGGTGAATTTGTTGACGACCGCGTTCTCCATCGTCTGGATCGCGCCCGTGATAGCGGACTGGACCGCGGCCATCGTCGTATAGAGGCCGGGGTCGGTGACGACATCTCCGACACCGAAGATGGCATGGGCGTCCGGGGCGTTGAACAGGATGCCGCCGATCACGACACCCACGGCAGCACTGCCAAGGGTCTTCCTTCGCATCGTGAGGCTCCTAGTAGTTGGACAAGGACGGCAGGGTGTAACCGGTCGGGGGAAGCCCTGCGCCGGTGAGGTACATGCCGCTCGATCCCGCACTGAGACCGGTCGTGATGCTGCCGATCGCCGCCCCGCCGCCGCCAAAGGTCAGCTTGGGGCAGAACGAACCGCCGCCCAGGCCGCCGAAGCCGACGTTGAAGCCCGTGATGGTCAAACCGCACTGGCCACTGCCGATCGTGCTCTGCCACGCGCTCGTGGCGAGAGCGCAGATTTTACCCTCGACTGAGTTGAGCAGCGACGTCGGGTCGAGCAGGTTGGTGAGGACGTTGAGGCCGACCCCGTTGAAGAAGTTGTCGAGGCAGGTCAGTGCCGTCACGCTCTTGGGTGGTTTGATGGTCTGGTCGTCGGCCGAGATCCGGGCGGCCAGTCCGGACGCCGCCGCCTGGGCGAGCACCGTACAGCCGGTTCCGTCGTCGGCCTGGGCAAACGAAGGAACCAAGGCCAGGAGGCTCACGGCGACACTGGCCATCAGGTTGCTGCGCAACTTTGTCATCGGCTTTGCTCCAGTTGGCCTACCTTGCGGCAGGCGGCTTGCAGGGTGTTGAGGCGCTCTGGCGAGAACAGCCGGTCCAACTGCTCGCGACGCAGCAGGGCGGTGATCCAGCGCAGGAGGGCGTGACCGCTCGGCTCGGCCGGGTTGGTCAGCAGGTTGATGATCTCGTGGGGCTGTTCAAAGCCGACGCCCGTCAACCAGTGCAGGACGCACAGGCGGCGTTCGCCACTCAAGTGCGCGAGCGCCTGCGACAAATCAGCAGCCATGCCGTCGTGCAGCGCATGATCGAGCTGTTCGACGCCATGGGCGATGCTCGTGTCCAGAGCCTGGCCGAAATCCTCGACCGCCCGCGCCACCTCGGGCGGCTCGTCGACGGGCTTTCGTTGGAGGAAACGGGCGATATCTTGCGACCCGTTCGCCCCTAACCATGTGGCCGTCGTATCGGCCCGTAGATCTGGCATAGCGTTCTCCCAGGAGGTTCTGGGATCAGGCTAGGGACAACCCTTGCGAACGCACGCTTCGGACTATCGGGTAATCAGGACGGTCTCCGTGCCTGTGACGATACGCAGGTGTAGGGGGCGGACAGCGGCCGCGAGCACCTGGTTCCAGGGCCGGTTGCCCTTCCAACTGACTAGAATGTCAGGATCAATCCCAGGTCCATAATGAACCCTGACGGCGGCTGGAACGATCTGCCGCACGGCAAAAGACATGGGCACCGCTTCGCCGAAGCCACGCGCCACCTTGAACCGCGGCGCGGCCTGTTCCGGCTCCTCCGCTGGCACATCTGGTGCTGACGGAGCTGCCTGCATCTGAGCAGGTGCAGCACCCGCTGGTTTAGCGCCTCCGAGCACAAAGTCAGCACGCGCCGGCCCTGTTGGGAGCAGCCCAACACTGGCTGCTGTGGCGACGACAATCGCTATCCGCATCATCGGTCAGCTCTCCAAATAGAGCTGCACCCTGCGGGCCGAGCTTGCGAACGCCTCCACTGCCCTGGAACCCTCTGTTTTGTCGTTCGCAAGCCCTCACGGTTCCGTGTATCTCACAGCCTGACGTTCAAAGTGGAAAGGTGACGTGCTCATGGTCGACGATACTCGGAAGGAGAAAGCTCCGAGAAAGATGCGGATCAAAGGCCAGACACGGAGCCTCAAGACCGCAGGCACCCCGGCTGCCGATCTCAACAAAATTGTCGCAGAGAATGTCTACAATATCCGACGTTCGTTGAACCTGACCCAGGAGCAAATGGCTCAGCGTACCGGGATGACTGCTCCGTCGCTTGGATCGTTGGAACGAGCGGAGAAAAACATCACACTGGCCTCCGTTGCCCAAGTCGCCGCAGCCTATGGTGTCGATCCTCATGCCCTTATCTGCGGTCCGAGCTACGGCGTCAGCGAAGGGGGGCTGACCCTCGACATACTCGCTCGACTGACCCACTCCATCGATAACCGAGTTCAGAATCTGTTGGTGAAGTATGGGCCTGTTCCGATCGGGCACGCACACCTGGCTTCCATCGTGGGTGCCCTGTTTGACGCGTTGGGGAACACCGACGTGTTCCAACCAAGGTCTGCGAAAGCCTCCAACGGCACCCACAACGGCACCTCGAGCGGGACCCAGAGCGGCATCAACAAAGGTTAGCGTTTGGGTGGGGTTACGTCGACCAATCAAGACGGATGCATCCCCATTAAAAAAAAATCAGATCGGGGTAAGGTAGCCTCTTGCCTCACGGAATCTCGATCTGATAGTCCTTAACGCAGCAGGGACCATGAACGGAACGGGAACATGCTGCAAGTCACTAGCACACGGAAGCGGTCGTCCTGCGATTGGGCCGAGATCAAATCTCGCCGTGTCACGCGCACCAGCAATCCCTCCGCTGCTTCGCCCTATGACCCGTCACTGATCACGCTGCTTACTGCGGGTCACGGACTGGCGACGATAGCTTTCTGCTTCGGTATCGATCCGTCATGGGTGCTTGCACGTGTTGCCGCCCTCGGCCTCGAGACGCCACATACGCGCCCCATGCGTCGGCCCGGCGGCAAGAACCCTTGGACCAGCGAGCAGATACAGCAGCTCATCCTACTCTGGCCGACGAACCTGTATGCGACCTGTATTGCGGAAAAGCTTGGTCGAACGCCGGCATCTGTCCGTTACAAGGCGAAGTGGCTGGGGCTTGCGTCACGCGACCGACGCGCGTTGCTCCGTGCGGTAGAGCCGGGTGTTGCTCCGCCGTCCCCAAGAGCCCCTCGCCAAGACTGGACTGTACCGGACGGCCATGTCGTCGGGTATCGCTATCTCCGTGCGCAGCATACAGCGGGGATCGCGAAGTTTATGGGCCGCAGTTTCAATTCCGTCAGCAGCCGCGCATGCCAGATTGGATTGCCCGGCCGTCACTCGTTGGGAGACTTGCTTAAGATGGAACACGATGCTGCTGACCCGGTGTTGGAGAAGTTTGCCAAGGACGACTGGGTTTACCGGGCCTGTAATCTCAACCCGGAGAACTGGTTCTGGACGCCCCGCCTTGGTCCACGCACCGCGCCGGCGACCAAGAACTCCAAAATGTACAAGGACCGCTTGGCTTCGGGGGACAACTCCTCCGACATCGATTTCGATGACGAATAACGATTACCTGTGAGGCAAGAACAACGCCCGCTCTCCTTGACGGCAGATCGGGCCGTTACCTTTTCGGCTTCGATGCGGCCCAATAGCTGATTTTTCTCACTCCAGCCCCTCTGCGTTCGCAAGCACCGCCTGCAGGCTGGAGGTATGAAAAACCAATCCGCTGCGGTCGACCGCAGGCTCTCCGATCCCGTCTTCTCTCAGACCCTGCTGCGCCGATCGTTCATGGTGCAGGCGGTCATGGGTGTGTGCATCGCCGGCCTCGTCGGTGATCGTATCTGGACCAGCCACCATCCACCCTTGCCGCACTACTTCTACACGGACGGCAAAGGTACGCCTTACGAGATCCAGCCGCTCGACGCCCCCGTCATGGCGGACGCTGACCTGCTGACCTGGACCGTCAACTCCGTAGTCGCCGCCTACACCGTTAACTTCAAAGAATATCGTGACCAGCTGAGCCGGGCCGCGGCGCACTTCACCATCCGCGGCTGGAACAGCTTCGGGGCCGCGTTCATCCAGACCGGCAACTTCGAGGAAATGAAGCGGGCACGCCTTGTTGCGACCGCACAGCCGGAACGGGCTGCGACCATCCGCGACCGCGCCGTGATCGCCGGCCGGCTGACCTACAAGATCGAGTTGCCCTTGATCGTCACCTACGAGAACGAGAACTCCGCCAACTCGGCGCATCTGATGGTCACGGTCCTGGTCGTCCGCGAAATCGAGACCAGCCATCCGGACGGTATTGCCATCGACCAGATCAACGCCCCACCCGCTTGAAACAGGAGAGCGCCCGTGTCCCTGAAGCAGCTACTCGTCCTCACGCTGGCTGGCTCGATGTCGGTGCCGGCCATTGCCTTGGCGCAGAGCCAGGCACCCCAAGCCGCTCCTCCTGGCACACCAGTGTCGTCTGGACCTGGACCCGACGATCCGAGCTTTCGCTCTGCCGCACAGAGTGCGCCCGGACTGTCGTTGACGCCCGAGATGATCCTGGAACTCGGCCGCCGCTACCGCGAGAACCAGAACGCCCGCGAGGAGGTCATGGCCCCAAGCATCGCCATGCCGGTGACGCGCTCGGTCAACGCATCGATGGGTCCGGGCGGCGCGACCAGCATCATCCAGGCCGTGCAGGGCTACCCCACGGCCATCGCCTTTGTTGACGCCACGGGCCAGCCGTGGCCGATCGCCTGGGATACGAACAGCAACCCGGCAAGCGAAGGCAGCGGCGGAGCCGCTGGAACCCCCGCCGTTCAGGCTACGGGCTTCGACGTCCGCGTTCCCGTGAAGGGCAGCAACGTGCTGCAGCTCGCGCCCCGCTCCTCGGCACCCCGTGGGGGTGTGTTGGTGAACCTGCAGGGCGCACCGGCGCCGTTGACGTTCATGATCATGGCTGGCCGGGACCGGTATGACGCCCGGGTCGACGTGAGGGTCGCCGATCGCGGGCCGAACGCCCGGGTGCAGATCATCACCCGGCCGAACACGCCGGAAACCGGCGCTGCCTACCTCACGGCGATGCTCGACGGCGCTCCACCTGCCGACGCGGTGCCTTTGTCGGTGTCGGGCGTCTCGCCGGACGACGTTCGGGCCTGGCGCCTGGGCGACAAGGTGTATCTGCGGACCCAGTACACCGTGCTGTCGCCGGAGTGGACGGCTTCGGAGAACGGGCCGGACAACATGACGATCTACGCCATTCCCTCGACCCCGGTCGTCCTTCTTTCAGCCAATGGCCGCTCCGTCGCGGCCCGTCTCACGGAGCAGTAGATCATGGCCATTGCCCTCAAGTTCCCTCTCGGCGGCCGCCTGAGCGGTGCGGGCGGAGCCGGCCCACGACGGCTTATCGTGATCGGCGCGGTGACGGTCGGTGCCATCGGCGTGGTGTTCCTGGTCTGGTCGCGCAGTCCAACCGTCGAAGGCCCGGCCAATCTCGCACGCGCCCCGAAGGCAGACGCGCTGCCAGGTGGACGACACTCCACACCCGCCTATACCGATTTGGCAGTCGCGCACGACAAGGAGCTTGCCGCCCGTGCGGCGGCATCCGGCCAAAGCTCCGTTGCGTCCATGCCAGGTAGCGAAACATCGGTGCGCGTCCCGCCGGCTCCCGTAGTTGCCGATCCGCCCGGGGTTCGTGAGGCCGGCGTCGCACCCCCGCCTGCAGTCACGGCTTCTCCGCCTTCTCCCACGCGCGCCATGGTTCTACCCGCATCCGCCTCGCCGCCCGTTGCGATGCAGGCCCCGAAGCCGGACGAGAACCAGACCAAGATGTATCAGGCCGCGATCAGCTCGCTTCTGGCGGGCTGGGGAGGCAAGGCGCAAGCCACGGACGTGATCCTTCGGCCGGAGGACACCAAAGCTGCCAATGATGGTTCCGGGAACCGCGGAGCCATCGCGTCGAACGACGGAGTGCAGACCGCAGCTGCGGTCCAGCCGATTGCAAACGCACGTCGGATCGGCAGCCGCGCATCCGGCCAGGTCCTGATGCCGGCCGGTCGCGGCATCTATGCGCGCACCGTGCTGGCGGCCAGTTCCGACCAGGGTGGCCCCGTGGTGATCGAGGCCCTCTCCGGGCCGATCGCCGGCGACCGCATGACCGGCACCTTCGAGAAGCGGGACGAACGCTTGGTGGTGAAGCTGAACAGCATCACCCTGCAGGACGGCACGCAGCAGCGGATCGACGCCCTGGTTATTGCGCCGGACAGCATGGAAACCTCCGTCGCCTCTAGCGTGGACGAGCATTATGTCAGCCGCTTCATGCTACCCGTTGCTGCCGCCTTCGTTTCGGGTCTTGGACAGGCCATCTCACAATCCAACTCGACGGTTGTGGCCAGCCCGCTCGGCGGTGCGACGGCATTCCAGCGTCTGAACCTCGGTCAAGAGCTTGGGGTCGGAGCCGGCGTCGCCGGGGCGCAGTTCGGCGCGATCTTGAAGGAGGCCGCACCGAAGGGTCCAACCGTGAAGCTCGACGCCAATGTCAATGTCGGCGTCGTCTTCCTGTCGCCCCTGGTCGTGGGAGAGAACTAAAAAGCCCGGCGGCGTTCGCAAGAACGTCGCTGATCCTGCCGGGAGGATTCCTTCAACTAGCAGGGTCGCACCATGGATACGCACATCACGACTGCGCCGGACATCGATGACCGTATCGGCGCTCCCCTCGGGTCCCCCATCTGCCTGCCAGGCAGGCGGGGGACCTTGCCGCATTCGGAGGAGCAGGAGCCAGAGTTGCTCGGCGAGAGTGCCGGCGGTCCGGAACCTGAAGAGGTGAGCACCGGAGAGCCCCGCGAAAAGCTCGTGGCCAACACACAACGGCCAGCGCGACGCACCGGCTTGCTGTCCACGGCCGCGGTCGTGGTGGTGCTGGCCGGGATCGGCGGCGTGGCATGGGCTGAGCGGCAGGGAGCTGTGAACCTCCCGTTGCCGTCTAAGTTGGTCGCCATTGTGCGGACGGGGGTGCCGTTTACCACCCAAGTGACCGGCGAAGTCGGCGTCACGCCTGCTCGATCCCAGGTCACGGCACCAGCAAGCCCTCGTCCGAACCCCGACCTTGCTGCACTGGCGGCCCGTCAGCAGGCCGAGTTTGCCTCCCTCAAGCCCGGTGATACCGTGGCCGAAGTCGGGGTTCCCCCGACTAACCGTCCGGCGTCCTCGCCCATGCCGGCAGCACAGCCCTCGGCGGTCTCCGCAGCAGTGACCCCGCCGACTTCGCCAACCCTGCAGGCGACGACGGCCGAGGTCCGAGCACCTGCGGACCCCGCCCCCACACAGACAGTGGCGCCAGTCACGCCTCCTGCACCCCCATCTCCGTCCAACACCGTGCCGACACCCGCGCCAGTCCCCGTCATGGCTTCCTCTGCCGTGGCGGCACCCGCCTTGACCGCTCCTGCCGCGCCTGTAGCCAGTCCCACCCCTGTGCCTGCACCAAAGCCCCGCGATCCCGCACAGGTCACGGCCGAGCTACGTGCGGAACCCATGTCGCCCAAGCAGCAGGTCGAGGTCGTCGGGCTGGTTCGGGAGCTGGGCGCCCAGCTGAAGGAAAGCAGACTGACCATCGCGCAGCTGCAGGCGACGGTTGCGGAGCTGAAGGAGCAACTCGACACGCGCATGACGGAGTTCGACGGCCGTTTGGGTCTGGCGGAAGCCGGAACCGTGCTGGCACAATCCGCCAAGGCCGCCGTGCCGCAGCCCATCATGGCGGTCGCGGCCGTGCCCGTACGCCCTGGTGTTGGTGCGCCGCGGTCGGCCCCTATCACACCGTCCACCCCGCCGGTCGTTGCCGCTAGCAATCGCAGTGTGAAGGACTTTCGGGTCCAGGGCGCCTCGCCCGGCCTAGCAGTCCTGAACGTCGTGGGCGCCGCTCCCGGCGAGGCTCCCGTGCTGTACGTATCACTCGGCGACCAGGTGCCCGGCATCGGCCGCATCAAGTCGATCTACCAGCGCGGCACGAGCTGGGTGGTGCAGACCGACGCCGGCCTGATCCAGTAGCGCGGGAGGCGGCACATGCAGGGTTTCGTCAACCTGGGGGCGGATGTTGGCGTCGCCATCGCCGTCCTCATCCCCCTGATCTGCTACCTGACCGGAGGCGGCTTGCTGATCGCCTCGATCTACTGGTTCTGGCAGTGGCTCAACCCGGCGCGGTCGATACGGCATCCCTGGATGCCGTTCGCCGCGCTGTTCACGTCTTCGGCCCTGCTGTCGTATCAGCGCATGCTGAACTTCGCCAATGCCACCTTTGGCGGCGGCGTCACTACGTCATCGAGCGCGCTGACGTCCTACACCGCACCGACGCTCGACCCGTCCACCATGGCCGGCGCGACGCCGGAGGACACGCTGCTCAACATCATCACGGCGTTCGAGTTCTTCTTTCAGTCGTATGGCGCGCTCGTCGTGCTGTTTGGCCTGCTCGGGCTGTATCACGTCATGCAGGGCAACCGGCAGCACACGGCAAGCAAGCCCATCGTCCAGATGGTGTTCGGCGTCGCCGTGATGAACGTCCACTCCATCGCGTCGACCGTCATCGGCTATTTTGGCTAGCGCACCTCGTGGATGGTCAGTGTCGTGGGCGGGATTGATCACTCTACGACCAGAAGAGCCCCCCGTACCTGCTTCTCGAGAGGTCGATAGAACAGCACGTTCGCCTCTGGCCGGAGCTGCAGGAGCAGGTCGAAATCGCGGATATTGGCCGTGATAACGACTGCGCCGTGCGTCACCGCGGTCAGCAGGATGGCGGCATCGAGCACCAAGGTCAGGTGCGCGCCTTTCGCCAGGCCTTGCGTTCGGGCGAGTGTCCCCGCGAGTGACCCCGCCTCATCCCAAGCTGCCGTCGAGGGCTGAACGATCCGCTCAGGGAGCATGCGGTCCAGCACCGTTTGAATGCGCGCCCGCGACCCACTCGTCCGCGGATCGGCAATAGGCAGTTTTGCCGACCCCGCCATTAACTCTGCCCGGCAAATGGTGCTGTGCAGCGCAGCTCGTGCCGGTGATTTCACAAGGTCAGCCACCCGGGGCGGCACGAGCCCTTTCATCGCGTCGA
>CAXUOD010000120.1:0-15855 GCA_964252585.1 uncultured Lichenihabitans sp. | reverse complement strand
GAGGGATTCGAACCCCCGATAGGCTTGCACCTATGCCGCATTTCGAGTGCGGTGCTTTCAACCGCTCAGCCACCTCTCCGGGCCGCATCGAGCCTCATCGAGGCGCGTCGCTGACGGTGTCTGCGAACTATCATGCGGACCTCATCACCACAAGTCCGCTTTCGCTGTCGGACGGCGGTCGAGCCCCCCGCGAATGGCCGTCAGTGTACACCGCCGGCATCGACGGCCAGCACCGCCGGCGTCGAGTCGAACAACCGCCCGCGTTCGGCCACAAGCACCATCCCGAGCGCCATCAGGCCGAAGACCGTGAAGCCAAGCGTCAAGGGCACGGTGGTGCCGTCGAAATGCTGGCCGACCAGGAAGCCCAGCAACGCCCCGCCGAACGTCGTGACGAACCCCTGGACCGAAGAGGCCGTGCCGGCCACATGGCCGAGCGGCTCCATCGCGATCGCGCCGAAGTTCGATACCACGAGACCGAAACAGAACATCACGGCCGCCTGCAGGATCGCGAAACTCACCAGGGTCTCATGGCCCGCTACCGCCACGGCCGTGTGGAGCGCGGAGCAGGCGATGAAGCCGATCAGCGCCGCATGCGATACCTTGCGGGCGCCGAGGCGGCCGACGATGCGGCTGTTCAGGAAGGACGACAGCGCCATGAAACCCGCGATCAACGCGAATGTGGCAGTGAACAGGCGGGGTGCCGAAAGCGTCTCGGCAAAGACCTGCTGGGCCGAGTTGATGAAGCCGAAAAGCGCCCCGAGCACCAGCGCCATGGCCAGCATGTAGCCGACCGCGAGGCGGTTGGTGAGCGTCAGCCGAAAAGCTTCCAAGACGCGCGAGGGCATGATGGGCAGCCGGTCGGCAGGATGGAGGGTTTCGGGAAGCCGGATCGCGGTCCAGATCGCGACCGAGAAGCCGAACAGCGTCAGCGCGCCGAAGATCAGGCGCCAGGGGCCGAACAGCATGATGATCTGGCCGATCGAGGGCGCCAGGATCGGCACCGCCAGGAACACTATGAAGGAGAGCGACATCACCCGGGCCATCTGGCTTCCGGAATAGCAGTCCCGCACCACCGAAATCGCGAGCACGCGGGTCGCGGCCGATCCGACGCCCTGCAGCACGCGCGCCAGCAGCAGCACCGGCATCGTGGTCGAGAACGCGGCGGCGCCGCTGAACAGGACGTAGATCGCGAGGCCGGCCAGCAGGACGGGCTTGCGCCCGAACCGATCCGCCAACGGCCCGTAGACGATCTGCGCGGCGCCGAATCCGAGCAGGTAGGATGTCACGATCCACTGCTGCTGGTTCTCGTCCCCGACCCCGATCCCCACCGAATGGCCGATCGCCGGCAGAGCCGGCAACATCGAGTCGATCGCCAGAGCGTTCACCGCCATGAGGGCCGCGATGAGGGCGACGAATTGCTTGAACCCCATGCCGGGTTTCGAGGGCAGGGAGGATGCGGCGACAGCCGTCATGATGATGGGACTTTCGAAAGGCGGAACCGTTGGCCGGCCATGCGGCGTCGGTCCGGACATTGTGGGGCGTCGAACGACGATCTCCGTCGCTGCCTGCCCGTCGTGGGGGGGCCATACCGCCGGCTTGTGGTCTTTCTGTGGGCGGCCTTGATTTCGACGCACCGCCTTCGACCGGCTTTCACGGCGAGCCAATAGCCGGTAATTGGACGGTGCCGCCGGGCCATGTCGATCCCCTGGATGATTCGCGTGAACCTCGGCTCAGTCGCGGATCGCTAACCGCGGACGGTCGCGCACCTGCCTGAAAGCAGGCGCGCGATGCGGTGAGCAGCGGCGGCGGCCCCATCGAGCCGTCGCGACCTGGAGGTTCTATGGAACTGATATCGGCCCCATCGGCGCCCCGAGGAGGCGCGGCGCCACGAGGAGGCGCGGCGCCACGAGCCGGCGCGACGGCCAGAACGGGCGAACAGGTCGGGACGGCCATCCTCCTGTTCGCGGCCCTGCTGTGTTTGACCCTGCCGTGGCCGAACGTCGTCGTCGTCCCGTTGGTCGCGATCTTCGGGGCCGGCAGCCTGATCGTGGCGCGGAGACTGGCCAAGGTCCCGAAGGACGCGCTCCACGTCGCGTCCGACGCCGTCGTCCTCGCCCTCGCGGCCGCGGCGCGCGACCCTCATTTCGCGGTGTGGCAGCTTCCCGGCCAATGGGCCGACGTGCTGCGCCTGACACCGACCGGGTGCATCGTCGCGGTCCTGATCTACGTCGGGGCCTCGATGGCCCTGATGGTCGAGGCGGGCCGCAATCTGGCCCTTCGGGAGCGTGTGGCTCTCGTGCTCCTGCCGCTGCTCTTCAACCTGCTGATGTCGATCGGCAATGGCGGCATGATGCACGACCTCGGGGGTGTCGCGACCGGCGGCATCGCGCTACCCGAACCCGTGAACCTCGTGGTCGGGCGGATGCTCGTCCTGTTCGCCTTCTGCGAGGTGGCGATCGGGATCTGCCGCTTCCTCGTCGCCGGCAGTGTCGCCCGCGACTGGCGCTTCCACGCGCTGCTGCTCGGCGCGGCGCTCCACGCCGTGATGGCGCCCCACATCGCGGACTTGCCGGTGCTGGCCGGCGGGTTCTGGCCGATCCAGGCTGTCGTGGCGGTCGTGGCGGCCGCCCTGGCCCAGGCCGGCCTTTGGGCCATCGTCTATATCGTGACGGGCCTCGCGATCGATGCCCTCAACGGAACGCCGCCCACCTATGCCTCGGCTTACGGGCAGTGGCACGGCGGCGCCACCAAGGGTCTCATCTACGGCGGCGTCTTCATGGCCATCGTCGTGGTCCTGGCGTCCCTGCTGGCGGTACCGGGCGTGGTTTCGTTGTCTCGGTCCGTCCCGGCCATTCCCGCGATCCTCGGCGGCACGCTGCTCTTCCCCCTGGCCCAGACGCTCATCGCCAGTGCGGACGGCACGCCGCCCTTCGTGGGTCGCCTGTTCGCCGCCTATCGCCAACCGCGGTCCTACCTGCGGGGGGCCGTGATCGGTCTCGGCATGGCGCTGGGGCTCGCGCTCGCACTGCCGGCCGAGGACGGCGTCACGCGGTTCGTCGCGGGATTCGTGCTGGGCGCCATCGCCTACGCGGGCGTCGATCTCGCTTGCGATGCCCTCGACATGGCGCGCGGACGGCGCGTCGTCATGGAAAGCTGGCGCGTCCATGCGTTGGGCGTCGCGCTCGGAGGTTTCGTGGCCGGTGCCATCGCCTGGTATTTCGAGGCCGAGCAGATCACCGTCGTCGCGACGAAGTTCTGGAGTTACGCCGACCTCGGCTATGCGGCGTCCGGCCATCCGGTGACGGGGTTCTCGATCTACCCGCTCTTCAACAAATACGGCACGATGGATCTCGGGCCGAGCAGCAACGGCGTACGGCTCTTCTTCAACGAATCGCTGTCAGGCGTCGTCAACTGGGGTATCGCGGCACCGCTGTTCTCCATCAACTTCTTCGTTCTCGCGGCCCTGTTCCAGCGCTCCCTCGCGCCGTTGAAGCAGCTCGTCAGCGCACGGGGCTTCGAGAGCCTCGTCGAACAGGCCGTGCGGGTGCTGCGCTGGGGCCTCTGGATGGCACCGGTCATCAACTCGTTCCTGCGCCAGTCGCCCGATCCGTCCTGGTACAATCAGGACGGCGCCGTGCGGACCGGCGCCGCCACGGTGGCCAACCTGTTCCTGCCGGCCAGCACCTTCAAGGACTGGAGCGTCTCCATCTTCACCGGGCTCCTGGCCTATGATTGGCTGCGGGTTCTGATCTGGTTCGATCACATGGGCCTTCGGGTCGCGACGCTCGTCAACCTCACCTTCATCGGCGGCGATCGCCTCGACGAGTCGGCGGCGCGTTTCGCCGGCCATGCGGGCCGCACCCGCATCATCCCCGAAGGGATCCGGCGCTTCGCCACCTGGGCGCCGCTGCTGATCCCGTTCTACATCCCCCGCGGCCCCGACTGGGACAAGGCCTGGACGGGCGCCGAGACGATCCGCAACACGTCGCCGCCGCTCGCGGCGCCGGTCTGGAGCATGGTCGTGGTCTACGGCGCGGCCGTGCTCCTGGCCGGGTTGGCGCTGCGCGCCATCGCGCGGCGCTGGAACGGCCGTCGCGCCTCGGACGCTTCGGCACGCCCGGGCACGCCGGCCGCCATGCTGAGCGGGCCCAAGCGCTTCACCCTGTCGAACGGCCGCATGACGGCCGAAATCGGAGCGGACGGCCGCGGTTTCACCACGGTTGCGGGCGTGGTGCGCAGCAGCCACGCCATCGACATCACCCGCCGTCCGGCCGACCCGCTCGACCTGCGCGGTCCCTTCGTGATCTTGCGCGACACGGAGGCGCGGACCTGGAGCCTCGGCTTCCAGCCGATGCGCATGGCGGGACCCGACTATACGGTCGAGCAGCCCAATCCGGCCTCGATCCTCATGCGCAACAGCGTGGCCGGGATCAAGGCCGAGGCCCGGATCAGCCTCGCGCCGCAGGAGCCGCTCGAAACGTGGCGGCTCGTCCTCACCAACCTCGAGGATCGGCCGCGGCGCATCGAGCTCACGAGCTATCGCGAACTCGCGATCCACGAGATCGGCGCCTATTTCCGCGATCCCGACTTCAACGCCATGCATATCGAAAGCTGGTTCGTGCGGTCGCTCAACGCCGTCCTGGCCCGCAACCGCCTGCTGCGCGACCCGAAGACCTATCGCATGTCGCACGAGACCTGCTTCCATGCGGCAAAGCTCGGGGCAGGGGCGGAACTCCTCGGCTACGACGATTCCCGCACGCGCTTCATCGGCCCCGGCGGCATCCGGGACCCTCGCGGCCTCGCGGCCGAGCACCGCCGCGCGCCCGACGACGAAGGCTCGCTCTACACGTTCGATCCCGCCGCGAGCCTCGCGGTCGGCATCGATCTCCCGGCTCGGGGCTCGTGCGAGATCTCGCTTCTCACGGGGCGGGCGAAGGACGAGTGGACCGCCGCCTGCATGATCGCGCGGGTGTTCGGCGAGCCGGCGCCGGATGAGGCGGCGTTCCGCACCATGCTGGCCAGGAAGCGCCTCATCGAGCCCGGCCGCTTGCCGCCGGCCTCGCATTGGCCCTTCGCGTTCGAGACCGAGACGCTCCTCACCCTGACGCCGGCGACGCCACGCCCCTGGGCCCATGTCCTGGCAAATCCCGCCGGCTACGGCGCCGTCGTGTCGAACGAGGGCGAGATCCATTCCTTCAACGGCAACGAGCGTCAGAACGCGCTCACGCCCTACCGCTTCGAATCCGGCGCCAGCCAGATGCCGGGTCAGCTGATCTACGTGGTCGATCTCGACACCGGCGAAGCCGACACGGCCGGATTCGTGCCGTTCCGGCGCCAGGATGGCAACTACGACGTCGAGTATCGCCTCGGCGCCGCGACCTTCCGCAACCGCCGCCGGGACCTCGAGATCGAGCTCACCGTCTTCGTCTTCACCGATGCTCCCGCCGACGTTCGCATCCTGAAGCTCCGCAACCGGAGCAAGACCGCGAAACGCTACAGGATCGTTCCCTATTTCGAGATGGCGCTGGCCGAGAGCCCCGGGGACAGCCTGGGCATCCTCGACGTCTCGCGCGACGAGGGCACGGAAGCCCTGCTGTTCAACAATCCGCACAACGACTTCCAGAGCGGCTGGGCCTTCGCGACGACCAGTCTCATGGCGGCCACGAGCGAGACGGTGCGCAACCGCTTCCTCGGCGCTCCCGGGCGAGACCTGACGGATGCGGTCATGGTCGAGTCGGGCCGTCCGGATCCGTCGCAGGAGGACGATGGGCGCCGGGTCGCGGCCTTCGCGGGAGAAGTCGAGGTGCCGGCCGGGGGCACCACCGAAGTGGTGGTGGTGCTGGGTCAGTTCGCGACCAAACGCGAGGCCCTGATGGCGGCCTCCTACCTGCGCGATCCCGTGGCGGCCCGGTCGGCCCTGAAGGCGACCGAAGCCTGGTGGGCCGAGCGGATCGGCGCCGTTAAGGTCGAGACCAACGACCCCGGGTTCGACCGGCTCGTCAATCACTGGCTGCCCTATCAGGTGCTGGCTTCGCGACTCTGGGGCCGCACCGGTCCCAACCAGCGCGGCGGCGCCTTCGGGTTCCGCGACCAACTCCAGGACGTCCTGCCGTTCCTCTACTTCGACCCGAGCCTGACGCGGCGGCAGATCGTGATCCATTCGGGCGTGCAGTTCCCGGAAGGCGACGTGTTCAAATGGTGGCATCTCTCCACAGAAGGCAGCGTGGCGCTCGGGCAGCGGACCAAGGCGTCCGACCCGCACCTGTGGCTCCCCTACGTGTTGACCCGCTACATCGAGGCGACCGGCGATTGGTCGGTGCTGGACGAGAAGCAGCCCTATCTCGAGGGCGCCGCCGTGCCGGCCCATGCGGTGGACCTCCTGCTGGCGCCGCGACTGTCGCGCGAGACCGGCGACGTCTACGACCATTGCCGCCGCGCCATCCGCTACACGATGGCGAGAATGGGCGCCCACGGCCTGCCCCTCATCGGCACCGGTGACTGGAACGACGGCATCGACGCGGCCGGCCCGGGGGGCAGGGGCGAGGGGACGTGGCTCGCCTGTTTCTTCTTCGACATCGTCACGCGGTTCGCGACCGTGGCCGACCGGCGAGACGGGACGGCGGAGGGCGACATCTATCGGCGTGAGGCGGCGCGTTTGGCCACAGCCATCGACGGCGTCTGGACGGGAGACCATTTCGTCTTCGACTTCGTCGACGATGGGCGCCCCCTCGATCCGCCGAGCATCATGGCGGCGGCCTGGCCGGTCCTCAGCGGGGCGGCCGGGCTCGACAAGGGGCGGCGTGCGCTGGAGCATGGCCTCGCCGCACTCGAGAGGCCGAAACGCATCCTGCTCGTGACGCCGCCGTTCGACGAACATTCCGACCCCTACCCGGGCCGCATCGCCGATTATCCGCCCGGCGTGCGCGAGAATGGTGGCCAGTATTCGCACGGTGCCTCCTGGACCGTGGATGCCTATGTTGCGATCGCCGCGAAGTGCCGCGACGAAGGCGATACTGTCGCCGCCGCCGCCGCGATGGCGCGCGCCTTCACGATCTGGCGGGCGATCTCGCCGCTCGGCAAGACCGAGGGCGACGAGCTCGCGGTCTATGGTCTGGCGCCGCATCAGCAGCCCGCGGACGTCTACGATGGCGAGAGCTACGGCGGCCGAGGTGGCTGGAGCTGGTACACGGGGTCGGCCGCCCGCATGTTGTCGGCCGCCTATGCGATCCTGGGTCTCAAGCTGGAGGATAACCAGATCCAGCTGCCGCGCGACCTGCTCGAACCGAAGGGCGACCTTCAGGTGAAGAACGTCTGGATCCGAGGCCAGAAATGGAACGCAGCCGCAGAGAAGGAACAGCCGGCAGCCGAGACCGTCTGAATGACCTGCGGTCCGGACGGCCGCGGCGTGGGTCCCGGATCGTCGGCGCTGCGTGCCCGTCCGGGACGATCACCAGGCCGCCTTCCCGGGCCAAGCAGATCGAGTCCGGGTCCCGGAGGACGGGCTGCGGATGTCTCGTTCAGCCTTCGCTGCTGGCCTTGATCTTGACAGGACGCAGCAGAAACGACGGCACATGGTCGCCCAGACCCACCACGATTTCGTCGTCGTCATCCTGGCGATGGCGACGATGGTCGGTGCTGCGCGCAGCTTCGGCCTGAAATCGTGACGTGGACGGCGCGACCGGCTCCGGACGACGAGCTTTCGGCGCGGAAGCAGCAGGAAGAGGTGTCGCGCGCGACCGCGTGGCGCCGGCCGATGCCGGGTCGCCCCGCTCACGCGGGCCGCCGCGGGCCTCGCTGCTTCTCTTGTCGCCCCCACGAGGATCCGCTCTCCGGGAAGGCCGGCGATCGCGGAAGCTCGGTCGATCCCCGTCGGCCTCCGGCTCACCGTCCCCGACCTCGTCGAGGGTGTCGCCCTGCCAATCGATCTTCTTCTGAATGAGCTTTTCGATATCGTCGACGTAGCGCTGGTCACTGCGACAAACGATCGAGATGGCGGTCCCCGACCGCCCTGCGCGTCCCGTCCGGCCGATCCGATGCACGTAGTCTTCGGCATGGGTCGGAACGTCGAAATTGTAGACGTGACTGACGGCCGGGATATCGAGCCCGCGCGCCGCCACATCCGAACAGACCAGCAGCGAAACCTGGTTGTTGCGGAAGGCATCGAGCGACGTCATGCGGGCGCGCTGGTCCATGTCGCCGTGCAGGCACCCGACCGAGAACCCGTGTTTCTCCAGCGACTTCGTCAGCAGCGCCACGTCGCGCTTGCGATTGGAGAAGATGATCGCGTTGGTGAGGTCCTCGGCGCCCCGCAGCAGCTTGCGCAACGTCTCGCGTTTGGCCGACCCCGGGGCAGAGGCCACGAGCGCCTGGGTGACGCCCTGCGCGGTCGACGCCGCGCGCGCCACTTCGATGCGCACGGGGTTGTGCAGGAACGTCTCGGTGAGCTTGGTGATCTCGGGCGGCATGGTGGCCGAGAAGAACAACGTCTGCCGGGTGAACGGCACGAGTTTGCAGATCTTCTCGATATCGGGAATGAACCCCATGTCGAGCATACGGTCGGCTTCGTCGATGACCAGGATCTCGATCCCGGTCAGGAGAAGCTTGCCGCGTTCGGCGAAGTCGAGGAGGCGGCCCGGCGTGGCGATGAGCACGTCCGCGCCGCGCATGATCTTGGCTTCCTGGTCGCCGAACGAGACGCCGCCGATCAGCAGGGCCACGTTGATCTTGTGATTGACGCCGTAGCGTCCGAACGCCTCCTCGACCTGGGCCGCGAGTTCGCGGGTCGGCTCAAGGATGAGGGTTCGTGGCATCCGGGCGCGAGCCCGTCCGCTTTCGAGGCGGGACAACATCGGAAGCGTGAAAGCCGCCGTCTTGCCGGTCCCGGTCTGGGCGATGCCGAGGATGTCGCGCCCCGCGAGCGCGACCGGAATGGCCTGTTCCTGGATAGGGGTCGGCGTGTTGTAGCCGGAAGATTCTACGGCTTGCAGAACCTTGTCGCTCAGGCCGAGTTCGTTGAAATTCATTGAGTGTTGCGTCTACCGTCGACGGAACACGACCCGCGAGACCCGCGTAGGGCCGTATAGATGCAGGCACGATGACATGGTCGATCGTATGCCGAAGAGCGACGCGGGACGCCCACTGATGACCAGTGACATAATCGCTATCGACGTGAAGTCAACGACCGAGAGTCGAGCGGGCCCGTTCAGGTCGCGAAATTCGGCCGATACGATGAAGAGCCGTCAACGGATTTGGATCATCAACGTCTTCGGTCGGATGGATCCGGTCGGTGTGCGGTCGACACCGGCGGCCGTGCGCTGCAGCGGCTCGGGCGCAGCCCGAACCGCAACGATCGAGAGATGGCCATCCTGGGTCAGCCAGGCGAGGCCATGGGCACCCGCCATGCTGGCCGCCGACAGGACGACGGCGGCGACGGCGAACCACTGAACCGCCGAACCTCGGCTGTCGCTCATGAATCCCATCAGCATCGCGGTGCCCCCGGCTTCGATGGGCTCGACCCTGACCCAGAAGCGTTGCACTGGGCTTAATGACGAAGACTTTCCTGTCATGCGCCGACCATTTCGGCGGATCGGCGCAAGGTTCTATTAACAGAGCCGATCAGACGTCGACGAGGTCGGCCGCACCCGACGCCCTGTCCTGAATGAAGGCGAAGCGCGCCTCGGGCTTGTTGCCCATCAATCGCTCGACCGCATCGGCCGTCCCGAGCGAATGCTCCTGAAGGACCGTGACCCGCAGCAGCGAGCGCTGCCGGGGATCCATGGTGGTTTCCTTGAGGTCGCGCATCGGCATCTCGCCGAGGCCCTTGAACCGACTGATCTCGACCCTGCCGCGCCCCGTCATGGCCGTCTTGAGAAGATAGTCCTTATGCGCGTCATCCCGCGCATAGGTGGACTTGGTACCCTGGGTCAGCCGGTAGAGCGGCGGTACGGCGAGGAAGAGATGGCCGCCGTCGATCAGCTTCGGCATCTGCCGATAGAAGAAGGTGATCAGCAGGGAGGCGATATGGGCGCCGTCGACGTCGGCATCCGTCATGATGATGATCTTGTCGTAGCGGAGGTCGGCGTCGCGGTAGTGCGAGCCGGTGCCGCAGCCGAGCGCCAACGAGAGGTCGGCCAGCTGCTGGTTGGCCGCAAGCTTGTCGCGCGTGGCGTTGGCCACGTTGAGGATCTTGCCCCGCAGCGGCAGGATGGCTTGGCTGGCGCGGTCGCGGGCCTGCTTGGCCGAGCCTCCCGCGCTGTCGCCTTCCACGATGAAGAGCTCCGAGCCCTGGGCAGCGGAGTTCGAGCAATCGGCCAGCTTGCCGGGCAGCCGGAGCTTGCGGGTCGCGGACTTCCGCGCCACGTCCTTTTCGGCGCGCCTCCTCTGGCGATCCTCGGCCCGCTCGATGCTCCAGTCGAGCAGCTTCGTGGCCTGGGAGGGCGTGGCCGCGAGCCAGTGATCGAAGGCGTCGCGGATGGACGCATCGACGATCCGGGTCGCCTCGGCGGTCTGCAGCCGGCCCTTGTTCTGGCCCTGGAACTCGGGTTCCCGGATGAAGACCGAAATGAGGGCTGCGCAACTGACCATCACGTCGTCCGCCGTGACGGCCGCGGCGCGCCGGCTCTGTCCGATGCGCTCCGCATGGTCCTTCAAGCCGCGGAGCAGGGCCGTCCGCAAGCCGGTCTCGTGCGTGCCGCCATTCGGCGTCGGAATCGTGTTGCAGTAGGAGTGGATGAAGCCGTCCTCCTCGGCCAGCCATGTGATGGCCCATTCGAGGGAGCCGTGGCCGCCAGGTTTGGTGATCTTGCCCGTGAACGGCTGGTCGGTGACGAAGGCCTTGCCGTCGACTTCCTGGGCCAGATGATCCTTCAAGCCGCCGGGAAAACGGAACAAAGCCTCAGCCGGCACCTTGGTGCCTTCCACAAGGCTCGGAGCGCAATGCCAGCGCACCTCGACGCCGCCGAAGAGGTAGGCCTTGGACCGCGCCATCCTGAACAGGCGGGCAGGTTCGAGTCGCAACTCCGGCCCGAAGATCTCAGGGTCGGGCTTGAACCGTACCTTCGTGCCGCGCCGATTGGCCACCCGGCCGACGGTCTCGAGCGGGCTGGTCGCGAGGCCCCGTTCGAAGCTTTGGCGGTAGAGCGTCTGCCCTCGCGCCACCTCGACCTCGAGCCGCTCTGACAAGGCATTGACGACCGAGATGCCGACGCCGTGTAGGCCCCCCGACGTCTGGTAGGCACCCGAGTCGAACTTGCCGCCCGCATGCAGCGTGGTCATGATGACCTCGAGCGCCGAACGGTCCGGGTATTTGGCATGGTTGTCGATCGGAATGCCGCGGCCGTTGTCGGTGACGCTGCAAAAGCCGTTCTCCTCGAGCGATACGTCGATGAAGCTGGCGTGGCCCGCCACGGCTTCGTCCATGGCATTGTCGATCACCTCGGCGAAAAGGTGATGCAGACCGGCCTCGTCTGTGCCTCCGATATACATGCCGGGCCGCCGCCGCACCGGTTCCAGCCCTTCGAGCACTTCGATCGACGCCGCCGTATAGCCGCTTTCGTCGGGCGTCCCCTCGCGCGAGACCGGGGCCAGGCGCTTGCGGCGGCCTTTCTCGGGGCTGTCGTCCGACGCCGCCGGAGTGGGCGGGGCGGCACTGGGAAAGGAAGGCGCGTCGGCTCCGGCGAGGGGCCCGCCGGCCCCAGGCAGCGCGAAAAGATCGGCATCCGGCTGCAGGGCTGCGGCGGAGCGTTTCGGCATCGATCAGGACCTTTAAGCAGCTATGGATGGGAACGAAACAGAAACATACATCGCGTCATCGTAGCATGAAAGGTTCCGTCGACCGAGGATTCTGGGTAAAGGTCACGCGCCGGCCTGTGGAAGGTCCGGGGTTGAAGGGAACGTCTCCCGTGATGAGCCTGTCGTCCTATCTGAGTTTCGTCCTGGCTTGCGTCGTGCTGGTGCTGGTTCCTGGCCCGAACGTCGCGCTCATCGTCGGCAACAGTCTCGCGGGCGGCGCCAGGCTCGGACTGGCCACGATCCTCGGGACGGCCAGTGCCGCCGCGATCCAGGTCGGGGCGACCGTCTTCGGGCTCGCGCTGCTGCTCGCCTCGGCGGCTCCCGTATTCGCCTGGCTGCGCTGGCTCGGCGTCGGCTATCTCATGGTCCTCGGCGTCAGGGCGTGGTTCGCGGCGCCGGTGGTGCATCGTGCCGGTGCCGCGCCGCGTTCCGCGCGACGGGCCGTGGCCACCGGTTTTGCGGTGTCGCTCACCAACCCGAAGACGCTGCTGTTCCACGGTGCCTTCCTGCCTCAGTTCGTCGACCCGAAGGGCGATGCCGCTGCGCAGCTCCTGCTGCTCGGTGCCACCTTCGTGGTCGTGTCGGCGACGCTCGACTGCGGCTGGGCCTTGCTGGCGAGCCGCTTCGGCGGCCTGATCGCGCTGCGGCCCCGCCTGCGCAACAGGATCACGGGCGGAACCCTCGTCGGGGCCGCCTGCGGCCTCGCGCTGGCGCATGAGCGCGGTTGAGCCGGGCTTCGGTCGAGTGAAGCCGCTTCACCCTCTCGTGCTCGGGGTCGGATCCTCGCTGTCGCGGCGGCCGTGGCGCTCTCGCCTCGACGTCGCGGGGCAGGGCCGTGCCCTGCAGATGGCGCAGCTGCACGGCCTCCCCGATCTCCTGACCCGGGTGCTGGCGAGCCGCGACCTCCATGCCGGGTCCTGCGTCGCCTATCTTGACCCGACCGTGCGGAGCCTCATGCCGGACCCCGACACGCTGCGCGACATGGGACCTGCCGTGGAGCACCTGGTGCGGGCCATCCGCCACGGGGAGCAGGTCGCGGTTCTGGGCGACTACGACGTCGACGGGGCCGCCGCCACGGCCTTGGTGGTGGACTATCTCAGGGCCGCCGGGCTCGACCCCGCGATCCACATCCCGGACCGCATGGTCGACGGCTACGGGCCGAGCCTCGAGGCCATCCGCAGCCTTGCGGCGGGCGGCGCGACCCTGCTGATCACAGTCGACTGCGGATCGACCAGCCTCGTCCCTCTCGCGGAAGCGGCCCGCCTCGGGCTCCGCACCGTGGTGATCGACCACCACCAGCTCGGCACCGAGCTGCCGGACACCGTGGCGCTCGTCAACCCCAACCGCCACGACGACCTCTCGGGCCTCGGGACCCTCTGCGCCGCGGGCGTCGTGTTCATGGTGCTGGTCGGGTTGCAACGCGCGCTGAAGCAGCAGGGGTTCTGGACCGGCAGGACGGCACCGGACCTCCTCGAGGCACTCGACCTCGTGGCCCTGGCCACGGTGGCCGACGTCGTGCCGCTCATCGGGTTGAACCGCGCTTTCGTGACAAAGGGGCTCGCCGTCATGGCGTGCCGGGGGCGGCCCGGCCTCGCGGCGCTGTTCGATGTCGCGGGCGCCGAGGGGCCGCCCTCGCCGTTCCATCTCGGCTTCCTGGTCGGGCCGCGCATCAATGCCGGAGGGCGCATCGGCGATTCGGCGCTCGGCACGCGCCTGTTGCTCTCGCGCGACCCGATCGATGCGGCCCGGATCGCGGCCGACCTCGACCGGCTCAACCGGGAGCGGAAGGTCATCGAAGGCGCCGCAGTCGAGGAGGCCGAAGCCGAGGCGTTGGCGCTGCTCGCTCTGGACGACGGCCGGGCCGTCGTCGTGGCCGCCATGGAAGGCTGGCATCCCGGCATCGTCGGCCTCGTGGCGGCTCGGCTGCGCGAGCGCTTCGATCGCCCGGCCTTTGCCATCGCGCTTTCCGAAGGCGGCGGGACCGGCTCCGGCCGGTCGATCCCCGGTGCCGATCTCGGTGCCGCGGTGCGGCTCGCCGTGTCCGAGGGTCTGCTGGTGAAGGGCGGTGGCCACGGCATGGCGGCCGGCGTGACGCTCCTCCATGAGCGGCTCGAGGATTTTCGCGCTTTCCTGGAACGTCATTTCGTCGGGGATGTCGCACGGCTGCGCGCCGACGCAGCGCTCGAGGTGGATGCGACTCTCTCGGCCGGCTCCATCACGCCGGAGTTGATCCACGCGCTCGCGGCCGCGGGTCCTTACGGGGCCGGCAGCCCGGAGCCCGTTTTGGCGCTGCCGCTGCATCGCGTGGTCGACCACGGCATCATGGGCGACGGCCATTGCCGCGTCACGCTCGCGGACCGCGACGGAAGCCGGATCAGGGCCGTGGCGTTCAGATCCGCCGGGACCCCCCTGGCCGATGGCCTTGCGGCGGCGCGCGGGCAGCTCGTCCATGCGGCAGGCACGCTGACGCTCAATCGGTGGGGCGGCGGCCAGCCCCGCGCGGAACTGCGTCTCGTCGATGCCGCGCTGGTCGCCGATCAGCCGGCCTGATCCTCGGGCAGGGCAGGGCCTCGCGTCGTGTCGAGCCCGGCGATCTTCGCAAGCGCCACGGGCTGCCCGGTTTCGGCCGAGCGATAGATCGCTTCCATGATCCGCTGGTCGGCCAAGCCTTCCTGGCCGGGGGTCCGGGGCATCCGCCCGGTGCGGATGCATTCGGCCAGATGATCGAGTTCGAGCGCGAACTGGTTCTTCGCCGGGATGCGCCGGTCGTCGACGGATTCGGTGTTGCCGTCGCGGTGCGCCACCCGCACCTGCTGACCCTCGTAGGCGAAGGCGTTGCCGATTTCGATCGCGGCTCCCGGCAGGCCGACGCCGAGGCGGCGGTTCTCGTGGAGGCCGTAACTCGCGGCACTGTTGGCCACGAGGCCGCTCGGGAAGCGCAAGGTGAAGGAAACCATCTCCTCGACCTCCTTGAAGCGCGGGTCGCCGGGCGGCGCAAACGTGCGGGCGAAGACCTCGATCGGCTCTTCGCCGGTGAGGAAGCGTGCCGCATTCAGGCAATAGAGTCCGATGTCGGGCAGGGCACCACCCCCCGACAGCACCTTTCTGAAGCGCCACTGGTCGGGTGCCGCCATGTTCTGGACGTTGACCGCATCGATCAGCCCGGCCGTGCCGTAGCGACCATCCCGCACCATGGCCTGGACGGCCCGGTTGTTGGGCTCGTACTGGCATCGGTACGCGATCATCAGATGCCGTTGCGCCCTGGCGCAGGCCGCGATCATCGCCTCGCAATCCGCCGAGGAGGTCGCCATGGGCTTCTCGCAGAGCACGTGTTTTCCCGCCCCGGCAGCCGCGACCACCGCCTCCTTGTGGAGCGCATTCGGCGTCACGACATAGACGGCATCGATGGCCGGATTGGCCTTCACCCGGGACCAGTCGTCGTAGCCATAGAGGGCGTCGGGCGCGACGCCGTACTGGGCCGCCACGAGGGCCGCCTTGTCGGGCGTGCCGGAGATGAGCGCCACGAGCTTCGCTCGTTTCGCCTGCGCGAAGGCCGGCAGGATCTCTTCCAATGCCAGTCGGCCGAGCCCCAGCACCGCGAAGCCGACGCGGTCCGAAGGGGGCAGGGGCGCGGGCGGCGGGCCGGACGGTCTTTCGGTCGATGCCGTCCAGGCCGGGAACTCGACCTTGCCGTCGGCGACGGACCCTGTGTCCACGACGGCTTCCGCCGACGATGGCGCGGCCGCCGCGGATGTCGCCGAGCCCACGATGGCCCCTCCCGCGGCCGCGCCGAGCTTTAGCATCTGTCGTCGGTCGAAATCGGTCATGTCGGGGCCTTCGCGCGATCGAGGGGTGTGGGAGAACAACCACCGACGTCGCCTGCAGGATGCCGCACCATCGGGTCGTCACGTCGCCGCAGCCGCACGCGCCGTCCGACGGCCACGCTTGCCAGCCGAGGTCGGGATTGCTTATAAGGGCGCGAGATGCAGGGTCGACATCGGCCGCGCTTCCCGCGCCCATCGTCTAGCGGTCCAGGACGTCGCCCTTTCACGGCGAAAACAGGGG
>CAXUOD010000119.1:1764-16003 GCA_964252585.1 uncultured Lichenihabitans sp. | reverse complement strand
AGGCCATAAGATCGTTGGCGCAGAAGATCGCCGAGGGCGCCTTGGCCCGCATCAGGTCGAGCGTCGCGTCGTAACCCGACGAAGGTTGCCAATTGCCGATGCGGACGAGATCCGGGTCGAACGGCAAGTCGGCCGTGGCGAGCGCCTGCCGATAGCCCTTCAGGCGGTCGCGCGAGGCCTCCATCCAGGTCTCGCCGTTGATGAAGCCGATCCTCTTGTGTCCGCCCCGCAGCAGGCGGTCGGTGGCCGCATGGCCGGCGCCGACCTCGCCCGGAACCACGGCGGGCAGCGACCGATCGTTGGCGTAGCAGTTGAGCAGCACGGTCCGACCTCGCGGCAGCGCCCCCGGCGGATCGATCGCCGTCGTATGGATCCGGCCGTAGATGAGGCCCTGGAGCGGCAGGGCGGCGAGTTGCGCCAGGACGGCCGCTTCCGAACCTTGGTCCCCACCCGTCACCGCGGCTAGCACCGTGAGGCCGCGCTCGCTCGCCTGGCTCCGGATGCCGTCGAGCGCCAGCGCGCACCAGGGGTCCGTCGCCATCTGGTCGACCACGAAGCCGATGAGCCCGGCCTCGCCAGGCGGCGGGACGACAGGGCGGGGCACGAAAGCATAGCCGAGCGCCGTCGCGGCACGGGCGACGCGGTCACGCGTTTCGGCCGCCAGACGCGCCTTGGCGGCGCCGTTCAAGACCAGCGACACCGTGGTCTGGGAGACTCCGGCGAGTTCCGCGACATCGGTCATGGTGGGGCGGCGTCGGCCCGGCGGCGTCCCTCGCGCTGCGTCGTTCATGGTGGAGTTTCCTGCCCCCTGGTTGGTCATCACGCGTCGGCCTACTGGAAGACCGCGCGGCATTTTTGCTGTTATTAGCAACCTTGACAAATATTAGCGGCGGCAGGACAGTCTCGGCAAGCTGAGGCCGCATGAACGGCCGCAGGACCAGATCGAACAGGGAGGAACCACCATGATCCTGACGCGACGCATGCTTCTCACCGCGGCGGCGACGGGGGCCGCAGCCGCAGGCACGTCTTTCCTGACGTCCGAACCCGGCTTCGCGGTCGGCGCCGGCTCGCTGGCGCCGCTGCCCAAGAAGGCGACCTACAAGGTCGGTTTCTCGCAGACCGAGAGCAACAATCCCTGGCGCATCGCCGAAACCAATTCGATGCAGGACGAGGCCAAGAAGCTCGGCTACCAGCTCGTCTACACCGATGCGGCGAGTTCGGCCGCCAAGCAGGTCTCGGACGTCAACAGCATGATCGCCCAGGGCGTCGACGTGATCTTCCTCGCCCCCCGCGAAGAGAAGCCGCTCGTGCCCGCCATCATGAACGCCAAGAAGGCGGGCATCACGGTGATCCTGCTCGACCGCAACGTCGACCAGAGCCTGGCCAAGGCAGGGCGCGATTATCTCACCTTCATCGGCTCGGACTTCATCGAGGAGGGTCGCCGCTCGGCCGATTGGCTCATCAAGGCGACGAACGGCAAGGCCAAGATCATCGAGCTCGAGGGCACGACCGGGGCTTCCGCCGCGACCGATCGCAAGACGGGGTTCGACGACGCCATCGCCAAGCAATCCGGCATGCAGATCGTGGCCAGCCAGAACGGCGACTTCACCCGCGACAAGGGGCGCCAGGTTGCCGAGACTCTGCTCCAGGCGCATCCGGACGCCACCGCCATCTTCGCCCATAACGACGAGATGGCCCTCGGTGCCATCGCGGCCCTCAAGGCCGCCGGGAAGGTCCCGGGCAAGGACGTGCTGATCGTCTCCTGCGACGGCGAGAAGGAAGCCGTCGAAGCGATCGCGGCGGGCGAGATGGGCGCCACTTGCGAGTGCAATCCCCGCTTCGGGCCCAAGGCCTTCGCCACCATGCAGGCCTATGCCAATGGCGAGACGATCCCGCCCAAGATCATCAACCAGGACCAGTTCTACGACGCGTCCAATGCCAAGCAGCTGATGTCCACGGCATTCTGATCGCTGCCATTGAACGATCAGGCGGTGGTCTCGATTGGACGATCGCCTGCTCGCGTGACCGAGGATCGTTTGCCCGTCATGGTCTCGACCGCCGCGCCATCGTCGCGTCTCAGCATGCGTGACATCGCCAAGCGCTTCGGCGCGGTGGCGGCCCTGGAGGGCGCTTCCCTCGACGTCGCGGCCGGCGAGGTCCACGCCCTGGTGGGGCAGAACGGGGCCGGCAAGTCGACCCTCATCAAGGTGCTGACCGGCTTCCACCGCCGCGACCGGGGCGAGGTGATGTTCGACGGCCGTCCTTTCGAAGCCTCATCGCCGGGCGACGCCCAGGTGAAGGGGATCGCCACCATCTATCAGGAGGTCAATCTCGTCGGTTTCCGGTCGGTCGCGGAGAACATCGGGCTCGGCCGCCGCTTCAGCCGCTTCGGCCTACTCGATCGCGGCCGCATGGAGGGCGAGGCCCGCGCGCTGCTCGGACGGTTCAATCTGGAGATCGACGTTCGGCGTTCCCTCGACTCCTACCCCATCGCCACCCAGCAGATGGTCGCCATCGCTCGCGCGATCGGCTTCGAGGCCAAGCTCGTCATCATGGACGAACCCACCTCGTCGCTCGACGACCGCGAGGTGGAAAGCCTGTTCGCCGTGATCCGGGGCCTGAAGCGCGACGGCGTAGCGACGGTTTTCGTCAGCCACAAGCTCGATGAGCTCTTCGCGGTGTGCGACCGCGTCACGGTCATGCGCGACGGCACCACCGTCAGGGTCGGCGCCATGGCCGAGATGTCGAAGCTCGATCTCGTGGCCGCCATGCTGGGACGGGACCTCGCCACCGTGGCGCGACGGGGTGCCACCGGGTTCGGTGCCAAGGCAGCCGACACGGCAGTGGAGCTTCGTCCCGTCGTCGAAGCCCGCGCCCTGCGCCGCGCGCCGCTCGTCGACGACGTGAGTTTCGCGGTCGGAGCGGGCGAGATCGTCGGTTTGTCGGGGCTGCTCGGTTCGGGCCGGACCGAGAGCGTCCGGCTTCTGTTCGGGGCCGACCGGCCCGACGCGGGCGAGATCGCATTCGACGGCCGATCCTACGCCCCGAGCGAGCCGCGCGCCGCCATCGCGGCGGGGCTGGGCTTCTGCACGGAGGACCGCAAGCACGAAGGCATCGTGCCGGACCTCTCGGTGCGCGAGAACCTGACGCTCGCGCTGATGCCGCGGCTCACGGCCATGGGAATCGTCGACGAGGGCCGCCAGCGGACGATCGTGGATCGCTTCGTCAAACGTCTCGGCATCAAATGCTCGAGTCCCGAGCAGCCGATCCGGGAATTGTCGGGTGGCAACCAGCAGAAGGTCCTGCTGGCCCGATGGCTTTGCACCGACCCCAAGCTCCTGATCCTCGACGAGCCCACGCGCGGCATCGACGTCGGCGCCAAGGCCGAGATCCAGGGGCTGATCCGCGAACTCGCCGGGACCGGCCTCGCGGTGCTCATGGTGTCGTCGGAGATCGAGGAGATCGTCGAGGGTTCGGACCGTGCCTATGTGCTGCGGGACGGCCGGACGGTCGCAATGCTCGAGCGGGATGCCCTAACGGAAGACGCCGTCCTCCTCGCCATGGCGCACGGCAACGCGGTCGAGCATCGTCGCCACGAGGGAACCGTCCCCCGATGACGGATCAGGCTCTGCCGGCGCCGCGCGCCGCCGGTCCGAAGACCGTGCTGCGCCGCAACGGCGCCCTTCTGGCGCTGGCGTTCCTGCTGGTGTTCAACGCCGCGGTGACACCGAATTTCGTGTCGTTGCAGACCCTCAACGTCAACCTGACCCAGGTCGCACCCATCGTCATCGTCGCGGTCGGCATGACGCTGGTAATCGCGACGGGCGGCATCGACCTCTCGGTGGGCTCGCTCATGGCGATCGCGGGCCAGTTGGCGCCGCTCATCTTCACGAGCAGGATGGCGTCCGTCTCGCCTGCACTGGCGATCGTGCTCGGGATGATCCTGCCGGTGGTGGCCGTGACGGCGCTGGGCTGGCTCAACGGCCTCGTCATCACGCGCTACCGCATCCAACCCATCGTGGCGACGCTGGTGCTCTATATCGCGGGCCGCGGCATCGCCCAGGTGATGACCAACGGCAACCTCCAGGTCTTTCACGAACCGGGCTTCCAGTTCATCGGCCTCGGCCGCGTCTTCGGGGTCCCGTTCCAGGCGATCCTGATGCTTGCAGCCGTCGCGGCCGGCGCCGCGGTGCTGCGCCGCTCGCTGATCGGCCGCCAGATCCTGGCCATTGGCGGCAACGAGCGCGCGGCACGGCTGGCCGGCATCCCGGTCATGCCTGTCAAACGCACCGTTTACGCCGTCAGCGGCTTTGCGGCCGGCGTCGCCGGGCTCGTCACCATCGCGATCAACTCGTCGTCGGATGCCAATCTCGTGGGATCGGGCATGGAGCTCGACGCGATCGCGGCGGTCGCGGTCGGCGGCACGCTGCTGGCCGGCGGGCGGGCGACGGTCGTGGGCACGCTGATCGGCGCCTGCATCATCCAGCTGGTGCGCACCACGCTGATCGCCAACGGCGTGCCCGATGCCGCGGCCCTGGTGGTCAAGGCGCTGCTGATCATTCTGGCCGTCTGGGTGCAGGCCCAGGGGAGACGTGGATGATCCCGGCCCGCCGCGAGCGCTCGCTCGCCGTCGTCAGCCGCTACGGCGTCGTGATCGGCCTCGTGGCGCTGATCTCGTTCGGGGCGTTGCGCTACGACCATTTCCTCAGCCCCTTCAACATCACGTCCTTTCTCGCCTACAATTCGATGTTCGGCCTCGTGAGCCTCGGCATGGGTTTCGTCATCATGACGGGGGGGATCGACCTTTCGGTCGGTGCGGTGGCGGCCCTCGGCAGCGTCGCTGCGGCTCTTGCCTCGCCCAATGGAGAGCTGGCGGGGCTCGGAGCCGGTCTCGGGGTGGGCCTGCTCGTCGGCCTCGCCAACGGGCTCGCGGTCGTGCGCCTCGGTCTCGCGCCTTTCATCGCGACGCTCGCCACCATGCTGGGAGCGCGCGGCCTGGCGCTTCTGCTCGCCGGCAACCAATCGGTCTCCGCCTCCTACGACAGCGGGTTCACCGAACTCGGCCAAGGGGACCTCTTCGGCTTTCCCATCCCGGCCCTGATGGCGCTCGGCGCATTCGTCGGCGGGTGGGTGCTGCTCGAGCGGACGGCGTTCGGCCGCACCGTCTTGGCGGTCGGCGGCAACGAGGAGGCCACCCGCCTCATGGGCCTGCCGACCGACCGTACGAAGTGGGTCGTCTATGCCGCGAGCGGGGCGCTCTCCGGCCTCGCGGGCGTCATCCTGGCGGCGCAGTTCGGGGCCGGCCAGCCGATCGAGGGGCAGGGGTGGGAGCTCTTCGCGATCTCGGCCGTGGTGGTGGGCGGGACGCCGCTCAGCGGCGGCAACGGCTCGGTCGTGACGACGTTCGCGGGCGTCGTTCTGCTCGGCCTGATCTTCAACATCCTGAATTTCGAGAACGGCCTCGGCGTGATCAGTCTTTCGGCCTATTGGCAGTCCGTGGTCCGTGGCTTGTTCCTGCTGGTCGTGGTCGTGGCCCAGGCCAAGCTCCTGATGCGCTCGACACGGCTGGAGGCCTGACACGGATCATCGGGGGTCGGGGTGGAACACCAGGCAGGCGGCACGGGGGGAAGCACGATGGATCCGCATTCATCCGAGATCGTGGAAGACGTGGCGACGCTCTACGGCGACGGCGTCGTCGGCCGCAAAGGCGCTTTCTCCCGGCCGTGGGCCGAGGACATGCGCGAGGACATCACGACGGCGTTCTGGGAAGCGATCCAGCGGAGCGGCGGCGCCGTCGGCCGCGGGCCGCGGCGCTGGTACGTGGAGATCCACCCTCAGAACCTGCGTGGTTTCGCGGAACTCGCGAGCCACCCGTGGGTCACGGCCATGTGCGAAGCGGTTCTCGGCCCCCGCTACGAGATCGTCGAGGTCGGCTTCGATACTCCGTTTCAGGGCGCCAAGAACCAGCCCTGGCATCGCGATTTCCCCTCGCCGGCCGAGAGCTGGAGAGACAGGCGCATCACCTCGCTGGCCTTCAACCTGACCGGGGTCGACGTCACCCCCGACATGGGGCCGTTCGAGGTCGCTCCGGGGTCGCAATGGGACGATGGGCGCACGTGGAAACACGAGATGTTCCCCTCGTCCGAGGTCTGGCCGAGGTTCCAGGAACGTGCCGTCCGCAAGTACCCGCAGATGGGGGACATCTCCTGCAGGTCCGCGCTGACGGTGCATCGGGGAACGGCTCACGCGTCCCCGATCGCGAGGCCCGTTCTGGTCCTGGGCGTCGACGCGCCGGGAGCGGGGCACGCCGCGCTGCACGACATGATGGCGACGCAGGATTACTACGACGCGCTGCCTCCTGTCGTCCGCGACCATCTCGTCTGCCGCGTCGTTCCCGCGTTGATCCCCATCACCCAGAAGCACGACATCGAAGGTCTCGTCATGGGGACCGATTGAACGGTGGCCGGGTCGATCTTCATGAAGATGAGTTTCAACCAGTGGAGGAGTTCTGGACAGTTCAACAGTGCGAGGAGCGGTGCGGCGACGCCCCGGCGCGTTTGCGGGGCCCGGGGCTCAGACCTTCAACCTTCTGCCGCGCGCAGCCATCTGAAGGACGCGTGAGAGCTCTTCGATGGAGTAAGGCTTGTGCAGGAGGTCGAAGCCATCCGTGCCCTGCTGGGCCAAAACATGGCTGTAGCCCGACGTGAGAACCACCGGCAGGTCAGGGTGGCGCCGGCGGATCTCCCGGGCCAGTTCGATCCCGGTCATGCCCGGCATGACGACGTCCGAGAACACGACGTCGAATCGATCGGCGTCCTTCGCCAGTTCGGCCAGCGCGACGCCGGCATCCGGCGCCAGGACGGTCGAGTATCCGAGTTCGTCGAGCGTTTGGGTCGCGAAGGAGCCGACGTCGACGTTGTCTTCGACCACGAGGACGCGGGTTCCGTGGCCGTCAGCGAGCGCATCGGACCTTTGGGCCGGCGGGGGCACGATGATCTCGCTCGCGACGCGCGGCAGGTAGAGCGTGAACGTCGTGCCTCGGCCCGGCTCGCTCTCGACCGTGATATCGCCACCCGACTGCTGGGCGAAGCCGAAGACCTGACTGAGGCCGAGGCCGGTTCCCTGTCCGACGCCCTTCGTCGTGAAGAACGGCTCGAAGATGCGGTCGAGATCGGCCGACGCGATGCCCGACCCCGTATCGTCCATGACAAGAGCGACGAATTCGCCTTCGACGACCGGGCGCGACCGTATGGCGGGAAGGCGCGCGACTTTGGTGATGCGGATCGTCAGCAGGCCTTCGCCGTTCATCGCGTCGCGCGCGTTGACGGCCATGTTCACGAGCGCGGTGTCGAATTGGCTCGCATCGGCGTTGACCCTGCAGCCCTCGTCGGGAGCTTCGATCGCGGTATGGATGCGCGATCCGGTGATGGTGCCGAGCATGTCGCTCACCGCGCGCACCCTCTCGACGGAGTCGAAGACTTCCGGCTTCAGGGCCTGACGTCGAGCGAAGGCCAGGAGTTGTCCCGTCAGCTTCGCGGCGCGGGACGTCGTGTCCGCGATGGCATCGATGTAACGTCGGCGCCGGTCCTCGTTGAGGTTGGGCCGTTTCAACAGGTCGATGGACGAACTGATCACGGTGAGAAGGTTGTTGAAGTCGTGCGCGACGCCTCCCGTCAGCTGGCCGACCGCTTCCATCTTCTGGGCTTGACGAAGCTGTTCCTCGGCCATCTCGCGCCGACCCATCTCGGCGTTCACCCGCGCCAGAGCATTGGCCTCGCGGTGCGCACCTCGAACCGTCGCCAAAGTCAGGACGAACAACGCCGCTGCGCCGGGCACGCCCACCGCGAGGTAGACCAGCATGTCGCGTCGCCATTCCGCCGTGATCGCGTCCAGGGACCGCCCGGCCACGATGTAGATGGAATGACCCGGCACCCTCCGATACGCGAACAGCCGGCGCGGTGACCCGTGGTCGATCAGCGAGTTGTTCGAGTAGATCCCACCATCGGGTTGCGTCCTCACCGCGTCGAAGAACGGGTTCGAGGGCGACACTTTCGGAGGTGGCCCCGGGAACGCTGGATAACGCACCAGGATCTGCCCGTCGTCGCGGATCATGGTCACCACGCGTCCGTCGGGAGTCTCGCCGACCTCGCTGACGAGGGTCTCGTAGAAACGGCTGAAAAGGTCGGGCGCCGTCGCAATGTCGATGACGCCACCGAAGCCGCCGGTCGGTCCCTGGCGCGACCGGCCCCAACCGAAGAAAATCTTCCCCGTCACCCGGCTCGTCTGCAGACGGCTCACGAAGGTCTCGACCCGCTGCGATTTCAGCGCCTCGAAATAGTCCCGGTCCGAGAAGTCGATCGACCTGTCGACGGGCTCGGCATCCGTCGCGACCTCGAGGTGCGCATCCCGGTCGAGAACGATCAACGACTGGATCTGGGGCAGGTGGGCGATGATGCCCTGAAAGCGGCGATGAAGGGCGGCTTCGTTCTTGGCGATCGTGCCAGGATCGAGCGTACCCAGACTGTCCTGCACGCGGTCGGCGACGAGCGCGTAGCTGTCGAAGACCTTGGAGGCGTGTTCGAGCGCGACCTCGCTCGTCCACATCAACTCCTGTCGCGCGTCGCTGAAGGCCTGCCGATAAGTCACCCAGGCCGATATTCCAAGAATGAACGCGGGACCGGCGACCGAGGCGATGAGCAGCAGGCGAAGCAGGCTCGTCGTCCGAAACCGGGCCTGCATGTCGAATCCCCTCGCCCCTGCGTTGGTTGAGGCGAATCGAGCGTTCGTCGCGCGATCTGTCAATCCGGCACTGTCGCACGTCTGAAGCTATGCGTGACTCCGACACGGAATTACCCCAGCCGGCGCTGCTTGGATGCGGGCCGTCGTCGGTCCGAGCGAACGATTGCAGGCCATCGACGGCTCGTTGCAGGATCGGATCGCCTCGTTGTTGTTCGTCCTCCACGGGCAGGCCTGCACCGAAGCAGTGCTTCAAGCCGAGGCTCCGACGCGTCGGCTAGAGCGCCAGCTCGAATTCGGACGCCGGCAAGCCCGCGTCGAGGGGGCCGCGGTCGCCGTAGACCACGTTCAACGTCTCGATGCCGTCGATCTCGACGACGTCGACCACGATGCCGATCTGGTCCGCCATGGCCCCGAGCGTGTCGCGATGCGGCGCGTCGGCGCGGATCCGGACGGCGTCACCGATTTGCATGCTACCCTCCCCGTCGCGCGCCAGGCAGTCAGCCTGCACTCGACTGACAAGTGGGGTCGAGTCGACCGGTCCGGGATGCGGGTCACTGCCGCATGGTCATGCCTGTCACACCTCGCTCGGCGGCCTCGCAGACCACCTCGGAAGCCGGTGGTCGGTCCGACGGCTCGTGTGCACCGGCCATGCTGGTCGACAGGCAAGGCGCAACGTCGACTTCGAACCGTGCCTCGGGGGTTGCAGATGCTCGACGGATCGAACCTGCAGCTCTTCGATGGTGGAGAGGCCCGCGTGTTGCAGTCACAGCGGCCCCAGGATTGTCCGTATAGGCCGGCCCGTCTGTGCCCGAGAAGGCTCGCCTGGACCCTCTCGGCTAAGCGCATTGATCCCATGAATCAGCCTTGCGTCGGCTTCGCGAACGGCGCGCATACGCTCCGTCAGTTTTTGGAGTTCGTCGGCTTCCATACGCCAGTAGTCACCGGCAGTGCGACCGAGAAGCTTTGCCATCATGCCACCCGCGCAAGCGAGAGCACGAAGCTCTCGGCGTCGGATAGCTGATCCGCCCGACGACGAGGCAGAATGACTCGGGCTCACAGGCGGACCTATGGAGTCTTGAGTCGCAGGTTGACTTAGTCCTAATCCGTACCGAACGTCGTTTGCCGACGGGATTGCCAACGCGGTGCGGGCATCCGTCGATCGGTCGCCCTTGAAGCTCGCCGGTGCGCGGGCCGATCAACCGAGCCCCGCTTCAGCTTCGGGCCAGGCTTCAGCCAAGACCAGCGGCGCCGGCACCTCGGTTCCGGGAGACCAGGAGCCTTCCTTAGACCCGTTGCCGGCGATCCGCGGTTGGGACGCGAGCGCGTGCATCCGGGCGGCAAGCAAGCCGCTGGTTCGCCAGATCGCCCCCATGATCCCGAACACAGCATAATCGCCAACGAGATAGTGCCATCCGAGATGGACCGAACCGATAACGATCAGCGCCGCGAGTGCGACCAAAAGGGAGCCGGCGCGCCTGGAGATGTTCCAGACGCTGAAGCAGCAGAGCACGATCATGCTGACATGAAGGCTGGGGAAGTCTGAGATCCCCGCGCCCACGCCCGAGATGCCCGCCTGGTGCATGGCCCAGAGCTGACGCTGCGCCCAGCTTGCCGAAAACGGAGTGGCGGATTCGAAACCGAGATAGCGCTGCAGGTCGCCGAAAGGGGCAACGTCGTGCACCAGCTGGCCGTAGAATGCTGGCCCGCCCGACATGAACACGCCCGCCAGAAGCAGGCCGTTGAACGTCCAGGTGAGCAAGAATGCGACCAGGAACCGCCGTCGGTCGTCGGGATAGCGGTCGGAGAGGCAGAAAAACAGAGGAAGGAGACTGACGCACGACATCCAGACCGGCCCGTAGACGATCTCGATTGCGCGGGTGATCGGCGGGTGGCCCAGAAGCGGCTGAAGGAGGTGCCAGGATTGTTGGCCGCCGTGAACCCAGCGATCGAGCTGAGCGAGCCATGGGTCGGCCCAAAAATCGTTCAGGCCAGGCAAGAGGGTTTTGAAGGTGGTGAAAGCACCCATGAAGGCGGCCAATGCCAGGTAGAGCAGCACGCCCGCGACCGTTTTTGGCGAGAAAAGCTCGAGTGCGACCTGCTTGGCCAAGGAGACGGGGCTTCTGGGTCGCTCCTTCCGAGATCTCATGGTGAAGGCGAACGAGAACCGAATCGTGAGGACCGTGACGGCAAGGTCTGCCCACAAGGTCAGGTAGCCCCAGATCGTATCGATCAGACCATTGCGATGCAGCCGGTGAGCAGTCGCGGCGGTCAAGGCCACGAAGCTGGCGATGGTCAAGTAGTACAGCCAATCCTGACCGATACGACGCAGGGTCTCGTCGATCCCTCGGCGTGCTCGTGTCGACAATGAAGCGGCCATCACCATCTCCCAGGCTCGTCTCCTAATTTGTGATAGAAAATATTCGTTAAAATCCTGAAACACCAATTTGAAGTAGACCCATGCCGTTGGATCGCGCAGCGCGAGCCGCGCGACCGCGCGTCCTCGACCTGCCGTAGACGACGGGAGAAAGCCGGCCCTCGGCATGGGCCGGCGTCATACCCCCGAAAAGCTTGACCACAGCCGCGCCGCCTAGCCAGTGTGCAGCGACGCCGTTATTCTGGTCCCGCTCGATACCGCGGAGCGCCAGCATGGGCGAAGCGGACGTCGGCGGTTCGCCGATTCGGCGCTCGGGTTGCCTGGGGTTGGACAAGGGCCTGTCGATGCTTCACTCGGTTGGCCGCTTGCGGCACGCGCGCATCCTCATGTACAGCCACGACACGTTCGGTTTGGGGCATCTGCGGCGATGCCGCGCCATCGCGCATGCTCTCGTGGAGCGCTTCAAGGGCCTGCAGATCCTGATCGTGTCGGGGTCTTCCATCGCGGGCGCCTTTGAGTTCCGCACGCGGGTCGATTTTCTGAAGATCCCCAGTATCATCAAGCTCTACAACGGCGAATATACGCCGCTTTCGCAACACACCGACCTGCAGGATACGCTGGCGCTGCGCCGCTCCATCATCCAAAGCACGGCTGAGAACTTCGAGCCGGATCTGTTGATCGTCGACAAGGAGCCGCTCGGGTTGCGGGGCGAACTCGAATCAACTTTGGCTTGGTTGAAGGGCCGGGGGACGACCCTGATCTTGGGGTTGCGTGACGTGATGGACTCGTCGCGGCTGCTCGAAGCCGAGTGGTCGCGGTCCGACGTCCTGCCCAAGATGGATGCGCTCTACGATGCCGTATGGGTCTACGGGCCGCGCGACTTCTACGATCCCCTCGTCGGCTTGGCAGTGCCTGATTCGCTCCGCGCCCGTGTGACCTGGACGGGTTTCCTGCGGCGCGACGTTCCGAGTCTGCCCACGCCGCTTGGCGCTGCTCTGCCGGCGCACGCCCTTCTCGTGACGGTCGGGGGCGGGGGCGACGGCGCCGACCTCATGCACCAGGTCATCGCGGCGCACGACCACGACCCGACGCTCGATTGGCCGGTCGTCATGGTCCTGGGCCCCTTCATGGGGGCCGATGAACGCGACGAGATCCGCCGCAAGGCGGCCTCGCATCCGGCCCTGCATCTCGTCGATTTCGACAACCGCCCCGAAACCTTGATCGAGAGTGCGGCCGGTCTCGTCGCGATGGGTGGCTACAACACGTTTTGCGAGATCCTGTCGCTCGACAAGCGGGCCCTCATCGTACCTCGCGTTCGACCGCGGGAAGAGCAGCTCATTCGAGCGCGCCGCGCTGCGGAACTGGGGCTCGTCGACATGATCCTGCCCGAAGAGGCCGACGATCCATCCCTCCTGGCAGCTGCGCTGCGGGCCTTGCCGCATCGCGCGACCCCGTCCGAAACCGCTTATGGCACGCCGCTCGACGGCCTCGATCGGATCGGCGACCTCGTTGGCCACTATATGACGGAGAGACCTTCGCCGACGATGGCCGGCCGGGATCGACCACGAGGCGACGAAGCGTGGTGAGCCGGCCGATCCTTTTTCTTCTCAAAGGCTACCCGCGCCTGTCGGAAACCTTCATCGCGGAGGAAATCCGAGGATTGGAGCGGCGTGGGTTCGATCTCCGGATCGTCGCCATGCGACAGCCGACGGATGGCCGTCTTCACCCGGTTCATGAGGAGATCGCCGCACCCGTATCCTACCTGCCCGAATACCTTCATCACGCCCCCTTGCGGGTGCTGAGATCGTGGTGGGCCGTGAGGCACGCGCCTGGACTGGCCGCGGCCTGGCGGCAGTTCCGGCACGACCTGCGGCGCGACGTCTCCCGCAACCGCATCCGCCGCTTCGGCCAAGCCCTGGTGCTCGCGGCCGAGCTGCCGCCCGACGTGGCGCAGATCCACGCCCATTTCATCCACACGCCGGCAAGCGTCGCGGCTTATGCGGCCACCATGACGAAGCTGCCGTGGAGCTGCTCGGCGCACGCGAAGGACATCTGGACCTCGCCCGATTGGGATCTCGCTCAAAAGCTCGACGCGGCGCGCTGGATCGTCACCTGCACGGCCGCGGGGCTCGACCGGCTGCAGGCGTTAAGCCCAACCGGCAAAGCCGTTGCGCTCGTCTACCACGGGCTCGACCTCGAGCGCTTCCGGCCGCTGCAGCTTCTCCGGCCGCGGCGCGACGGAAGCGACCCCGCGGATCCGGTCCACCTCCTCGCGGTCGGTCGCGCGGTCGAAAAGAAGGGGTTCGATCTTCTTGTCGACGCGCTCGCCGCCATACCCGGTGCCTATGCCTGGCGACTGGTCCACGTCGGTGGCGGTCCGGAACTGCCGAGGCTCCGCGCCGCGGCGGAAAGACGGGGGCTCACCGACCGTATCGAGTGGCTGGGTCCGCAGGACCAGACGGCCGTGCTCGAGCAGTACCGCCAGGCCGATCTTTTCGTCCTGCCCTGCCGTGTTGCCGGAGATGGTGACCGCGACGGCCTGCCCAACGTTCTGGTCGAGGCTCAAAGTCAGGGACTTGCGTGTCTGTCGACCCGGGTCGGCGGGGTGCCCGAACTGATCGAGGACGGCGTCAATGGTCGCCTGGTCCGGTCCGAGGATGCGGCGGCGCTCACCGCGGCCCTGATCGACCTGATTCGCGACCCGGATCTGCGCCGCGCCTACGGGCGAGCCGGGCAGGGCCGCGTGGCGCGGCTCTTCGACTCCACCGCGAGCCTCGACGTCCTGGGCGGATTGTTACGCGCCGCTGCAGGCGAGACGCCACGCCGAGTTCCCGCCTTCGGCGACACCACGGCCGAAGCCGCCGAGTAGCCCGCCATGAAGCCCCGCGTCCTTTTCTACGTCCAGCACCTGCTCGGCATCGGGCACGTGATGCGGGCGTGCCGGATCGCAAAGGCGCTGCGCGATGCGTTCGAAGTCCGGCTCGTGGTCGGCGGCGAACTGCCATCCGGCATCGTGCCCGATGGCGTGGCGCTCACGATGCTGCCGGCCGTGGGGGCCGGCCCGCCAGGCTTGGGGGCCGTGGGGGATGCGGATGAAGAGATCGCGGCGGACTTCGGGCCAGCTGT
>CAXUOD010000119.1:0-1754 GCA_964252585.1 uncultured Lichenihabitans sp. | reverse complement strand
TTGGTGCATCCGGACGGCAGCCCGTTCGACGAGCACGACAGGGCTTCGCGTCGCGACCTGCTGCTTCGCTGTTTCGACGAGGTCTCGCCGGACATCGTGCTGATCGAGGCTTTTCCGTTCGGGCGTCGCCAGATGCGGTTCGAGCTGCTGCCGCTCCTCGAGCGCGCCGCCGCCGCTTCCCACCGGCCCTTGATCGCGTGTTCGGTGCGCGACATCCTCCAGGACACGAGGCCCGACCGCCAGGACGAAACCGCGGCCCTCGTTCGTCGATGTTTCGATCTCGTTCTCGTGCACGGCGACGAACTTCTGGTGCGGCTGGAAGACAGCTATCCCGCGGCGCATCGCTTCGCGGATCGCATCGCCTATACGGGCATGGTCGGTCCCGAGCCGGTTCGGGCAGGGGGGATTGAGCCGGATGAGGTTTTCGACGTCGTGGTCTCCGTAGGCGGCGGAGCCGTCGGGTCGAGGCTGGTCGAAACGGCCTTGGCGGCTCGTCCACTGAGCGCGCTGGCCCGGGCACGATGGCTCGTCCTCACGGGTCCGAACGCCGACAAGGCCTCCGCCAAAGTCTCGTCGGATCCGGACGTCGCCGTGAGGTCGTTCGTGTCCGATCTGCCGGCGCGTCTGGCGCGAGCCAAGATTTCGGTGTCTCAGGCCGGTTACAACACCGTCGCCGACCTCGTGACGGCGGGTTGCCGCGCGGTCCTGGTCCCCTTCGCGAGCGGCGGCGAGACGGAACAAACCCGGCGCGCTTCCCTCTTCACGGCGCGCGGCTGGGCCGTCTCGCTCGACGAGGAGTCTCTCGACCCGGAATCCCTTGCCTCGGCGATCGACCGGGCACTGACGCTGCCGTTTTCCGTTACGAGGATCGCCATGGATGGCGGCGCCACGACACGGATCATCCTGTCGCAACGCCTGAGCCTTGGCCCTGCCGCCTCGACCTGAGGCAGGCCTGGACGCCTTCAACTGTCTTGCGGCGTCCGGCTGGCCGGCTCTGTCGCATCGGGTACGAGCGCTTGAGTCCGCACCCAGCCGGTCAGCCGGAAAGCCTATGCAAGGTCGCTAATTCGAGTTCCGACCCTTGCCCGAAATCCCCGGCGGGTCGACAATGGGACGACACGCTGGTTTACGACGACATGCAAGCGGCCGTAGGAATTGACTCGCGTTCCACTCTCGCGCCTCATCCTGAGCCGACCGCGGAACGCGGTCGTGTCGAAGGCCAGAGCCCTCGGGGTTGGCCCTGCGTGCTTCGACAAGGCCTTCGGGCCGGCTCAGCATGAGGATGGGTGAGGATCACCCACCGTCTGTGTAAGAACCGAAGTCCTCGATCCCCATCGGGCTGGAGACACGCAAGGTATGGAGGCTAGCCTCTTTCGTTACATCTGGAACGAGACCAGGAAGGAGCAGGTCTGGATCCTGCTCATCATCCTGGCCTCGATGCCGTTCAATTTTTTGATGCTGGATCTGCCCAAATATATCGTCAACGGGCCGATCCAGGCCAAGGGTTTCGAGAAGGCGACCTCCACCCAGCACTATTTCCAGATCAAGGTCCCGGTGCCCGGCGCCGTGAAGACGGACGGCTTCATCGAAATCATGCACGGGTTCGACCTCGACCGGGTCTGGTCGCTCATCGTGCTGTCGGCCGCCTTCCTGCTGCTGGTGATCATCAACGGCCTCTTCAAGTATTACATCAACTTCTACAAGGGCCGGCTCGGCGAGCGCATGCTCGGTCAGTTGCGCTACGAGCTGATCGA
>CAXUOD010000118.1:0-16007 GCA_964252585.1 uncultured Lichenihabitans sp. | reverse complement strand
CCAGCGCTTCGACGCGCGGCAGGTTGTCGGTCAGCGTGTCGTCGTCGAAGAAGAACTCCTTGACCTGCGGGAAGGCGGCCCGGGCGTAGCGCAGCTCGTCCATCACGTGGCCGATGGAACGGGTGCGGTAGTTGTGGCCGCCGACCGTCTGCGGCCACAGGCAGAAGGTGCAGCGGCTCTTGCAGCCGCGGCCCGTGTAGAACGACATGTAGGGGTGCTTGAGGTAGCCCCCGAAGTAGTTCTCGATCTCGAGGTCGCGCTTGTAGACGGGCGTGACGAAGGGGAGCTCGTCCATGTTCTCGAGGACGCGGCGGTCCGCGTTGCCGACGATCACGCCTTCAGCATTGCGGTAGGTGATGCCGTCGATCTTCGACCAGTCGCGGCCGTCGGCCACTTCCTTGATGGTGAAATCGAACTCTTCGCGCGCCACGAAATCGAGTGCCGAACAGGCCTGCAGGCTCTGCTCGGGCTCGACCATGACCTTGGCGCCGACGAGGCCGATCTTCAGATCCGGCTTCAGGTCGCGCAGCATGCGGACGGTGCGGATGTCGGAATCGAACGACGGCGTCGAGGTATGCATGACGACGAGGTCGTAGTCCTTCACCTGCGGCGCGATATCGTCCCACTTCAAGCGATGGGGCGGGGCATCGATGAGCTTGGAGTTCTCGACCAATGCGGCCGGCTGCGCCAGCCAGGTCGGATACCAGAAGGACTTCACCTCACGCTTCATCTGGTAGCGGGCGCCGGCGCCGCCGTCGTAGCCGTCGAAGGAAGGAGCCTGAAGAAAAAGCGTGCGCATCATGATCCTGCGATGTCGGGCGACGTGATGGTCCCATCGGGTTTGAGCGCGAAACGGTGGCCGCGCCAGTCGATCGAACCGGGCCAGAAGCTGAGGAGAAAGACCAGGAAAGCCGCGTAGTCGCGGACCGGGCCGAGAATAAGGCCATTCGGACGCGTGCCGATAGAGCGGGCAACGAAAAGCTGCAGCAGTAGCCGCGATGCAACAGCAGCGGCCAGCATGCTCATCGCGGCACCACCGAAGCCGGACCAGAGGGCCGCCAGGGTGGCCCAGGGAACCGGGTGGGTCACGGCCGACCCGAGGAAGCCCACGGGGTCGAGCGAGCGGATGGTGCGGGACCACCGCAACTCCTGCCGCAGCAGGGCCCCGAAGCTCGCGGCCGTACAGGTGTGGCCGAGCACGAGGTCACGCGGCACCGCAACGGAGAGGCCGAGACCCCTCACGGCATCCCCGATCGCGTAATCGTCGGCGAGCCGGTCCTTGAACGCCATGAAGCCGCCGACCCGCTCCAACGTGTCGCGGCTGAGCGCGATGGTCGAGCCGAAGCAGGGTTTGGCGAGCCCGAGCATCATGCCGACCACGACGCTCGGCAGGAAGTGGAGATCGATCCACTGCGTGGCGAGCCGCGACCAGATCCCCGGCACCGCGATACCGCGGTAGAGGCAGGTGACGGCACCGACGCCCGGACGTTCGAGCGCCGCGACGACACGGTCGAGATAGTCCCGTCCGACCAGCATGTCGCTGTCGGCCAGCACGATCACCGGATGCCGCGCCTGCTCGGCCATGTTGATGAGGTTGGAAACCTTGCCGTTGGTCCCCCAGCGGCGCTCGTCGGCCACGAGCTTCAGGGCGAGGGACGGGAACATGGCTCGCAGACGGTCCACCACCGCGACCGCGGCATCGTCGGCCCGCCCGACGCCGAACACGACTTCGAGCGGCCCCGCATAGTCCTGGGCACAGAAGGAAGCCAGGTTGCGCAGGAGGAAGGGCTCGTCGCCGTAGAGCGGCTTCAACAGGCTGACTCCCGTCCGCGGTTCGAGGCGGCTCGTCGAACCCGACCCGCGGTCGGGCCCCGACCCTCGGTCGGGCTCAACCCAACGTCGGACCAGCACCGCGGCCAGGAGCGCGTACGAGCATCCGGCGCCGGAGAGGATCAGGAGAACGAGGGTGACGATCAGAACGCCCTCATGTCTTTGCTGGTTTGCGCCTCGACGGCCGCCATCAGCCCGTCGAAGCCCTGTTGCTGGAAGGCCGCCCCGTATTCGGAGCGCCAGGTCGCGAGCTGGCTGATCGTCCCGTTGAGGTAGATGTCGATGATGCGCCAGCCGTCGCCCTTGCCGCGCAGCAGGTAATTGATGTCGACCGGCGCGCCGGCCCCATTGAACCTGCTTTTGACGAACTTGTCCTGCCCTTGCGCCGCGACGTCGGCGTCGACCGCGTAGGTCTCGCCCTTGAAATCGTCGAAGGTGCTGGCGAAGGTGGCGACCAGGAGCTTGCCGAAAGCCAACCGGAGATTGTCTTGCTGCTCAGGAGGCAGTTTGGCGAAGTCGGGGCCGACCGCGACGCGCGTCATGGTCGGCACGTCGAAGAGCTTCATCATCACCGGATAGAGGTGGTCGTAGCGGCCCTGCATCTTCCACTCGCCCGCGTGGCGCATCGAATCAAACAGGGCATCGTAGAAATCCTGTACCGTGAGGGCCGCCGGGTCCGCCGCGCCCTTGGCAGCCGCTGGAGCGGCTTGAGCCCAGGCGGAGCCCATCGGGCCGGCCAGGAGCGCGACGCCGAGCGCCGCACCGAGCAGGCTCCCCCGGAGCCCGCGTCGCATTGTCTTCATCGATCGTCCTCGTCATGCTTCGGCCTAGTGGTCCGACCAGCTTGGAGCCGGTGCACCGATTCGGTGCACTAGGGCCGGCTGCGCATCGCGCAGATCGGATGGTCTTTCGCTCGGTCCGGATGGGCATGCCCCGCATCCTGGCCAGCGGCCCTCGCAGGGGGCCGGCGACGCATCTTATTTGATGGCCGGCTGAGTCCCCTGAGCCAAATCCCGTCGCATGAAAATGCGGCGACTTTCCAGACCTTGCCAGACGAGGAGACCCGGGAGCCCGAGCACGACTTCCGGAAACCGCTTCGCGAGCGACAGCGCGATCCCCGCAGGCGCCGGAATGCCGAAGACGGCGCAGAGCGCCACGAACCCGCCCTCCTGCACGCCGATGCCGCCCGGCACCACGAAGGCGGCGCCCCGCACGGCCTGGCCGAGGCTCTCGACGACGAGTGCCGTAGCGTAAGACACGGGATATCCCATGAACCGCAGCGCGAACCAGATCTCGAAGACACCGAGGAACCACGTCGCGAAATGGATGACGCAGACGAGAGCGAGACGGACGGGGCGCCGGTAGAGTTCGACCATGTGCTGGTTCAAGGCCGCGAGCCCCCCACCGATCGCCGCCCATTGCGGATCGTCGGTGAAACGCCGGAGGACCTTCTCGAGGAGCCGCGCCCCACCGTAGCGCTGCGCCACGAAGAAGCCGACGAGGGCCGGCGCCATCACGGCGAGGCCCATCGCAACCCAGCGGACCAGCGCATCGGCGCCGCCGACAGTCGCAAGGAGCGCCAAACCGATGAGCGTGAAGAAGAACTGCGTCACCGTCTGGGCCAGCAGGTCGACCAGCACGCTGGCCGACGACAGGCTCCCCGGGACGCCGAAGAAGGTCAGGAGCCTGGCCCCCACGACTTCGCCGCCCACCTGGGCCACCGGCAGCAGCACGTTGACCGCCTCCCTGACCCAGCGCAGCAGCAGGCAGGCGCGCAGCAATGTCCAGCTCCGCCGATCCAACAGCAGCCACCAGCAGACCGCCGCCGCCGCCGCTTCTGCGATCCGCACCAGCGTGACCGGCACGACCCCCCAGCCGACCGCCCGCAAGGCCATCAGGATCGGGGTCCAGCCGTAGAAGGCCACGAGACCCACGATCAGGACGGCGCCGAACGCGGTGGCAAGGAAAAGCGTCAGACGCATTGTGCCGATACGATCCAGTCGGGAAGCGCCCCGGTGCGCGCGAGGTCGAGCCGGCCCTTAGCATTGCCGGGACCTCCGCCGATAGAGCGGGTCCGGACGTCCGAGAAGCTTCGGTGTCGAAACTTGCATGTTTCTACGCGATCGTGCATGGTTTCACCGATTGACGATGGTCAGGTCATGATCCTTCCCGACGAACGGCACACCCACATCCTTGCACGACTGACCCAGGACGGCCGGGTCCTCGCCGCCGATCTCGCACGGCATTTCCGCACATCCGAGGACACGATCCGACGCGACCTGCGCGACCTCGCGGCCGCCGGCCGTTGTCGCCGCGTCTACGGCGGGGCGCTTCCGCTGTCGCCCGCCGCCGGCTCGCTGGCGCAGCGTCGAGGGATCGCGCCGGATCGCAAGCGCCTCCTCGGACGCGCCGCCGCGGGCCTCGTGGTGCCGGGCCAGGTCGTGCTCATCGATTCGGGCTCCACCAACCTGCAGGTCGCCGAGCATCTTTCCCAGGACATCGACCTCACGGTGGTGACCAATGCGCCGGCCGTCGCCGCGGCGCTTGGCGGACGGCTCCGCTGCAAGGTGATCATGCTCGGGGGTGAGGTCCATCCGGAGATCGGCGCCACCTTCGGGTCGCGGGCGTCGCGGGACCTCGGCGAGATCCGGGCCGACATCGGCTTCATCGGAGCCTGCGGCCTTGCACCCGACAGCGGCCTCACGGTGTTCGATGCCGAGGAGGCGGCGTTCAAGCAACGGCTGATCGCCGCGAGCAGCCGGGTCGTCTCGGTTCTCACGGCCGACAAGCTCGGCACCTCGGCGCCGTTTTCGATGGGAGCCGCGACGGTCGTCGACGACCTCGTGATCGAAGCCGAAACGGCTGAAGCCCGTCTCGCCGGCCTCGATCTGGCGGACCTGCGCATCCACCGCATCGGAATGGCATGACCGACACCACGAGCACGATCGCACCGGCCGCACGCGACGCCACTTGGGCCGAGCGCGTCGCGACATTCACGGTTTTCCTGACTCTGGGACTCGGCGTCGGAGCCTGGGCCGCGGTTTTGCCGGCCATCAAGCTCGCGCTCGCGCTGTCGGACCGCGATCTCAGCGTCGCTTTGCTGGCGCTGGCCGCGGGGTCGATCCTGGCCACGAGCCTGACCGGAATGCTGGCGCCTCGCATCGGCACCAGTCTCGCCACGGGAGTGGGTGCCCTGGTCTGGGTCGCCGCATCGGCTCTGGCACCTTTGGCCGGCACCCTCACGGCCCTCGTGGCCGTCACCTTCACCATGGGCCTCACCGGCGGCTTCGCGGATGTCTCGATCAACGGGCATGCCGGGCATATCGAGGAGAAATGGGGGTCTCCCATCATGTCCTCCTTCCACGCCGCCTTCAGTCTCGGAGGCCTCTTCGGCGCCGGGTTAGGGGGTGCCCTGGCGGGTGCAGGCTGCGGGTCGGGCGGCCAGCTTTGGATCCCCCTCGGCCTTGCGGGCCTCCTCAACGCCCTCGCTCTGCCGTTCATCGGCCCTGGCTCGACGCCGCAGAGAAAGGCGAGGACCACGCCGGCCCGCGTCGGGTCGTGGCTACGCCGGGGCGGGGTCGGCCGCACGCTTCTGCTGCTCGGCCTCGTCGCCTCCTTCTGCTTCGTCATCGAGGGTGCGATGGCGGATTGGAGCGCCATCTTTCTCACCTCCGTGTCGGGCAGCAGCGTCGCCATAGCGGCCACGGGCTATGCCGCTTTCGCGGTCGCAATGGCGGCGGGCCGCTTCGCGGGTGACGGGGTCGTGGCGAGGTTCGGAGCCCCCCAGGTCCTGGTCTGGGGGGGCGCCCTCGCGGCGGGTGGTCTCGCGCTCGCCGTGGTGGTCCCCGCGCCGTTCGTCGTGGGCATCGGCTTCGCGGCCGTCGGGATCGGGCTCAGCAACGTGGTGCCGGTGCTGTTCAGCGTCGCGGCCCGTGCCGGCTCGACGCCCTCGGCCGGGATCGCGCCGGTGGCGACCTTCGGCTATGCCGGTTTCCTGTCGGGACCACCCATCATCGGGTTCGTCGCATCCTGGGCGGGCCTGAGAGTCGGTCTCGGGTGCCTCGTTCCGGCGGCACTGATCGTCATGGTGCTGGGTCGCATCGCGGTGCGGAGCATTCCGAAGACGTCCAACTGACGGCTTTTCGATTTCGCAGCCGGCTTCTCCCGGGCCGCGCGCCCGCTTTCATCGGACACGGTATCAGTCGGAGGCGCGGCGCAGCCTGACATAGAGCGCCCCCGCTCCCCCGTGGGTCAGCGCCGCTTCCTCGAAACCGATCACGAGGTGCCGGAGCGGCGCGTCCCGCAACCAGAAAGGCACGGCGCGTCGCAGCACACCGGGTTCTGCCGCATCCTGACGCACGCGCTCCTTCAGGCCCTTGCCCGTCACCACGATCACGAGTCGCGACCCATCCCGCTGCGCGCCGAGCAGGAAGCGGTGCAGCGCGACGTGAGCCTGGGGCTGGGTCATGCCATGCAGATCGAGCACCCCATCGACCGGCACGCGCCCCCCGGCCACGCGACGCTTGTAGCGGCGCTCGAGACCGATCGGCGGAGGCTTCGGGGCCGAGACGGGCGGGGTGTAACTCGGCACCGCGTAGGTTCGGGCCGGTGCCGGGCGCGCTGCCGGCGGCGCGACCGGCTCGGCGGGTCCGTCGAAAGAGGGTGCGTCCGGAAGGCTGCTGCCCGGCCGCGGCACAACGGTCCTGGTGACTTCGAGCCAGATCGCCACTTCGGCTTCCGTCAAACGACGGGGCGGCATGATCGTGCCTCACGAGCCCTGAGGGGAAGGGCTCGTCTAGGCGCCCGCCTCGGTTGCGACGAGACGCCAGTTCGGATCGCGGGAATCGACTTCGCGCGCGAAGGTCCACAGATCGAAGATGTCGCCGACCTGGTCGACGGCGCCGTCCACCACCGCCCCGTCCCGGTCGCGGGTGACCGCGATCATCTTCGAATGAAAGCGGATCGCGACCTGCGCGGTGCGGCCTTTCAGCTGCGCATCCTGGATGACCGACTTCTCTGTCGAGACAAAGGTCGTCTCGTTCTTGTGGCCGCGGAGCTCACGCTGGGTGATGGCCGCCGCGAAGCCGTCGTAGACTTCCCGGGCCAGCAACGGCTTCAGGCTCGGGCGGTCCCCGGCCGCGAAAGCCATCACGATCACCTCGTAGGCCGCGCGGGCCCCTGCCATGAAGCTCTCGGCCGTGAAGGTGCGGTCGGCCTCGCCGATCTTGACCAAGCCCTCCAGCGCATGGGACCCCGGCTCGACGTCGTTCTTCCACTGCTCGGCAGGGTCGACGGACGACCGCGGGGAGGCGGCGGAGCGCTCGTCCGCACCCGGAAGCTTGATAACGGTGCCGGTGCCGGTGCGTGGATCGGCGGGAGCCGCGTCCCGGGCCGTCTTGCCTTCGCGCAGCTTGCGCCGTGCTTCGAAGGGGTCGAAGGGCGGCCGCTCGGTCCCGGTCCGCGTCCCCAGTACAGAGCGAAGCTTCCAGATGACGAAGATCGCCAGGACCGCGAAGACGACGGTCGAGATGTCGAAGGGCTGATGCATGTCTGAAGCCTTGCCGTCTGTGCCGTGGAGGCGCGAGTTGCGGTCGAGCGCGGGCACGCCCATAATACAGGAGTGATGTGGGACTGCTGCGGTCCAATATCCATGTATGCCGCCCCGCGGAAGTGGGGCGGCGTGTCGGTCGAAGCCGGCATGCCGGCCGACTGGCCGGACCACGCGGCGTTGTCTGTGACTGGGATTGGATGCCCATGCTGCGCCGTCAGAACCTCGGAACCCTTTTCGTCATCGCCGGCGTGGCCGAGATCCTGGCCTTCGTGGCCGTCGTGGATTGGGTCGGGCTCGGACCGGCGCTGCTTCTCAGCTTCGCGGGGTCGGTGCTCGGGCTGAGCCGGTTGCGCCACGTCGGTGTGGAGGCTTTGACGCGATTGCGGGCCGTCGCCGAGGGGCGCGCATCGCGTGAGGACGCTTTCATCGACGGCGCCATGACGACGGTCGGCGCCGTACTGCTCATCGTTCCGGGCTTCCTGACGGATCTCGTCGGGCTGGCCCTGATGGCACCCTCGGGCCGCGAATGGGTGAAGCAGCGCATCGGCGTGTCGGCGAGCCCGATCGGCCAACGGCCCTCGGCGCCCCGTGCGTCCGCACCGCGCACCATCGATCTCGAAGCGCAAGACTGGTCCCGGCTCGACCGGATGCGTCGCGGGTAGCGTTCCGGCGCCTCGCTTGTCGGGTTGTGTGTTCCATGATACCCGGCCCACCGCGATCGGCACCAGGGCCGTGAGACGCGAAGGAGCGATCGATGGCTGAACAGAACGGGAATGGTGCAGGCCCAGGCAAGGGCGACGGCCCGCAACTGAATGCCCTCGCGCAATATATCAAGGACTTGTCGTTCGAGAACCCCAATGCGCCGAATTCGCTCGGGCCGCAGGAGAAAGGGCCGAACATCTCGATCCAGGTGAACGTCAACGCCAAGCAGCTGTCCGAGACCGATTTCGAAGTCAGCCTGTCGCTGGAGGGGTCGGCCGGCGAAGGTGCGGGAACCTTGTTCAAGTTCGAGCTCGACTATGCCGGCGTGTTCCGCGTCGCCGGGATCCCGAGCGATCAGGTCCACCCTCTCGTCATGATCGAGTGCCCTCGCCTGCTGTTCCCCTTCGCCCGCCAGATCGTGGCGGATTCCGTCCGCAACGGCGGCTTCCCCCCGCTGTTCATCGACCCGATCGATTTTGCCGGCCTCTATCGTCAGCGCATGGGCGAAGGCGTGGCGCCGGCCAACCTCGCCTGACCCGGCCACTGAGGAGAGCGGGGTCATGCCGGTCTACGCGCTCGGAGCCCATCAGCCTCGCCTGCCGGCCCCCGATCGGATCTGGATCGCACCCGACGCTCACGTGATCGGCCAGGTCGACCTCGGCGCCGACGTCGGAGTCTGGTTCGGCGCCGTGATCCGTGGCGATCGCGAAGCGATCGTGGTCGGCGCCCGCACCAACATCCAGGAGGGCGCGGTTCTCCATACCGACATGGGATTTCCCATGACGATCGGCGCAGGCTGCACGGTCGGTCACCGCGCCATCCTGCACGGCTGCACGATCGGCGACTGCACGTTGATCGGCATGGGCGCCACCGTCATGAACGGGGCCGGGATCGGGGCGAACTGCATCGTCGGCGCCAATGCTCTCGTGACCGAAGGCAAGCAGTTCCCCGACAACAGCCTGATCGTCGGCGCCCCCGCGCGTGCCGTGAAGCAACTCGACGCCGCCGCCATCGAGGGGCTCGGAGCCTCGGCGCGGTCCTATGTCGACAATTGGCGGCGGTTCGCGGCGGAACTGCGCCGCATCGATTGAAAGCTCCCGATGCGCGCGGGCGCGCGTCCGCGCCTGCGGTCCGATCACGCGCCGCGACCGTCCTGCCCCTTCCGCCCGGCGTCGTGTTGGGGCAGATTGCCGATCAATCAGAAGGGGAGGATGCATGTTCGTCGGCATCGACATCGGCACGACATCGGTGAAGTCCGTGCTCGTGGATCCGGAAGGCCGCGTCGTGGCGGCCGCGACCTTCCCGCTGACCGTTTCGAGGCCGCGACCCGGCTGGTCCGAGCAGGATCCGGACCATTGGTGGGCCGCGGTTTGCGAAACCCTCGATGCCCTGGCCGCGGCCGAGCCGCGGCGGATCGCGGCCGTCTCGGGGATCGGACTGTCTGGCCAGATGCATGGCGCGACGCTGCTCGACGACGCCGACGCGGTCCTGCGCCCCGCGATCCTGTGGAACGACGGCCGGGCCGCGGCAGAATGCACCGAGATCGAAACCGCCTGCCCCGAGGCCCGCGCCATCACGGGCAACATCGCGATGCCGGGGTTCACGGCCCCGAAGCTCGCCTGGGTGCGCAAACACGAGCCCGAGATCTTCGCCCGGCTCCGCCGCGTGCTGCTGCCGAAGGATTACGTCAGGCTCAAGCTGACAGGCGATCACGCCACCGACATGTCGGACGCCGCCGGGACTTACTGGCTCGACGTCGGCGGACGCCGCTGGTCGGATGCCTTGCTGGCCGCCACCCACCTCGATCGTTCGCACATGCCGGCGCTCTTCGAGGGCACGGCGCCGACCGGGCGACTTCGCGACCAGTTGCGGGCTCGCTGGGGCATGGATCGGGCGCCCGTCGTGGCGGGTGGGGGCGGCGACAACGCGGCCTCGGCCTGCGGCATCGGCGCGGTCCGGCCCAACGCCTCGTTTCTGTCGCTCGGCACTTCGGGCGTGCTCTTCGTGTCCAACGCGCGCTTCTCGCCCAACACGGCCGGCGCCGTGCACGCCTTCTGTCACGCCCTGCCCGATACGTGGCACCAGATGGGCGTGATCCTGTCGGCGACGGACAGCCTCAACTGGTTCGCACGGCTGCTCGATACGCCGGCCCCGGTCCTGACGGCGGCTCTCGGCGAGACGGTCGAGCGTCCATCCTCGGCTCTGTTCATGCCCTACCTGTCGGGCGAACGGACACCCCACAACGATGCGGGGGCGCGCGGCGGTTTCGTCGGCCTCGACCAGACAAGCTCCCGCAACGACCTGACGCAGGCGGTGCTCGAAGGCGTGGGCTTCGCGTTCCGGGATTGTCTGCGGGTGCTGCAGGATGCAGGCACCGAGGTGGATCGCGCCTTCGCGGTCGGGGGCGGCTCGAATTCACCGGTCTGGCTGTCCATCATGGCCAATATCCTCGACCGTCCGCTCGACGTTTCGGCCGAGGCCGACGTCGGCGCCGCCTATGGGGCGGCCCGTCTCGGCCTCGCGGCCGCCAGCGACGGCAGCGATCCCGCTGCGTTGATGCCGCCGCCCCCGGTCGCCCGAACGATCGAACCGGACCAGCACCTGGCGTCCGCTTACGCCGAACGCTACGACCGATTCCGTGCCCTCTATGCCGCCGCGGCCCACGCGGCCGACGCCTGAGGAGACCAGCATGAAACGCTCCGAGGTCAATGGCCTGATGCGCGACGCCGAGGCGACCTTCGCCCACCACGGCTTCATCGCACCGCCGTGGGCGCGCTTCTCGCCTGCCGACTGGGCGAGCCGGCCCGAGCAGGCTCGCTTCTGCGCGGACCACCAGATGGGATGGGACGTGACCGACTTCGGTTCTGGCGACTTCGCGGCCCGCGGCCTTCTCCTCCTCTGCACCCGCAACGGGATGCAGAACCGCCCGGGCGAACGCCCTTATGCCGAGAAGATCATGATCGTGCGCGAGGAGCAGGAAACGCCCTTTCACATGCATCGCATCAAGGTCGAGGACATCATCAACCGCGGCGGCGGCGACCTCGTGCTCGAGGTGATGCTCTTCGACGGAGAGCGGGAGTTGCAGGAACCACCGACGGTCCTCATCGACGGCGACCATCGCCGTCTGAGCCCGCGGGAGCCCATCGTGCTCGCACCGGGCGAGAGCATCACGTTGTTTCCGGGCCAGATGCATCGCTTCTACGGCCGGCCGGGCCACGGCACCGTTCTGGTCGGAGAGGTCAGCCAGTGCAACGACGACCACGGCGACAATGTCTTCCTGGAGCCGGTGGGCCGTTTCGCCACGATCGATGAAGACGAGGCGCCGCTTCATCTGCTGTGGTCGGAACTGGCGCTGCGGCCTTGAGCGGCAGCCGTGCGACGGTACGGCCCATCATTGGCGCACCTTCCGTATCGTGAGATGATGCCGTCGAACGCATGAGCGGAGGGACGTCCATGAACTCTTTACGATGGCTGGTTGCCTGTAGCTTGTTGGCGGCTTCGATTTCGTCGATCCCGTGTCCGGCGGATGCCCAGACGGCGAACGGAAGCCCAACCTCACCGGCTCCGCCCGGCCTTGTCGGCACTCCGCGACCTGTCTCCCGGACCGCGCCAAGCGTTGGGCCGCGTGCGAAGGTGCCGACCGGCACGGTGCAGCAACCGACTCCGAAGCAAACCGCGGCCGATCGGGCCGAGCAACGCAAGCTCGAGCAGGATCTGCGGATCTGCATCGGCTGCTGAGTGGCGTCCTCGGTCCGCGGCTCGGGCCGAAAACGGAGCGCCTACCCCGACGACGATCGCCATTGCAGCTAAACTCATTTCGGTATAAACATATCTTTATATGTTTCAGGCGTACCGTTGATGACCATGGCGCTCTTTCCTTTTCCTTCCGCGCTGGCGGCGCTCGAAGCCGCGGGTGAAGGCACACGTCTTCGGCTGTTGGTCCTGTTGGCCGAGGCCGAACTGACCGTGAGCGAACTCGTCACGATCCTCGGACAGTCGCAGCCGCGGGTCTCGCGTCATCTGAAACTTCTGGTCGAAGGTGGTCTCGTCGAACGTCATCGCGAGGGCGCCTGGGCGTTCTTCACGACGGCGGAGGCCGGAGCCGGTTCGGGACTCGTACGTGACATCCTGGCCCGTATCGATCATGGCGACCCCGTGCTGCGGGCCGACCAAGCGCGCCTGGCCGAGACGCGCGCCAGTCGGTCGGCAGCGGCCGAGCATTACTTCGCCACCCAGGCTCCCCATTGGGACAAGGTGCGGGCGCTGCATGTGGCGGAGGACCGGGTCGAGAGCGCGGTTCTCGACGCCGTCGGTCCAGGCCCGTTCCGGGCCCTGCTCGACCTCGGAACCGGCACCGGTCGCATGCTGGAGCTGCTGGCACCGCGGGCCGATCGTGCCGTCGGGATCGACGGCAGCCACGCCATGCTGAATCTGGCGCGTCAGCGGATCGACCGCAGCGGCCTCCGCAATGTACAGCTTCGGCAGGGCGATCTCTACGCCCTGCCGGTCGAGCGGGACGGCTACGATGTCGTCGTCGTGCACCAGGTGCTCCACTACCTCGACGAGCCGGCCCGGTCGGTCCGGGAAGCGGCGCGCGTGCTGCGTCCGGGTGGCCGGTTGCTGGTGGTGGATTTCGCGCCCCATGCCGACGAGAGCCTGCGGGCGACCCATGCCCACCGGCGGCTCGGCTTCGCTCGGGCCGAGATCGACGGCTTCATGCGCGACGCCGGCCTCGAGACCCTCGTGGGCCAGGATCTCGCACCCGGTCCGGACGAGGCCGACAAGTTCACCGTATCGCTGTGGATGGCACGGGATCGCCGCAGCCTCGCCGACGCCCCGATCCCGCTTCGCCAGGACGTCGCGTGACCGAGCCCGACCACGGCGCGAACGACGTCGCGAGTTTCACCCCAACACCGCAGGACTCCGCATGACCGCGCCCGACACTCTGCGCCCGAGCCGCCTGCCAGGGCCGCCGATCCGTGTGTCCTTCGAGTTCTTCCCGCCGAAATCCGCGGAAGCCGAGGCGGCGCTCTGGGGCAGCATCGAACGACTCACGCCGCTCTGCCCGGATTTCGTTTCGGTGACCTACGGGGCCGGCGGATCGACGCGGGAGCGGACGCATGCGACCGTGGCCCGCATCGTGCGCGAGACGCCGCTCCGACCTGCCGCGCATCTCACCTGCGTGGGCGCCACAAAGACCGAGATCGACGACGTCCTGCGCGGCTATTGGGCGGCGGGCGTGAGGCATGTCGTGGCGCTGCGCGGCGACCCGCAGGGCGGCGTCGGTGCCCGCTACGAGCCGCATCCCGGCGGCTACGACAGCTCGGCCGATCTCGTGCGCGGCATCAAGGCGGTGGGCGATTTCGAGGTCTCGGTCTCGGGCTATCCGGAGAAGCATCCCGAGAGCGTGAGCTTCGATTCCGACCTCGACGGCCTGAAGGCCAAGATCGACGCCGGCGCCACCCGGGCCATCACCCAGTTCTTCTTCGACAACAGCCTCTACCTTCGCTACGTCGATCGCGTCCGGGCGGCCGGCATCGACATTCCGATCGTGCCCGGCGTCGTGTGCATCCAGAACTTCCGCCAGACCTCGAACTTCGCCCGCAAGACCGGTGCGACCGTGCCGGACTGGCTCGGCGACCGCTTCGCGGGATTGGAAAACGACCCTGCGACGCATCAACTGGTGGCGGCCGGCATCGCGGCCGAACAGGTGCTAGACCTCGTCGACCAAGGGATCCGCGATTTCCACTTCTACACGATGAACCGCGCCGAACTCGTCTACGCCATCTGCCGGCTCCTCGGCTTGAAGTCGGAGGACGAGCGGGCGGCGGCGTAACGAGCTTCGCCCGCCGTCATCGCGAGCGCAGCGAAGCGACCCAGCTCCCTCCTAGATCAAACCCTGAGTTGCTTCGTCGCGAAGCTTCTCGCAATGACGAATCTCCTTCGTTTCACCCCTCTCGCCTCTCCCGAAAGAACGCCCGCAGCATCTCCGCCGCTTCGGTCTCGCGCAGCCCGCCGTAGACCTCCGGTGCGTGATGGCAGGTCGGCTGGGCGAAGAAGCGCGGGCCGTTATCGACCGCGCCGCCTTTCGGGTCCGGCGCCGCGTAATAGAGGCGACGCAGTCGCGCGAACGAAATGGCGCCCGCGCACATGGCGCAAGGCTCCAGCGTGACATAGAGATCGCAGTCGGTCAGCCGTTCTGAGCCGATGGCGGAACAGGCTGCCCGGATGGCCAGGATCTCGGCATGCGCAGTCGGGTCGCGATCGACGAGCGTGCGGTTGCCGGCAGCCGCGAGGACCACGCCGTCCCTGACGATCACGGCCCCGACCGGCACCTCGCCGACGGCCGCAGCGGCACGCGCTTCGGCCAAGGCCCGGCCCAGGGAATCGCTTCGAGCCGGACCCCGCACAGTAGTCTCCCGTTTCGCGCGCCGTCCTGCTATCACGGCGGGATGACCGATACCATCAAGCCGCCGGACCGGCCCAAATCTCCGAGGCCGCCCCGTCCCTATGACCGAAGGGACGAGACCCTCGCCCGCACAGGCGACAAGCCGCGCTCCCGCCCCGGGGACAAGCGGGACGACGGCCGCTCCAGCCGACCTTCGCCTCGCTCGGCGGAGCCACCGCCTCGCGAGGACGATGCCCGTATCGCAAAGGTCATGGCGCGCGCGGGCCTTTGTTCGCGGCGCGATGCCGAGAGCTGGATCGCGGCCGGCCGGGTCGCGGTCAACGGGGCGGTCATCGACAGCCCGGCCCTGAACGTCAAGGCCCAGGACGTGATCACGGTCGACGGCATGCCGTTGCCGGACCGCGAGCCGACGCGGCTCTTCATGTTCCACAAGCCGCGCGGGCTCGTCACGACATCGCGGGATCCCGAAGGCCGGCCGACGATCTTCGAGAACCTGCCCGAAGGCCTGCCGCGCGTGGTCTCGGTCGGCCGGCTCGACATCAATACCGAGGGCCTGATGCTGCTGACCAACGATGGCGGTCTCGCACGGGTGCTGGAACTGCCGGCGACCGGGTGGCTGCGTCGCTACCGGGTTCGCGCCAACGGCGAGATCGATCAGGCGCGGCTCGATACGTTGAAGACCGGCATCACCATCGACGGCGTCGATTATGCCGGGATCGAGGCGACGTTGGATCGCATCCAGGGCAGCAATGCCTGGCTCACAATGGGCCTCCGCGAGGGCAAGAACCGCGAGATCAAGCGCGTGCTCGAAACACTGGGTCTCGCCGTCACGCGGCTCATCAGGATCTCCTTCGGCCCCTTCCAGCTCGGCGATCTCGCCGAGGGGGCGGTGGAATCCGTGCCGGCGCGGGTGCTGCGCGACCAGCTCGGCCCGGGCCTTGCGGCCGCGGCCGGAATCGTCCTCGTCGACGCGGAGGAGCGCTCGCCGCGCCCTTCCGGAAGGACGAAGCCTGAGCCGCTGGTCGAAGCCCGCTCGGGCCGCGACCCTTCGGCAACACCGCGCGCGCATGTCTCGGCCTTGCGGGCCGCTCGCGATGCCGCGGCACAGGACGGCCGGCAACGCATCGAACGGAGCGCCACGGCCGACCGCAAAGGCCGCGCCGTCAAGGTCGAGCGCGTGATCCCGGTCGGAAAGGGGCGCAGCGCCAACGAGAGCCGCAACGCCCGTCGATTTGCCGAAGAACCGGCCGAACCCGCGACGGGCCGGCGGAAGACCTTTGCGTCCAGAGCCGATGGCGTCGGCGAGACCCGGTCTCCAGCCCGCCGCGACCGCGCGACCGGCGTCGGCGACAAGCCCCGCGGCGAGCGTGCAGGGGGCGGTTACGGCGAAAAGCCCCGCGGCGAACGCGCCGGCGGTCATGGCGACAAGCCCCGCGGCGAACGCGCCGGCGGTCATGGCGACAAGCCTCGCGGCGATCGTGCGGGCGCCTATGGCGACAAGCCTCGCGGCGAACG
>CAXUOD010000117.1:0-16089 GCA_964252585.1 uncultured Lichenihabitans sp. | reverse complement strand
GCCGGCCGATGCGGCGGGCGGAGGAGCGGCTTCGCGGGCCGGGGCCTCACCCGGACCCAGCACCCGGCGTTTCACCTTCTCGACCACCACCTGCTTCGTACGGCCGTGGGAGAAGCTTTGGCGCACCGTGCCCTGCTCGACCGGCCGCTTCAGCGACAACGTGGTCTTCGGGCTCACGGTCAAAGTCTTCTCGCCAACGTTGTTCGGTTCACTCATTAGTCAATCGTCCCAGGGCCGTGTCCGTGGCCAAAATCGGCGAGCGCCGAAGCCGATCTCCGGCGCGTGTCTCGCTTAATCCTCGATAGATCGTCTTGAACCCGCGGCTTCCGCCGGCGGACTCCCGCGGTAACGATCCAGTCTCCGCGATCGCGACACAAACCCGTCGCCGGCCGTTCCCCCGGCCACCGCAGCGTGTATCACATTTGTGCGTCCCAATGCCAAATCCAATTGGTCGGAACGAAAGATTCGGATGCGGACGATGGCGTCGGCGTCGTCGCCCAATCGCCGTCGGACCGATGCTTCAACCTTGCGGATCCCGTCGGGGCTCCCATCGCTGGCGTGAACCAGCGCCGCCGGGACCTTGGGTCCGGCGGAACCCTCGACTTTTCCGGCCCCCGCGACGACAAGGCCAGCCTTGTTGGCCATCGCCAGCGCCTGCAACGCGTCCTTTTCCAACAAACCGTCCACCAGGTCGGCCAGGGTCGCAAGGACTTCGACCTTCATTTTGAACGCACGCGCGAAGCTCTTGCGTTTGACGGCTTCCGCGACGACGGCCTTTTCGGCCGTCACCCAGGCGCCGCGGCCCGGCAGGGTCCGTCGCAGATCCGGAACGACCGCTTGGTCCGGCGAGACGACGAACCTGAGAAAGCCCTCGGGAGGCCCCTTGGTCCGGGTGACGATACAGGTCCGCTCGGGCCCCTTACCGGGGTCGCGGCTCGTCTCCTCCTGCTCCGGCCCGGGCAGCAGGCCGGTGTCGGTGCCTGTCGTCACGTCGCCTTCCACCGAGCAATCCCTCGCAAAACTCAGGCGACATCCTCCTCGACCTGCAGATCTTCGGCCGGCGCTTCGGCCTCGATCCAACCGGCCTTGACCCGCGCCGCCATGATGATGGCCTCTGCATCCTCCCGCGACATCTCGAAACTTTCGAGGTAGCCGCTGTGGCGCGTCGACTCGCCGTCCTTCCGCTCCGTCCAACCGACAAGGTCGTCCGGTACACTGCCGGCGAGATCTTCGACAGTCTTCACGTCGTTCTCGCCGAGCTTCACCATCATGGCCGTGGTGATGCCGTCGATCTCCTTCAGGTCATCGTCGACCCCGAGTTCACGCCGCTTCCGGTCGAACTCTTCTTCGACGGCCTGGAGATGACCGCGCGCCCGGGCTTGGATCTCGGACGCGGTTTCCTCGTCGAAGCCTTCGATCGAGCTCAATTCGGCCGGCTCGACATAGGCGAGCTCTTCGAGCGACCGGAACCCTTCCGATGCCAGGAGCTGGCCCACCACCTCGTCGACGTCGAGGGCTTCCATGAAGAGATTGGTGCGCTCGACGAATTCCTTCTGTCGGCGCTCCGATTCCTCGGCTTCCGTCAGGATGTCGATGTCCCAGCCGGTGAGCTGCGACGCGAGCCGCACGTTCTGCCCCCGTCGCCCGATCGCCAAGGATAATTGGTCATCGGGAACCACCACTTCAATGCGCGAAGAGTCTTCGTCGAGCACGACCTTGACGACCTCGGCCGGCTGCAGCGCGTTGACGATGAAGGTGGCGGCGTCAGGCGACCAGGGAATGATGTCGATCTTCTCGCCCTGCAGCTCGTTGACGACCGCTTGCACGCGCGATCCGCGCATGCCGACACAGGCGCCGACCGGATCGATCGAGCTGTCGCGCGACGTGACGCCGATCTTGGCGCGCGAGCCGGGATCGCGGGCCACGGCCTTCACCTCGATGATGCCGTCGTAGATTTCCGGCACTTCCTGGGTGAAAAGCTTGGACATGAACTGGGGGTGGGTGCGGGACAGGAAGATCTGCGGGCCGCGCTGCTCCCGCCGCACGTCGTAGACATAGGCGCGGATGCGGTCGCCGGGCCGGAAGGTCTCGCGCGGGATCAGTTCGTCGCGCCGGACCACGGCCTCGCCCCGCCCCTGCAGGTCGACCACGACGTTGCCGTATTCCACGCGCTTGACGACGCCGTTGATGATATCGGCGATGCGGTCCTTGTACTCGTCATACTGCTTGTCGCGCTCGGCCTCGCGCAGCTTCTGGACGATGACTTGCTTGGCCGATTGACCGGCGATGCGGCCGAACTCGAACGGCGGCAGCGTTTCCGCGATCCAATCGCCGACCTGCGCGGCCGGGTTCTTGCGCCGTGCATCGGCGACCAGGATCTGGGTCGCGTCGTTCTCGATCTCGTCCACCACGAGAAGCAGCCGCGAGAAGCGCGTCTCGCCGGTGCGCGGGTTGATCTCGGCCCGGACCTCCGTCTCCTGGCCGTAGCGGGAGCGCGCCGCCTTCTGCAACGCGTCTTCCATCGAGCTCAGAACGATCGAACGGTCGATGTTCTTCTCGCGGGCCACCGCTTCGGCGATCTGCAAGAGCTCGAGCCTGTTGGCGCTGACGGCCATGGATGTCTCTCCTCGGGGGTGGGTTCGTGGATGTATCGGATCAGCGTGTGCGCGGCAGCGGAGCCGCCTTGCCGGCCGCGGGGGCTTTCGACGGAGAGCGGGCAGGCGGCGCCTTCACGCCGGCCGGCGTTGCCCGCTTTTGCTTGTTGCGACCGGCGAACCGGCCGGGGCCGCGGGGCGAACCTTCGGGCGTCGGGGTCTCGCCCTCGCCGGTCGCGAGCCCGTCCTCGGCTTCTGCCTTGGCCTGGGCCCGCAGGGCCTCCCGGATCAGGGCATCGGTCAGCACGAGCCTGGCTTCCCCGATCTCCGCGATCGTGAGATCGACGGTCGCGGTCTCGTCGGGCTTGGCGTCGAGCCGCTTCAAGGACAGGCGTCCGTCCCTCGTTCCCTCGATGATGCCGCGAAACCGCTTGCGCCCGTCGAGCGGCACGGCGAGTTCGAGCCGCGCCTCGTGGCCCAGCGCCCGGTCGAAATCGGAGCGGCGCACGAGGGGCCGGTCGATGCCCGGCGAAGAAACTTCCAGCCTGTAGGCTCCGGTGATGGGGTCATCGAGATCGAGGACCGGCGACAGGGCCTTGCTGACCGCCTCGCAATCGTCGATGCCCATCGTGCCGTCGGGGCGTTCCGCCATGATCTGCAGGATCGCCGGAGAGCCGGCCGAAATCTTCACCCTGACAAGGCGATACCCCAGATCCGCCAGAACCGGGATCGCCGCATGGCCGACGCGGGCCGCGGCCCCTTTCTCGGACACGAAGCGCGGTTCGTCGAGCAGCGGCGCGGCGGCCGGGATGGCGCTCGCGGCCGGTTGATCGGCAGTATCGGTCGAAGGGTCGGTCAAAGATCAACGGTCCATGTCGGCCGCAGCGGCGGGTCATCCGGTTGCGGGCAATCCAGCAGGCACAAAAGCAAAAGAGCGGGTCCGGCAGGAGCCCACTCTTTTCAAACGCTACCGGACCATATCGAAAGGCTTCGACATGGCGCCTACATACGGCCTTCGACCGCCCGGCGCAAGATGTCCGCGCATCGCGCCAGGCGATCACTTGTCGCCTTCGCGGAATGGCCCGGAACGGGGATGGTGTCACCCGTCGGTGAGCTCAACCTGGATCGTACATGTGTGGCCTCTTCGCTGAGCGCCTCGCGATGACGAGCGTGAAGCGTATCCTCAAGGCTTACCCGCGCGTCAGGCATAGCGGCGTGAGTCAGGCACGCGAATGAGGCGTCATGTCACTCGTCGCTGGGCTGAACAGGCCTGCGGATCCGATACCGAGCCGGGGGAGGCAGAGCATCGTCGTCGTCGTCGATCGCGCCTTCGATCGCGGACGAAATGCAGCCGCCGTTCTGAAAATACGGCGTCGGGGCACAGTTGTTGGTCGTGGACCCGTAGGCTCCCGCTTGCGAATTATGCGCCGTCGCAGCGACGGACGGCGCCGCAAGGATCGCCGTCGACATCAGAGAGATCGCGACAACGACGCCGATCTTCAGGTTGCACATGCGCAGGCTCCGAACTTCGTATCGAAAGCCGTAATGCGCTGAGGTGCCCGAGAGATCCGCAAGCCGCCTCGGCAGGTCCGCTCAAGCGGCTTGGCGCCCGGGCGTGTCCGCCATCGTCTGGACCGCCAGAGCGCGCGCTTGGGTCATCTTCGCGGCATCCGCGAAGATGCTGGCGATATCGTCCCGCACGGCACGGACCGTCCAAGGCGTCACGACGGCACCGAGCATCAGCAGAGCCCTGAGGGCGTGGCGTATCGCAACCTCGGCACCTTGGTCGGGATCGGCCGGCTCGCTCCGACCGACCGCCTGGAACGCGACACGGGCGAGCACGCGGTCTTCCAAGATCAGCGCGGGCATCGTTCGCTCTCCGGACAAAGATGACGGGACGCTGCATCAAGCACCGATAGGGTTGATGGAGTCTTAAGACCCCTTCGGGCTTCGGCCCGATCGGCATCCCGACCCGGCGCAGCATCCTCGCCCGAGGCCTTCAGTGCCCGTCGGGGCCCTTGGCGAGACCCGCCAGGCGGTAGGTCTGGCCGCCGCCGTAGATCTCCTGCACCGAGATGCTGTTGCCGACGAGGTCGTTGGTCAGGCTGTGGCCGTCTCGCAAGGTGCCGATGGCATGCAACAAGGCCCCCTGCACGCCGATCAGCTTGTAAAGGTCGGCGTCGGCACCGAGGAAGACCTGATCGGCATAGCGGACACCCTGGTGGATGCCGCCTATGGGATTGCCGGCCGCTTCGCCTGTATAGTTGGCGAGGAACGTCAGGCCATTGCCAAGGTCGAAGGTTCCCGGCGGTAGCGTCGTGGGCGTGGTCGGAGTTGCAGAGGTGCCCTGAACGTTCCCGACCCGCCGTGCACCGCTGACCCCGCCCGCCGTGCCGCTGGCCCCTCCAGCCGTTCCTGGCCCGGGGGTCTGGGCCGTGTCGGCGCCCGGCGCGGCCGTCCGCCCTGCGCCGGCACCGGGCGTCGGCAGCCGTGGCGTGGGCTTGCGCTTCGGGACGGCGGCCGGGACGGGCCGAGAGGGTTGATCCACCGACGTTTCCGGCGGACTCGCGACTTGTGCACAGGCTCGACCCACCATCGACCCTAACCCGACAGCACAAAGAACAACCGCAGCAGTGCGGTGTTGTCGCATTTCCCGACCCTATGTCGTGTGTCCCTCTTTCCGAAGCTCTGTTCGGCGGGGTTTATTTCATAGTGTTCGCCATCAGGAACGCGATCAGCAACAAATTTGAACATGTTGTAGTCAATCGCGAAAGTGTGTGACAAAAATGTGCCAACATCTAAAGTCTATCGATCATCCTCGCTTGGTTTCGTAGGACCCTTGTATAGCAAGCTTGACCCAGTGAGAATGAGCCACCGGCTGGAGCGGGAACCTGCCCTGCCTTCCGGCGTTGATCGGATCGGGCGCATCAAAGGAAGGACGTTCCAATGAAGCGAAGTTCGAAAAGCTCGGTCATCGGAGCTTTGGCGCTGGCCGGTGCGGTCCTGGCGTCGGCCAGTGCCGAAGCCATGCCGGTGCAGCCGCTGGGCTCCACGCTAGCCCCGCCCAATTCGATCGAACACGTCTGGTGGCGTGGCGGATACGGCTGGCGGGGTTACGGCTTCCGCCGCGGCTTTTATGGCTACGGCTTTCGCCGGCGGTTCTATGGCTACGGCTTTCGCGGGCCGTTCTATGGTTATGGATGGCGCCGGTACGGTTGGCGCCGCTGGTGACGGCGCGCAGGGCCTGGTGGCTTGAAAGTGATCGCTGGTGAAAACCACTCCCTTGATCCGCACACTTGTGATCGCGCTGGCTCCTCTCTCCCTGGTTTCGGCAAGGGCCGAACCGAGCCGAGCCGACATTGCCGCCCCGGCCGGGACGCTCATCAAGAAGCTGCACGCCGTCGGGGCGCAAATCTATGAATGCAAGGCGGATCCTCACGGGGATCTCGTATGGACGTTCCGGGAACCGTTGGCGTCCCTGATGCTCGACGGAAGAACGGTGGGACGGCATTTCGCGGGTCCGACATGGGAGATGAGCGACGGCAGCCGCGTCACGGGTAAGGTCGTGGCGCAGGCCGCGGCGCCCTCGACCGACGACATCCCCTGGCTCAGACTCGAAGTCTCCGAGCGGAGGGGATCAGGGGGCCTCGACGGCGTGACGACGGTGCAACGTCTCGAAACCGTCGGCGGCAAGAAGAGCGGTCCCTGCACTTTGGCGGGGGAACTGCTGGCCGAGCCTTACGCGGCCGATTACCTGTTCTCACGGCATTGACCTTCGCATCGCATCAGGCGTGCGGTTCGCTTCATCCCGTCACGCGCCTGTCGTGTTCCTGACCTAACCCGAAGAGCTCGGGACAGGTCACGTCCGGCGCTTCAACCTACCCCGAGACAGGATGCTTCGTCCGGCGGGGGTGCAAGTCATGCATTACTTTCGCGCGCTCGCCACCGATTACGATGGCACGATCGCCCATGACGGCGTCGTCGACGAGGCGACCATCGCGGCCCTGCAGCGGCTGAAGCAGACCGGCCGGCGCCTGGTGATGGTGACGGGCCGGGAACTGCCAGATCTCGAGCGGGCCTGCCCGAGGCTCGACCTGTTCGACCGCGTCGTGGCCGAGAATGGAGCGCTGCTCTACACGCCCGGCACAAAGGAGCAGCGACCCTTGGGTCCGCCTCCGCCCGAGGCCTTCGTGGCGCATCTGAAGGGGCTCGGCATCGAGCCGCTCTCGGTCGGGCGCGTCATCGTGGCCACGTGGGAACCCAACGAGGCGGCAGTCCTCGACGCCATCAGGACGCTCGGGCTCGACCTTCAGATTATTTTCAATAAAGGCGCCGTGATGGTGCTGCCGAACGGCATCAACAAGGCCTCGGGTCTCGGGTCTGCGCTGGAAGACCTCGGCTTGTCGGCCCACAACGTCGTGGCGACCGGAGACGCCGAGAACGATCTCGCGTTCATGCGGACGTGCGGGTGCGCGGTCGCGGTCGGCAATGCCTTGCCGGCCGTGAAGCAAGCGGCCGATGTCGTGACGGTTGCGACGCGCGGCCAAGGTGTCGTGGAGGCCATCGACGCCTGGATCGAGAACGAGCACACCTTCCTCGATGCCGCGGTGGACCGCCATTCCGTGCCGATCGGTACGACCTTGGACGACAGACGCGAGATCATGCTCCGACCGGATCGGGGCAGCGTGCTGATCACCGGCACGTCGGGAGGGGGCAAGTCGACCCTCGCGACCGCTCTGCTCGAGCGCCTGTCGGGCGCGGCCTTCCAGTTCTGCGTCTTCGACCCCGAGGGTGACTACGGCGGCTTCGCCGATGCGGTCACGTTTGGCGATGCCTCGACGGCCGTGACGCCGCAGCCGGTGCTCGATGCCGTGCGCAAGCTCGGCACCAACGTCATCGTCAACCTGCTCGGATCGAGCGTCGAAGACCGGCCTGACACTCTGGCCAGTCTCTTCCCGGCCGTGCTCGACATCCGTGCCAAATACGGGCGGCCGCACTGGATCCTCGTCGACGAGGCTCATCACATGCTGCCGCGCGGGCGGGACGCCGGCGACGGCGTCAATCTCGACAGCCAGATGCCGACCATCTTCATCACGGTCCACCCCGACACGCTCGCGACCGGCGCGCTGCGCAGCGTCGGCACCGTCCTCCTCATCGGCCGGAACAGCCTCGACCTGATCGACGTCCTGAGCCGCGCCCTCGGCCGCCCCTGTCCCCCCCTGCCGGACCGGGGACCGGAGGTCGGCGAGGCCGTCTACTGGGAATGCCGCGGCGACGACCCGCCGGTCCTGCTCGCGGTCGGCAAGCCGAAGGGGGACGTCAAGCGGCACACGCGCAAATATGCCGAGGGTACCCTGGGGACCGACCGCAGCTTCTTTTTTCGCGGCCCGAGCGCGACCCAGAACATTCGGGCTCAAAACCTCTCCATGTTCCTGCAGGTCGGTGACGGCGTCGACCGCGACAGCTACCTGTTCCATCTCCGCAACGGCGACTTCGAGACCTGGATGCGGACCTCGATCAAGGACGAGGAGTTGGCCGACGATGTCGCCAACATCGCGGCCAACGAGGGCCTTGACCTCGACGAGGCCCGCAAGCTCGTGCGCACTGCCATCGAGGGGCGCTACACCGCGCCGGCCACCTCAAGGTAGCGCAAGGTTCGCTTCCATCGTGGTTAGGCCTGACCCAAGCAGGTGCGCTTACGGCCACAGTCGGATCAAGCTTTTTGTCAGTAGTGGGAGCGGGCGCTGGCGGACGATGGTATCGAGCGTCGTAACCACGTCCGCCTCATATCGAAGGCGAACTATCGAGTCGCAGTTCATGAGGGGGGATCGTGCCGGCCCGGCATGCGGCATAGCGGCCTTGATCTCCAGTACGCTCGAAGCGAACAAAGTATCGCTCGTCCATCGTGGCTTTCGTCATGAAGGCTTTCTCTGTCTTTTGAAACGCGTGAAGCACCAGCACGCGCTCCGGCAGCGTTGCGAGGTAGATGACCCAAAACACGCCAGCAGCCTCCCTCCATTCTGATCTCCCGGACGCCAGCGCCTACCGTCTTCATGGGCTTCCAACTATCGGGTTCGAGGCCGTTCTGAACAACGCAGAGCTGGAAGCCCGCCCGGACACGAGCCGTATCAGGGATGTTTCGAATGGCGTTTCGACTATCCCCGAGGGAGGTAATGGGTTTCGGGACACCATGAGGATTGTGTCTCAAACCCGAGACATCTCGGCAAGCGTCAGCTCAGGCGCGCTGCGATCACAGTCATCCGCTCTGCGGCGCACCGACGGCTCAACCGTTCGTCGCCGTCAGTGATGGGAGACGGCGCCGGCCGCGATGGCGTCGAGCGTCACGACGGCATCGTCCGGCAAATGCAGTTCGGCCGCGGCGAGATTCTCCTGCAGGTGCGAAACCGACGAGGTCCCGGGAATGAGCAGGATGTTGGGCGCTCGGCGCAGCAGCCAAGCGAGCGCGACCTGCATGGGCGAGGCGCCGAGGCCCGCCGCGACCTCCGACAGGGTCGCCGATTGCAGCGGCTGGAACCCGCCGAGCGGAAAGAAAGGCACATAGGCGATGCCGTCGCGGACCAGGTCGTCGATCAGGGCGTCGTCGTCGCGCTGCGCCAGATTGTAGTGGTTCTGGACGCAGACGATCGGGGCGATGCGGCGCCCTTCCGCGACTTGCGTCGGCGTGACGTTGCTGAGCCCGATGTGGCGGACGAGGCCCTTCCGCTGGAGCTCGGCCAGCGCGGTGAGCGGCGCCTCGAGCGATCCTTCGGCGGGGCCGTGAGCCGAGAACATGGCCCGCAGATTGACGACCTCGAGCACATCGAGGCCAAGGTTGCGCAGGTTGTCGTGAACCGCCTGCGTCAGCTCCTCGGGCGAGAAGGCCGGGTTCCAGGATTTGTCGTCTCCCCGCCGGGCGCCGACCTTGGTGACGATCACGAGATCGTCGGCATAGGGCGCCAGCGCTTCGCGGATCAGCTGGTTCGTGACGTGCGGGCCATAGAAGTCGCTGGTGTCGATGTGGTCGACGCCGCTCGCGACCGCTTGGCGCAGCACCGCCACGGCCCCGTCATGGTCTTTCGGAGGCCCGAATACACCGGGCCCGGCGAGCTGCATGGCGCCGTAGCCGAGGCGCGTCACGGCGCGATGGCCGAGCGGGAAAGTACCGGATGCGTCGATGGTGGGCATGATCTGTCTCCTCTGGTGATCTCAAGCTAGGCGTTGCGGAGTCTCACGATAACCGGGCACAATCCGGACAGGCTGTACGGAGCGACGGACAGTGAAACTGGATCTGGGCGATGTGCAGGCGTTCGTCGCGGTGGCCGGCGCCAAGGGTTTCCGCGACGGCGCACGCGCGAGCGGGAGCAGCGCTTCCGGGCTCAGCGACGCCGTTCGACGGCTCGAAACACAGCTCGGTGTCAGGCTGCTGCACCGCACGACGCGCAGCGTCGTCCCGACCGAGGCGGGCCAGCGCCTGCTTGAGCGGCTCGGACCCGCCCTGAGCGAAGTGGCATCGGCGCTCGATGTCGTGAACGGCTTTCGCGACCGGCCGGCCGGTCCCCTCAGGCTGAATGTCCCGGTCAGCGCCGCGCGCCTGGTGCTGCCCGCGATCGTTCCTCCTTTCCTGGCCGCCTATCCCGAGATCCGCCTCGAGGTGATCGCCCAGGACAGCTTCGTCGATGTGCTGGCGGCTGGGTGCGACGCCGGGATCCGCTATGACGATCGCCTGGAACAGGACATGATCGCGGTGCCGATCGGGCCCCGCGTCCAGCGTTTCGCGACCGCGGCGTCTCCCGCCTATCTCGATCGCCGCGGCCGTCCTCGGCATCCGCGCGACCTGCTCGACCACGCATGCCTCTGCGGTCGCTTCGCCAGCGGCGCCATGACGTCCTGGGAGTTCGAATGCGACGGCGAGGTGGTCCGGGTCGATCCGTCGGGCCCGCTGCTCGTGCAGGTCGGCGCGGCGACCGATCTCGCGGTGGAGGCTGCGCGGGCCGGCACGGGCATCATCCAGCTCTTCGAGGACTGGGTCCGTGCCGACCTCGACAGCGGGGCTTTGGAGCCGGTGCTCGAAGCGTGGTGGCAGCCCTTCTCGGGCCCTTTCCTCTATTACTCCGGCCGGCGTCTTCTGCCCGCACCGTTGCGCGCCTTCGTCGATTTCATCAAGGCGCCGGGCGATCGTCGATGACTGAGGCGGTTCGCGGCAGGACGAAGCGCGGTGGAGCGTGGCCCGATCGGCCGACGGCACCGCCGACGGGACGCCGTCCGGCGGATATCGACGAGGAGCAGCCAACGTGACAGCCGAAGCCGGGAACACGCATCTCGATCACTTCCCCGACGCCGCCGTCTCGGTCTTCCAATCCGCCCTGGCGGGCGTCGACATCCGCCAGCGCGCGGGGGACGGGGCCGGAACCGTTCCGGCGCCGGTGGACCACGCGGCACCCGTCATGATGGCGACCGCCCGTGCCGCCACAATGCTGGCGGGAGCCTCGACAGCGGCCGCTGCATCGGGCGCGCTGAAAGCCGGCGCGCTGGGCTCGACCCTCGATCGCTGCGCCCTCGCCTATCTCGGCCTGGCACTCGCCCAGGCAGATGGCGACGCGGCGGCCATCGCCGCGGCCGAGGCTGCGCTGCCGCCGTTCGGAACCTGCGATCCGCGCTGGGCCGAAACGCTCCGGGCCTTCCTGCTCCACTATCCGTTCGGGCGGCGCGACGCGCTGCCGTATCGCAAGTGGCAGGACCTCGGCGACTTCGTGCTGCCCGACGTTGTACCCGCCGATGCCCGGGTGGCGCTGATCAGCGACTGGGGGACGGGAGAGCCTCGGCCTCAGGCGTTGCTGAGGGCGGTCGCGGCGCTGCAGCCCGACGTGGTGATCCACCTCGGCGACATCTACTATTCCTGCAGCGTCCGCGAGGCGCGGGCCTTCTACGACGATGTCCGGACGGTCTTCCCGGAGGGCTCCGCGAGGGTCTTCACGCTGTGCGGCAACCACGATCTATACGCGGGAGGAGCACCCTATTACGGATTGCTCGACCGCCTCGGCCAGCCCGCGAGCTTCTTCTGCCTGCGCAACGCCCATTGGCAGTTTCTCGCCGCCGACACGGGCTACAACGATTTCGATCCCTTCCGCGAGGGTGCCGAAACCACCTGGGTACGGGACGGCACCGCTCCCGACGGGACTCCCGGCTCCGACCACTACAGCGAGCTCGCGTGGCATGCCGACAAGCTGCTGCATCCCGGTGGGCGCCGCACGGTGCTGATGTCCCATCACCCGCCCTTCAGCCGCCGCGGCGTCATCCGGGGCGGCCGGCTTCGCAACGAGCGTCTCCTGGCGCAGTTCGAGCCCTGGCTCGACACCGTGGACCTGTGGTTCTGGGGACACGAGCACTGCCAGATCGTCTATGCGCCCTTCGCGGGCGTCGCGCGAGGCCGCTGCCTCGGAGCAGGGGCCATCCCGACGCTGCCCGCGGAGGCGCCCTACGATCCTGCCTCGTCGCCCTTGGCGGGCGAACCTGTCCCCGACCTGCAGGACGACCCGGCGAGCCGCCTCCGCCTCGACGCCTCGACCGGCCTCTACGACCTCGGGTTCGCTCTCATGACCTTGAGGGGCCAGAACGCCTCGGTGGCCTATTACAGCTTCGACGAAACGCGAGGCGCCACGATCGTCTGTGAAGAGACGCTCTGACGCCCGGCTCGCAGCGGCCCGCACAGGGCGTTGAGACGACCCACGAAACGTTCCGTCGCGACCTCGACGTCGTCGGAATTGTCGATCCTCAGGTGACCCTCGGCGCCCGGCGGCAAGGTGACCGTGACCTGTCGCCCGAGACGGTCGAGGATCGTGTCGCGGCTTTCCCGGCCTCGGGCGGACAGCCGGTCCAGCAGGACGTCGGGCCGCGCCGTGACCTCCACGACCCAGAGCGCGCCGAAGGCCCGCACCGCGTCGGCGAGCGACCGGCGCGACAGGTTGCCCACCACCACGCGGCCTCGTCCGAGATCCTCGATCGTCGAGTGCGGCAGGGCATAGCGGAGCCCATGGGCCGACCAGGTCAGGGAGAAAGCGCCTTCGGCCGCGGCGCGCGCGAAGCCGGCCTCGTCGAGGCTGTCGTGGTCCTCCGAGGCGACCAGCGCCTCCCGGGTGACGACGCGGCGGGCGAAGCGCACCCGCGGGTCGAGCCCGGGATGCCGGGCGGCGCGCGACATGAGCGTATCCTTGCCGACCCCGCTCGGTCCGACGACCGCCACGAAGACCCCGCGATCGTCCTGCGGCGGCGCGCTCGCCCGATCAGGCGACACGCCGGCCCTCCCGCCAGACCCCCGCCACGAGCGGGGGATGGCCTGGCCTGATCCCGACCCGCACGAGATCGGCCCGCAGTCCGACCGCGATCGAGCCCCGGTCATCGAACCGCGCCGCCGCGGCCGGATTGGCCGACACGAGTCGGATGGCGGCGGGAAGGTCGAGCGTCCCTGCCTCATGGAGAGCGCAAGCCGCCTGAAGCAGGCTGAACGGTACGTAATCCGACGACAGGATGTCGAGCAGCCCGTGCGCAAGGAGCTCCGCCGCCGACACGTTGCCCGAATGCGAACCGCCCCGCACGATGTTGGGCGCGCCCATGAGAACCCGCAGCCCCGCTGCATGCGAAGCCCTCGCGGCTTCGAGGGTCGTGGGGAACTCGGCCAGGGCTATGCCCAAATCCACCCCTTCGCGGACATGCGCGACCGTGGCATCGTCGTGGGACGCCACCGCGATCCCGGCGGCGCGGCAGTGCTCCGCGATGAAGCGGCGGTTCGGACCCGAATGGGCGTCGGATTCGGCCACGCGACGCCGGCAGAAGGCCGCGAAGGCATCGTCGGTCAGGTTCATCTTGCGCTGGTAATACGAACGGTAGGTCTCGAGGTCGACGAACTGGCGTTGGCCGGGCGCGTGGTCCATCAGCGACGCCAGACGGATCAGCGGGCGCTGGGCGATCGACTCGAATGTCGCGAGGACGTCGGGGGCGGAAACCTCGCAGCGCAGGTGGATGTGATGGTCGGAGCGCAGGCGGCCCTGGTTCGCCGCCGCGGCGATCGTGTCGGCCATGCAGAGCATGTCGTCGGAGCCGAGCAGCGCGTCCTCGTCCATCCCGACCCGCAGGGCGTCGAAGACGGTGGTGATGCCGGAGGAAGCGATCTGCGCGTCGTGGGCCTGCAAGGCCGCCATCATGTTCCAGCGGACCTTGGGCCGCGGCAGGTAATGCCCTTCGATATGGTCGGTGTGGAGTTCCACGAGGCCGGGGATCAGCAGGTCGCCGTCGAGGTCTTCGCCGAAGCCCGAAGGGCCCTGGGCGATGCCCGCGATGCGACCGTCGCGGACCTCGAGGCTGCCGCGGACCACCTCGTCCGGGAGCACGATGAGCGCGTTGCGGAAGACCTGATGGCTCATGGCTGCTCCGCCGGAGGGGGGACCGCGGCCGGTCCGAAGGGGTGGAAGGCGTGAACCCGGAACGCTTCGCCCGGCGCGGGCTCGACGAAGAGGCCCAGCCCGTCGACCGCGAGCGATCGTCCGATCACGGCGGCGAAATGGCGTTCGAGGTCACGGTGGATCGCGTCCGGCGATCCCGGCACAGATCCCGTCAGCGTCATGTGAAAGCGGTACTCGTCGAGCACGAACGGATAGCCCCAGCGCGCGAGATGCTGCCGCTGCCGCTCGCTCAGCCGTTCGGGCCTGCGGCGAGCGATCTCGTCGGGGTCGAGCGGGGCCCGGAAGTCCTCGAAGGCGTCGAGCACCGCGGCTTCGAGCGCCTGGAGGGCGGGCTCTGGCTCGCCGGGAACGAGAGCCAGGAAGGTGCCCAGCCGGGCGAGCGTTAGGTTGCGGATCACCGGAGCCCGACGCGTGCCGCAGAAGGCGGCGAGCCGGCCAGAGAGGGCGTCGAGGCTCCCGTCGTGGTTCGGCCGGAAGGGAGCCCGCAGTGTCGCGTGGAAGCCGTAGCGCGCAGGCTCGGCCACCACAGGGTCGAGGACCGGATCGGAAGGTCGCGTCGCAGCTCCCGTGAAGGCGTCGCGGCCGAGCCAGAGGCCGGCGAGGCGGGCGAGTTCGCTGCCGGGCGCCGGTGTGGCATAGACGGCGGCGCGCATCAGGCCTGTCCCTCCCCGGGCGGGGGAGGGCCACTGGGGCCGGACGCCTCGTACCGTTCGAGGAAGGCCTCGGGGTCGAGCGACCTGAAATCCGCGAGGGCGGCGAAAAGCGCGTCGTGCGGCCAATTCCACCAGGCAAGGTGCTGGAACCGCGCCGCGACCGGTGCCGGGAAGCGCTCGCGGATGAGCCGGGCCGGCACGCCGCCGACGATCGTGTAGGGGGCCACATCGCGCGACACCACGGCACCGGCCCCGATCACCGCGCCGTCGCCCACCGAAACGCCCGGCAGCACGGTTGCGCCGTGGCCGATCCACACGTCGTGGCCGATCGTCACGGCGTTCTCCCGCCGCCAATCGAAGAACGCCGCCTCGTCCTCGGCCCCGTCGAAATAGTCGCTGGCCCGGTAGGTGAAATGGTGCAGGGTCGCGCGCCACGTCGGATGGTTGCTGGCGTTGATCCGCACCGCCGCCGCGATGTTGACGAACTTGCCGATGCTGGCGGCCCAGATCCTACAATCCTGCATGACGTAGGAATAATCTCCCAGGCGCGTTTCGGCGAGGGCCGAACGGGCCTCGACCGAGGTGTAGCGGCCGAGCACCGAGCTCTCGACCGTGGCCGCGGGATGGATCAGGGGCGTGTCGGCCGATAGCTTCGGTCTCACGCGGCCCTCCGGGCCGAGAAGGCCGACACGTCGACGATGCGGGTCGCCACGCGGTCGCGCACGGCGTCGTCGTGGAAGATCCCCAGGATCGCGGTGCCGGCGGCGAGTTTTTCGCGGATCATCGCCACCACCACGTCGCGGTTGTCGGCATCGAGCGAAGCCGTCGGCTCATCGAGGAGCAGGACCGGATGGTCCGTCAGGAAACCTCGGGCGATGTTGACGCGCTGCTTCTCGCCCCCCGAGAAGGTGGCGGGCGGCAGGTCGTGCAGCGGGGCTGGCAGGTTCAGGCGCGACAGCATCGCGGCAGCCCGCTGCCGTGCCGTCGCACGGTCGTAGCCGCGCCCGAGCAGCGGCTCGGCCACGACGTCGAGGGCCGAGACGCGCGGCACGGCGCGCAGGAACTGGCTCACATAGGCGATGCTCGTGTGACGGAGGTTGAGCACGAGGCGTGGATCGCCGCTGCCGAGGTCCCGCGTCGCCTCGTTCTCCGCGTCGCGCACCAGGATCGTGCCGGTGTCGACGCCGTAATTGCCGTAGACCATGCGCAGGATCGACGACTTGCCGACGCCCGACGGACCGCCGAGGACGACGCATTCTCCGGGCCGCACCGCGAAGGACACGCCACGCACCACCGGTAGTTCGACGCCGCCGCGCAGATGCATGCGGAACGTCTTCGACACGTCGCGGATGTCGAGGAGGGGGAGGTCGCCGGTCGTCATGGGGC
>CAXUOD010000116.1:0-16152 GCA_964252585.1 uncultured Lichenihabitans sp. | reverse complement strand
TGGCGAGAGAGACGGGACTCGAACCCGCGACCTCCGGCGTGACAGGCCGGCGCTCTAACCAACTGAGCTACTCCCCCGCGGACCGTGCCGCGTCGCCGCGGTGTCGCTCGGTGGTGGCTGGGTACGGCAGCAGGACCGTCAAGTCAAGCAGCCCCGGGCCTGTCCGAAACCGCAGAGTTCTCTGACACGGACCCTTGCGCCGCCCCCGAAACGCTCCCCCTCAAGCCGTTCGAACCAGCCTTCCGGCCCGCCCGTCGCGGGGTTTGCGGTCGCTGCCGGTCCGTGGGATGGCGTTGCGCAGACGGAGCAGCGAGGTGACGATGGAATTCAAGACCTGCCTGATCGTGGCGCTCGGCGGCGCCATCGGCACGGTGAGCCGCTACGCGCTCGCCACCCTGACGATGCCGATCAGCCAGAGCCTGCCCTGGGGCACGATCCTCATCAACATTTTGGGGTCCCTGCTGATCGGCTTCTTCGGCACGCTGACGCTGGCGCACGGCCGCTACCCGGTGCCCGAGACGGCCCGTCTCTTCGTCATGGTCGGGTTCTGCGGCGGCTTCACCACCTTCTCGTCCTTCAGCCTGCAGACGCTCGATCTTCTGCGGGCCGGCGCGATCGGCCGCGCCAGCATCAACATCGCGGCATCGGTGGTCCTCTGCCTTGGCGCGGTCGCGATCGGCCATGTGGTGGCGGCGCAGCTCAATGGCGGGGCGGTCTCGGTCGTGCAGCTGCCGATCGAGGAGGACGCCTGACGCCGCGAAACGCCGGCCCACGTGCCGGCCCTCACACCACGAGAGCGCGCCGCCGGCGCCGGAAGGGCCACGCCACGGCGTGGGTACCGGCCCAGCCGGCAACAAGGCCGACCGCACCCGTGATGAAACCGGACGGCGTGAGCGGCAGGGCCGGTTGGTAGATCGCGTAGGCCTGGCTCGCCAGGGTCGGGTCGAGCCGCTCGACCAGCACCCAATATTGCGAGATCGGCCCCGCCTCGGCGAAGGCCTGCTGTTGCGCCTCGAGGCGCCGCTCGCGATCGACGTCGGTCTGCATGTCGCCGCCGCGTGCCTGCACCAGCGGATCCGGATTGCCCTCGAGGCGGGTGATCCCCTGCTCGCGGGTCAGCGACTGCGCCTGAGCCTCGGCATCGAACTGGGCCACGATTCGCTTCAGCTCCTCGACCGCCCCGCCGAGGCGCTGGCGGTATTGCTGAACATATTCCGGAAGCTGCGACGCGCAGACCGCGACGAGGAGACCGATCGCCAGGGCAAAGCGGCGCGCCAGCATGTTCGACCTCGACCTTGGCAGTTGTGGACCGAGACCAATGCGGCGAGGCTCGTCGCGGTTGCAGTCCCGCCATCCGGTCGACCGAGTGTCAAGGTGTCGGGGCCGCGGCGGCCAGCAGACCCTCGCGTTTGAGATCCGCCCACAGCGCGGCCGGCAGGTCCGACCCCACGTCCGCGGCATTGGCCGTGATCTCGGCCGGCGCCTCGGCCCCGAGCAGAAGGGTGACGGCGGCTGGATGCCCGGCCGGGAAGCCCAGCGCGGCCTGTCGCAACGACACGCCGTGCTGCCGGCACAGCGCCTCGATCCGCCCGACCCGCTCCATGATGTCGGCCGACGCGGGAGCGTAATTGTACTTCGCGCCCGGCACCGCACCGCTGGCCAGGATGCCGGAATTGAAGACGCCCGCCAGCATGACGCCGACGCCGAGCTTGTGCGCGGTCGGAAGGAAGCTGTCGAGCGCCGGTTGCTCCAGCAGCGAGTAGCGCCCGGCCAGGAGGACGAGATCGAAATCGGCAGCCCGGATGAAGCGTTCCGACATCCCCGCGTCGTTGAGCCCGACCCCGATGGCCTTGATGGTGCCGTCGCTGCGGAGCCTGTCGAGCGCCTTGTAGCTGCCCTCCATGGCTTGGCCGAAGGCGACCTCGGAACCCTCGACGCCGTGGGTCCAGGCATCGCAGTCGTGGATCAGCAGGATATCGATCCGATCGAAGCCCGTCCGCAACAGGGATTGCTCGACCGACCGCATCGTGCCGTCGAACGAATAGTCGAAAACGGCGCGGTGCGGGAAGCCGCCCGCGAACCCCGGCGACACGACGTCGGTGCGCTGCGGCGCAACGGGCGTGAACGGGTCCATGCAGCGCCCGACCTTGGTCGAGAACAGGAACGAATCGCGGGGAAAGTCCCGCAAGGCGGCGCCGCAACGCGCCTCGGCCAGTCCATTGCCGTAATGCGGCGACGTATCGAAGACCCGGATGCCCGCCCGGTAGGCGTCGGCGATGGTGGAAAACGCCTGTGCCTCGCCGAGTTTGCGGAACAGGTCGCCGAGCGGCGCCGTGCCGAGGCCGAGCGGCGTGAACGCGAGTTCGCGGCCCGAGCGCGTGGTGAAGGGTTTGGTCTGCACGGTCGCCTCCCTTATCGAACCCCTCCGGCGTTCGGACGCCTGTGTCGCTGAAGGGTGGATCGCTTGTGCCGTGACGGCTCCGAACCTGTCAATCACCCCGCCCCGTCCAAGTTCACGAGATGAACAAATCTTCAACTCGGCCGTTTTCCGCACGCGTCGGAAGCGTCGCGGATCTCCCGTGTGCGGATGGACGGCCGGCGAAGCTTAAGCTAGCACGTATCGGCACGCTAGCGTTGCGAAGCCCGTGCTGATGTGAGGGAGCCACCATGAGCGACATCGATCAACTGTGCATCAACACGATCCGCACGCTCTCGATCGATGCGATCCAAAAGGCGAACTCGGGCCATCCTGGCGCCCCCATGGGGATGGCCGCCCCCACCTATGACCTGTGGACCGAGCGCCTGCGCTACGATCCGAAAAACCCGCTTTGGCCGAACCGTGATCGCTTTATTCTGTCGGCAGGCCATGCTTCGATGCTGCTCTATTCGATGCTGCATCTGAGCAAGGTGGAAGCGGTCGATCACGACGGTAAGAAGGTGAATCACCTCGCCGTCTCGATGGACGACGTCAAGAGCTTCCGCCAGGCGGGATCCTACACCCCCGGTCACCCCGAATACGGCATGACCACCGGCGTCGAGGCCACCACCGGCCCGCTCGGCCAGGGCATCGCCATGAGCGTCGGAATGGCCATCGCGGAGAAATGGCTGGCCGCGCACTACAACAAGCCCGATTTCCAGCTGTTCGACTACAACATCTACGCCCTCTGCTCGGACGGCGAGATGATGGAGGGAATTGGCTCGGAAGCAGCGTCGCTTGCCGCTCATCTGAAACTCGACAACCTGTGCTGGATCTACGATTCCAACAAGGTCACCCTGGACGGCCCGGCCGATTGGGCCTTCAGCGAGGATGTCGGGGCGCGCTTCCTCGCCTATGGCTGGAATGTGCTGCACGTGCGGGACGCCAACAACCTCAAGGAAGTAGCGGCCGCCTACGGGGCCTTCCTCGAAGAGAAGTCACGGCCGACGATGATCGTCGTCGAGAGCCATATCGGCTATGGCTCGCCTCACAAACAGGACTCGAGCAAGTCGCACGGTTCTCCGCTCGGTGCCGACGAGGTCAAGCTCACCAAGAAGTTCTACGGATGGCCGGAGGACTCATCCTTCCTCGTGCCGGACGGCGTCTACGAACGCTTCGCCGAAACCATCGGCCAGCGGGGTGGAGAACTTCACGCTAAATGGGCGGACCTGTTCACCGCCTACAAGGCCAAATATCCGGATGAAGGCAAGGCGATCGATGCCATCATCGCCAAGGAGGTGCCCCAGGCGGCCTTCGATGCCATCCCGGTCTTTCCTGCGGATGAGAAAGGCATGGCCACGCGTGAATCGGCCTCCAAGGCCGAAAACGCGCTGGCACCGCATTATCCTTGGCTGATCGGCGGCTCTGCCGACCTCGACGAGTCCACGAAGACGAACCAGACGGCCGCGGAAGCAGGAACGTTCACGCCGGAAACGCGGGGCGGGCGCAACCTTCATTTCGGCGTGCGCGAGCACGTGATGGGCGCCATCTGCAACGGCCTCGCCTTGTCGGGCCTCCGCCCTTATGGCGCGACGTTCCTGATCTTCTCCGATTACATGCGTCCGGCCATCCGCCTGTCGTCGCTGATGGATCTACCGTCCATTTGGGTCTTTACGCATGACTCCATCGGCGTCGGAGAGGATGGGCCGACACATCAGCCGGTCGAGCAGGTGCCAAGCCTGCGGGCCATTCCCGGGCTTTTCGTTCTGCGACCGGGCGATGCCAACGAGGCCGCCGAGGCCTGGAAGTTCGCGATCGGCCTCAAGCGCAATCCCTCGACGCTGATCCTGTCGCGCCAACCTATGCCGACGCTGGACCGAACGGTGTTCGCGCCCGCCTCCGGCGTCCAGAAGGGCGCTTACGTGCTCGCCGACCCGAGGGACGGCAAGGCGCCGGAGGTGATCCTCATGGGTACCGGCTCCGAACTCTACCTCTGCGTCGAGGCTTACGAGACGCTGCTCAAGGAAGGTATCGCGGCCCGCGTGGTCTCGATGCCCTGCTGGGAACAGTTCGAGTTGCAGGACCAGGCCTATCAGGACGAAGTGCTGCCGCCTTCGATCGCGGCCCGCGTCGCCGTCGAGCAGGCTGCCACGATGGGCTGGGAGAAATATACGGGCCGATTAGGGGTCGTGGTCGGCATGCATACCTTCGGCGCCTCCGCGCCGCTGAAGTCGTTGCTGACGAAGTTCGGCTTCACGCCCGAGAAGATCGTCGAACACGCCAAGCAACAGATCGAAAAGCAGAAGGCCGCCGGCCTGAAGCACGCCGCCGAGTGATTTAGCCGAGTGATCCAAAGGTCGGGCAGGGACCCCGGCACCCGACCATCCCTACCCGCGCCGAACCAGGAGACCTGCCATGAACCCGATGAAAGACCTTGAATCGTGTGGCCAATCGCCCTGGCTCGACGATCTTCACAAGACGCTGATGTCCTCCGGCGAACTGGCCGGCCTCATCGAGAAGGACGGGCTCAAGGGTTTGACGTCGAACCCCTCGATCTTCGAGAAAGCCATCGGGTCGACCCACGACTACGACGACGTGCTGAAGCAGATGCTCGGCGAGGGCAAGTCCGACGACATGACGGTTTATGAGACGATCGCGATCGCCGATATCCAGGCTGCCGCCGATGCGTTCCGGCCCGTCTACGAGGCAGCGGATGGTGCCGATGGCTTCGTCAGCCTGGAGGTCGCGCCTAACATCGCCGACGATACGGAGGCGACGAAAAGGGATGCGAAGCGCCTCTGGGCTGCGGTCGACCGGCCGAATCTGATGATCAAGATCCCCGGCACGGACGCCGGCACGCCTGCCATCCAGGCCACGATCGCGCAGGGCATCAACGTGAACGTCACGTTGCTTTTCGCCGTCAAGGCTTACGAGGATGTGGCCCACGCCTATATCGCGGGTCTGGAGGAATTGGCCGCGAAGGGCGGCGACGTTTCGCGCGTTGCCAGCGTGGCGAGCTTCTTCTTGAGCCGCATCGATAGCGCCGCAGACGCCAAGATCGCGGCTCTGAAAGATGCCGATCCGGCGCTCGTCGCCAAGACGAAGAGCAAGATCGCCATCGCCAACGCCAAGCGCGCCTACCAGCGTTCGAAGGCCATCTTCTCGGGCCCGAAATGGGAGGCGCTGGCCGCCAAGGGTGCTCATCCGCAGCGCCTGCTCTGGGCCTCGACCGGCACCAAGGACAAGTCGCTGCCCGACACGTATTATGTCGACAACATCATCGGGCGGGACACCGTCAATACGATGCCGCCCGCGACCATGAAGGCGTTCCGGGATCACGGGCATGCGATCCGCAACTCCATAGAGAGTGATCTCGCGGGGGCGGAAGAGTCTTTGAAGGCTTTGGAAACCCTCGGAATTTCGATCGACGAGATCACACACGAACTCGTGCTCGATGGCATCAAGAAATTCGAAGAAGCTTTCGACAACCTGCTGGGTGGGGTAGCCAAGCGGCGTCAGGAGTTCGCCAAGGCAGCTTAGGCAGGCCTCGGGGTTCGGTCTTGCGGTTGGCTTCCAGGGCCAACCGTGACCCTTCTTAACGGCCTTGTTGCGGGCCTTCACCACTCACGTGGCTCACCGGCCGACCTGGTGACGGGTCTGGCGCGGTAGCCACTTCCGTTCGGAATCGACTTTGCTTCCTTTAGAAAGGCTGACGCGATGCAGCTCGGTATGATTGGCCTTGGCCGCATGGGTGGAAACATCGTCCGCCGGCTGCAGCGGAAAGGTCACAAGTGCATCGTCTTCGACCGCAATCGTGGAGCGGTGGAAAAGCTCGTTGACGACGGCGCCGGTGGCGCCTCGAGCCTCGAGGATCTGGTGGGCAAGTTCACCGAAACGCCGCGGGTCGTCTGGGTCATGCTCCCGGCCGGCAAGATCACGGGCGAGACGGTGGACGTGCTGGGTAAGCTGCTCGGCAAGGGCGATATCATCATCGACGGCGGCAACAGCTTCTACAAGGACGACATCCGCCGGGCGAAGGAGCTGAGGGCAAAGGACATCCACTACGTCGACGTCGGAACATCCGGCGGCGTATGGGGTCTCGAGCGTGGCTACTGCATGATGGTGGGTGGCGACAAGGAAGCCGTCGAGGCCATCGACCCGATCCTCGACGTGCTGGCTCCGGGTGTTGGCGACATCCCGCGGACGCCGGGGCGCGAGAAGCTCACCGACACCCGCGCCGAGCGCGGCTATATCCATGCCGGCCCGACCGGTGCGGGTCATTTCGTCAAGATGGTCCATAATGGTATCGAATACGGGTTGATGCAGGCCTATGCCGAGGGGTTCGACATCCTCAAGGGCAAGAACTCGGACGAACTCGAGGACGACCAGCGCTACGATCTCAACCTCACCGACATCGCCGAAGTCTGGCGCCGCGGGAGCGTCATCTCGTCCTGGCTCCTCGATCTGACCGCTTCGGCGCTCGTGGCCAGTCCGAAGCTCGATCATTTTTCCGGGGTCGTCGACGATTCCGGGGAAGGCCGCTGGACCATCGAAGCGGCGATCGAGGAAGCGGTGCCGGTCAACGTCTTGTCGGCGGCGCTCTACGCCCGCTTCCGCTCGCGCGAGGACCACACGTTCGGAGAGAAGGCGCTCTCCGCCATGCGGTTCGGCTTCGGGGGCCACATCGAGCATCGGGACGCGCCCGCACCGCCCGACGCGCAGCCGCCCTCCGCGACCCCTGGCGAGTGATCCCCATGGCTGAGCAGACCGCCGCATCATCCGGCGCCCCCGATGCCACCACGCCAAAGGCTGGGCCCTGCGCCATGGTGATCTTCGGCGGCGGAGGCGACCTGACGAAGCGGCTGGTGACGCCGGCACTCTACAATCTTGCGACCACGAGCCTTCTGCCGGACGACTTCGCCATCATCGGGGTCGACCACTCCGACGGAACTGATGAGGGCTGGCGCGACAGCCTGACCAAGATGATGCAAAGCTTCGTCGGCGGGACCGGCGAGTTCGACCCTTCGCAGATCGACCAGAAGAGTTGGGACTGGCTGAAATCCCGGATGTTCTACCTCAAGGGCGACTTCGAGGATCCCAAGACGTTCGAGGCCGTGAAAGCGAAGCTCGGCGAGCTCGAGTCGAGCCACAAGACGGGCGGCAACGTCCTGTTCTACTTGGCGGTGGCGGACCGCTTCTTCGCCACCGTCGTCGAAGGTCTCGGCCAAGCCAAACTCTGCGAGACCAATCCGGAAGATCCGGAGGCGCCTTGGCGGCGGGTGGTGATCGAGAAGCCCTTCGGCCACGACCTCGCATCCGCCAAGGATCTCAATGCGCGGGTCCTCAAAGTGCTGCGCGAGGATCAAGTCTACCGGATCGACCATTTCCTGGGCAAGGAAACGGTACAGAACATCATGACGTTCCGCTTCGCCAACGGGCTCTTCGAGCCCTTGTGGAACCGCGACCACATCGATCACGTCCAGATCACGGTCGCCGAAACCGTCGGGGTCGAGGGACGAGGCTCCTTCTACGAGCAGACCGGCGCGCTCCGCGACATGGTCCCGAACCATGTGTTCCAGCTCGTTGCGATGACGGCCATGGAGCCGCCCGTCTCGTTCAATGCCGACGACGTCCGCTCGAAGAAGGTCGACGTGTTCAAGTCGATCAAGACCGTTCAGCCCACGGAAGCCGTCCGCGGCCAGTACGATGCGGGCACGGTGCTGGGCCAACCCGTCAAGGCTTATCGTGAAGAGCCCCATGTCGATCCGCAGAGCAAGACCGAAACCTATGTCGCACTGACGCTGGACATCGACAATTGGCGTTGGGCCGGCGTGCCGTTCTATCTCCGCACCGGAAAATACATGACCACGCGGACGACCGAGATCGCGATCCGGTTCAAGCCGGCCCCGATGGCGCTCTTTGCCGAAACCGATACGTCCCGCATCCGCGCGAACTGGATGGTGATGCAGATCCAGCCAGACGAAGGGATCTCCCTACAATTCGAGATCAAACGGCCGGGGCCGGTCGTGACGCTCGAAAGCGTGAAGATGAATTTCGCCTACAAGGACTGGTTCCCGGCGCAGCAGAACGTCGGCTACGAGACGCTCCTCTATGACGTGATGATCGGCGACCAGACGCTGTTCCAGCGGGCCGACCAGGTCGAGGAAGCGTGGCGCATCGTCGGTACGGTGCTCGACCATTGGGGCAAGACGGTTCCCGACGACTTCCCCAACTACACTGCCGGGACGGCCGGCCCGGTCGCTGCCGATGCCATGCTGGCGAGGGACGGCGAACGCGCGTGGCGCCCGGTCAAGATCGACCCCGGCCCTCGGCCGATGGATGGGAAAGCACGGTGACAGGCGCAGCCTGGCCGGCGGAACCTATCCGCCTCATCATATCCGACATCGACGGTACCCTCGTGACCCACGCCAAGGTGTTGACGCCGCGGACACGAGCCGCCATCGCCGGACTGGCCGAGCGCGGGATCGGCTTCACGGTCACCACGGCGCGCCCGCCTGTCGGACTGCGGAGCCTCATCGAACTGCTCGGCCTGAAAGTTCCGGCCGCGGCGGTCAACGGCGGCGCCATCGTCAACCCCGACCTCAGCATCGTCGAAGAGAAGCTGCTCGCGCCCGACCTGGCGCGGCGGTCCGTCGCCTATCTCCGCGACCAGGGACTCGATCCTTGGCTGTTTACGGACAGCGCTTGGTACTGCCGGAATCCCAGAGGCGACCATGTCGACCTCGAGACGCGGACCATCGCGCAGGATCCCACGGTCGTCGAGGATTTCGAACCAGCGCTCTACGAGCGGGTGTTGAAGATCACCGGAGCCTGCAAGGACCATGCGCGTCTCGCCGAATACGAGACGGCACTCCAGGAGGACCTCGGATCGACCGCCATCGCGACTCGCTCCCAGGCTTATTACCTCGACGTCACGAGCCCGCTGGCCCACAAGGGCGAGGCGGTCGCCAGCCTTTCCCGCGCCATGGGGGTGCCGATCTCGGCCATCCTGACGATCGGCGACGGGACCAACGATATTCCCATGCTGGAGGCCGCGGGCTTCAGCGTCGCCATGGGCAACGGAAGCGACGCCGTGAAAGCCTCGGCTCATGTCGTCACCGACGATTGCGAGAACGATGGGTTCGCCAAGGCGATCGAACGTTACGTCCTCGATGCCGCCGCGGTCGCTTGAGCCGCAACCACACGAACGAGGTTCGACGCGATGGCCGACCGACCCAAGACCAAGATCGCATTGCTCCTTGCCGATGTGGACGGCACGGTGGTGACCAAGGACAAGATCCTGACGGATCGCGCCAGACAGGCCGTCGCGTCTCTGGAGCAGACCGGGGTCAAATTCGCCATCACCAGCGGCCGGCCGCCGCGCGGCATGGCGATGCTGATCGAGCCTTTGCACATCACGACACCGATCGCCGGCTTCAACGGCGGCGCCATGGTCAACCCGGACCTGTCCGTCGTCGAAGAGAAGACCTTGCCGCCGGACGTGGCGCGCAAAGCCGTCAAGATGATCAAGGACCAGGGGCTCGACGCCTGGCTTTACACCGCCAAGGAGTGGTTCATCACGGACAAGGCGGCGCCCCATGTCGACCGGGAAGCCTGGACCGTGAAGTTCGAGCCCAAGGTCGTCGACGCCTTCGCGGACAGCGATCTCGATCAGGCCGTGAAGATCGTAGGGGTCAGCGACGACTTGAAGCTCGTCGAAAAGGCCGAAAAGGCCATGCAGGATGCGCTGGGTGACACCGTGTCGGCGGCCCGGTCTCAGCCCTACTACCTCGACGTGACGCACCCGCAGGCCAACAAAGGCGATGTCGTCGAGACGCTGTCGAAGGCCCTCGGCATCCCGAAAGACCAGATCGCCACGATCGGCGACATGCCCAACGACGTCAGGATGTTCAAGAAAAGCGGCTTCAGCATCGCCATGGGCAATGCGAGCGACGAGGTCAAGCGCGAGGCCGATGCGGTTACGGCAGGTTATGACGACGAAGGCTTCGCCAAAGCGATCGAGAACTTCCTGCTCGACACGAAGAAACCGAGCAAACGACGGTGAACGCTCAGAAGATTCTCATCGCTCCTTCGGTATTGTCCGCGGATTTCGCTCGCCTCGGCGAAGAGGTGCGCGCCGTCGATCAGGCGGGTGCGGATTGGCTGCACGTCGATATCATGGACGGCCGCTTCGTTCCCAACATCACCTTCGGACCGGGGATCGTATCGGCGATCCGCAAGGCGACCGCGAAGCACCTCAACCTGCACCTGATGATCGTCGAGCCGGAACATTTCATCGCCGATTTCGTCAAAAGTGGTGCCGACAGCATCGTGGTCCAGGCGGAGTCGTCGTCGACCATCCACCTGCATCGCGTGCTGGGCCAGATCAGGAGCCTCGGCAAGCAGGCCGGTGTGGCGCTCAATCCCGCGAGCCCACCCGGTCTCGTCGATTACGTGCTTCATCTTTGCGACGTTGTCATCGTCATGACCGTCAATCCTGGCTTCGGCGGCCAAAGCTTTCTGCCCGACATGCTGCGCAAGACGCGCGAGATCCGCCGCATGTGCGACGAGCGAAACCTCGACACGCGGATCCAACTCGACGGGGGGATCAATCACGAAACGATCGTGGCGGGTGTCGAGGCGGGAGCCGACGTCTTCGTGGCTGGTTCCTATGTCTTCGACGCGCCGGACTACGCCGAGCGGATCGCGGCCCTGCGCCGGGGCGCAGCCTCGGCACGACGCGTGGAGGAAAGCCGATGATCATGCCGAAGGTGAGCGCAGGCCCCATGACGGTCTTGGCCGACCCACAAGCCGTTGCCGAAGCCGTGGCGAACTGGCTCGTCGAAGAGGCTACCGGCAAGCCGAGCTTCGCCATCAGCCTTTCGGGCGGCTCGACCCCGAAGCGCCTTTACGAGACACTTGCGACAGCGGCGTTCCGCGACCGGTTCCCGTGGGACAGGACGCAGTGGTTCTTCGGCGACGAGCGCTTCGTCCCCGCCGACGACAAGGACAGCAACTTTCGTATGGTGCGCGAGGCCCTGCTGTCGAAAGTGCCGGTTCCCGGAGCCCATATCCACGCCTTCGACACGGCGGCAGCGTCGCCCGAGGAGGCGGCGTTACGCTACGATGGGCTGCTGAAGCGCTTCTACGGTTCAGAAACGTTCGATCCCGCGCGACCCCTCTTCGATGTCACCTTGTTGGGACTGGGACCGGATGGCCATACGGCGTCGTTGATCCCGGGTCAGCCGGTTCTCGAAGAGCGAACCGCGTGGGTCGCCGCCGTGGCCGAGGGGCGGCCCGAAGCGCGCCTGACGCTGACCTACCCGGCGCTCGAAGCCTCGGCCGCCATCGCGTTCCTGGTGACGGGAGCCGACAAGGCGGAGATGCTGGCCCATGTGCGCTCCGGCGCCGAGGACGTGCCTGCCGGGCGCTTGCGGTCCGCGGCCGAGGCTCACTGGTTCGTCGATCGAGCCGCGGCGGGTGCTGCCGGCTGAGCATCGGTTCGGACGCATCGCGACCGACTGTGCCGATCGCGAGCGCGATGCCCTATGCTGACCGCCTTTCGGCGAGACCCGCAGTCGTTTCCGCCGGTCTTTTCATTTGCGGACGCTCGCCTTATTGAGGCGCCACATCGTCACCTTGCGGGATGACGAGCGTGGGTTCGGGGCCGGCGGCACAAAGCATGAGCCTGATCGTTTCGGACGCTTCCGAGCCGACCGCCGCTGGAGCCTCGGCCGCACGACTGGAGAGCGCCGCGAGCTACCTGATGCTTCTCGAGCCTCTGCCCTTCGCGGCGCGGCTCGATGTGGTGCCGCGAAAGGTGCTGCAACGGGACGAGCCTTCGGGCTGGTCGCGCAAGCTGCGGCGCAGAACGCTGCCAGTCTTGGCCACCGTGGCCATCCACCTCGGTTTCGCAGCGGCTTTCGCGTTCCTGTTGACCTGGCGGGAGGACACGGGGAGCCGAGAGGTCGAGATCCCGGTCGAGGTCGTAGCCGAGTTGCCGCCGCCGCCGCCTCCTCCGGCACCCGCAAAGCCGCAGCCGGAGCCGGAGCCGCCGAAGCCCGTCACGCTGGCCGCACCCGCTCCACCATCGCCACCTGCACCGGAGCCCTCGGCGCCGGAGCCTCAGCCCCAGGCTCGACAGGAACCCAAGGCGGAAGACCCCAAACCAGCCGACCCTCTATCACCCGACCCGCCCGCTCCTGCCCCGCCGCCGCTGGTGGCGCCGCCGCCCGACGCCGCGCCATCCGCAACGCAAGCGGAGGTGAACAAGCCGGCCAACCTCGAAACCGAGCAGAACCCGGTCGCTCAAGCGACCCACGAGGCTCGCCCGCCCGACGTGCCGGACGTTCTGACCACGCCCGACCCGAAGGCCTCCTTCACGGTACCGGCCAAAGCGGAGCCGAAGCCCGAGCCTGATCCGAAGCCCTCTCCCGCCGTTCCCGACAAGGTGCCGAGCCAGACCGATAAACTGGCGGCCGCGCTGCCGATGGACACGAGTGCCATGCCGTCGAGCTTCCGGGCGGTGCTGTCCGGCACGGGCACTTTCGTCAGCGCCGCCTACAAGGGCGTGGTGTTCGGCCGGCTCGGACGGGATCCGGGGATCAGCGAAAAGGCGCGGCGGCAGCATCTCAAGGGTCAAGTGCTGGTGTCGTTCTCCGTCGGGGATCGTGGAGAGCTGAAAGACCTGTCGGTCCTGCAAACGAGCGGCAATGCGGCGCTTGACGCCTTGGGGCTGGCGATGATCCGCGCTGCAGCGCCCTTCCCGCCGCCGCCGCCCGATGCGCAACGCGCCTTCACGCCCGCATTGACGTTCGGGGAATGACACTGCTTCCGGTTGACCGCTCGAGTCCCGTGACGTCTCTTAACGAATGATAGGTGCGGAGATCACGCCTGCCAGCCGATCGCCTCCCGCATGAAGCTGAAGCCTAGCGCGATGAAGGCGGCCCGCTCCGCGTTGTCCTTGCCGTAGCCGTGGCCTCCGGCGGCAGGCTCGTAGAGATGGGCTTCGTAGCCCATGGCCTGGAGCTTGGCCGCCATCTTGCGCGCGTGGCCGGGGTGCACGCGGTCGTCGCGGCGCGTCGTCGCGATGAGGATCGGTGGATAGGGCCGCCCCGGCTCGGCCGTGTGATAGGCCGATAGGTGTTGCAGGAACGCCCAGTCGTCCGGCACGTCGGGGTCGCCGTATTCCGCAATCCAGCTCGCCCCGGCCAGCAGCTTCGAGTAGCGGCGCATGTCGATGAGGGGGATCGTGCAGAAGAGCGCACCGAATCGCTCCGGGTAGCGGGTCAGCATATTGGCGATCAGCAACCCGCCGTTGGAGCCGCCCTCGGCCGCGATCCGGCCCGGCCGAGTGACGCCGCGACGCACGAGATCGGCCGCCACCGCCGCGAAGTCGTCATGGGCCGATCGCTTGCCCTCGCGCCGGCCCGCCTCGTGCCAGCGCGTGCCGAACTCGCCGCCGCCCCGGATATTGGCCACGACGCCGGTCCCGCCGCGCTCGAACCAGAGCTTGCCGACCGACGTGCGATAGGTAGGCAGATCGGAGACCGCAAAACCGCCGTAGCCGGTGAGATGGACCGGAGCGTCGCCCGTCTCCCGGGCCGGACCCGTCTGCGTGTAGGGGATCCGCTCCCCATCGAGCGACACGGCCTCGTGCCGCGTCACGACGAGACCCGCGGCGTCGAAGGTGGCAGGGCTTCGTTTGAGGACGGCCGGACTCGGATGGGGGTTCGACGAGGCGACGCTCATGAGCATCAGGGTCGGTGGTGTGATAGGATCCTGCGCGCCGACCAGCACCGTTCCGTCGCTGTCCTCCGCCTCCGCATCGATGCGCCGCAGAGTGACCACCCCCGTTTGCGGCAGCGTCTCGAGCTCTTCCCGCTCCCAGACACCCTCGACGAAGCGCAGCAAGACGAAGCGCGGCGCGAGATTGTCGAGGATCGACAAGGCGAGCCGGTCACCGGCCCAGACGAACCCCTCCAGAGAACGACGGGCCGCGGGTTCGAACAGCAGTTCGAAATCGCGGTCTCCGGTCATGAAGCTCGACAACGACAAGCCGAGAAGCTGGTCGGGCTCGTAGGTCCGGCCCGCCACGCTCCAGGGCGTGCGCGGCTTCACCAGAAGGACATCGGCATGAACCTGCCAGACGGCATCGGTCGGCAGGTCGATCCGCTCCTTCACTCCGGTCCGATCACCGATCCAGGCGATCGTGTCGAAGAAACCGGGCCTCGTGACGAACCAGAGACGCGGCGGCGTCGCCGTCCGGTCGACGTAGCCAGAAGCCGACATGACCGTGGCTTCGGTTTCGAAGAGGACCTCGACCGTCCGCGGGTCCTGCCCCCGACGCCAGAGCCGAACAGTCCGCGCATAGCCGGAGGTCGTGGCCATACCCTCTCCGAAGGCGCTCGAGAGCAGGAGCGTATCCGGGTCCAGCCAGCTGATGCCGCCCTTGGCTTCGGGCAGAACGAACCCGTCCGGAAGGAAGACCCGCGTGTCGAGGTCGAACTCGCGCAATACGACGGCATCGCTGCCGCCTCGCGACAGCCGGAGGATGGCGCGACGCCGAGCGGACGGCTCGATCGAACCGCCCGACCAGATCCAGTCCTCGCCCTCGTCGCGCGCCAGGGCGTCGAGGTCGAGCAGCACATCCCAGTCGGGGTCCGGCTCGCGATAGGAGGCGAGCGTCGTGCGCCGCCAAACGCCCCGCGGCTGTTCGGCATCCTGCCAGAGATTGTAGAGGAAAGCTCCGCGTCGCGTCACGCCGGGGATCCGATCCGGCCGGTCGAACAGGGCCGCGAGGGCGATACGGTCGTCGTCGTACCGGCCTCCGCCGAAGCGCCGCAGCGTCTCGGCCGTCCGGTCATCGACCCACGCCGTAGCGCGTTCGCCTTCGATGTCTTCGAGCCATAGGAATGGATCGTCGTCGGGAGCCGCCAGTGTCGGACGATCGATGCTCATCGCCATGCCGTTCTCGAGATCGACGTTCGGCTGCCGTTTGGCGAACCGGCGCCGGTAGCTTCACGGTAGAGGTTCTGCGGGGTCGCTGGCAATGCCAAGCGCTGCCTCAGGGCCGGCAGGGCGGCTCCCCGGGATGCCCGCAGGCCGGCCGCTTCCTTCCTGGTCCGCCTTCGCCCTGCAGCCCTTCGGCCGGCCGTGGCGCGCCGGGTTGCGGCACGGCCCGTTGAGCCGGCGCGGGCCGTGGTTCCGGCGCCAGGCGTTGCTGGGGAGCCGCGGCGGGCGGCGGGCCTGGCAGGGCATGCGGCTTCGAGGGCGCCGGTGGCGCCGCGGCGTCGGCCGGGATCGGCTGACCAGGAGCCGCCGGGTGCCCCGCGGGATGACGGGCAGCAGCGGGCTGCAAGGCAGGCGCCGGAGTCGCGGAAACCGGTTCGGTCGCGGCGGGCTTCGAACCGCGCGGGTTGGCTCTTCCCGCGTTCGGCACCGCCTCGCCGGAGCGCGGCACCGGACTGCCGACTCGCCCCGGAACAGCAGAGGTCGGAAGCGGGTTCGCGCCCGGCAGTGTCGTCCGAGCCGGCACAGGCGCGGGCCGGCCCGTGACCTTGTCCGGAATCGCCGGTCGGGGGGTCGGTCGGCTCGTCGACCCCGGTTGTCCCAAAGGACGGGATTGGCCCGCTGGCGCGGGTTGGCCCGCTGCCGGAAGTTGGCCCGCAGGCGGGGTAGCTCCCGCGGGCGGGAGTTGTCCCGCGGGCGGCATAGCTCCCGCGGTGGGAAGCGGG
>CAXUOD010000115.1:0-16184 GCA_964252585.1 uncultured Lichenihabitans sp. | reverse complement strand
CTGCTCGACATTCTAAGCTGGAGCGAATTCGCCAAAGGCGAAAGCGCTCTAGACGCTAGGCCAGCCGGAGCACGGATGCCCCCTCGTCGCTGGTGCGCGCAGACCGTGATGGGAACGCTCCCCGGCGCGGTGCCCGCTTTTGCGCGACTCATCGGAGCCGCGAAGTCCTTTCCCCGAACGAAGACCTTTGGGCTATCGATGCCGCGCTTGCCCGAGGCGATCGGCACCGCCTCGCCGACGCACGCATCTCTTCACGGAAGAGCCCTAGCAAGGCGCCCCACCCCCCGATTTGAACGTCAGGGCCAGTGTTTCATCCTGAGCTGCAAGCTGAACCCCATCGGCCTTATTCGCGCGAGGACGTGCTGCGCTCCGTCGATCAGCAACTTGCGCTTTCCTTTGAACAGCAAGAGAACGACGACATAGCTCGAATAGGCCGTCAGCGTCCCGATGACGAGCCCGGTCAAACCGCTCGGATCGGTGGATCGCTGAAAGACGCAGAGCGTAGCTAACGCACCTCCTGAAGCAACGATATGGGGTGCAAGCGTAGCCAGCAACATGGGCGTACGCACTGGTCCTACCCGGCCAACATAAAGCCAAGAGAATGGAAAACGCAGCGCATAGTCGCTGACCGTATAGGCTATCGCCACGCCAAGCGCGCCCCAATGCAGCCCCACCAAGAAAGCTCCGACTGTGGTGATCGACCCGAAAGTACCGACGACTGCATAATGCCGTGCACGTCCTTGGCTCAAGTAAAGCCAGCCATGAGAGGACGTGACGACCTGATGTACTGCCGCCGCGCTCAGCCACTGGAAGATCGGGATCGACGGTGCCCATTTAGCACCCAGCAGGACTAGCACGATAGGCTTTCCAAGCAAAGCCGCTGTTAACAATCCTGGCTGCGCCGCCACCATGATGAAGGTTACTGTAGAAACATAGATCTCTGCATAAGCAACCGGATCGTTCTGCAGCCGGGACAGCACGGGAGTAAGGACGCGTGAAACAGGCCAAGTAATCTGTGTCAGCGGCATCAACATGAGCTTGTATGCGCGGTCGTAGAAACCGAGCGGAATAGGTCCATAACGCCATGCGATCAAGGAATTGTCGGCGTTTCGAGAAAGGTAGTTCATCACGTTGGAGTAGGAGACGCCCGCACCGAATTGCGCCATTTGCAAAACGTCGCGATCGAACGTCGGTCGTCCCGGCCGCCAACCGCTGACCCAGAATGACAGTCCAGCGCTGGTAAGCGCGCCAGCAGCGCTTGCAGCGAGCAGCGCCCAGTAGTTATGAATCAGCGCCGCCACACTCGTCGCCACTGCGAGACTCAGTATGCTCGCCGCTACGTCGATGGCGCTGAGCGCCTTGAACCGGAGCTGCCGGTTCAACCAAGCGCCGGGCTGCGCGCCGAAGGAACTCACCTGCATAATGATCGCGGAGGCGATCAGCACACCGGTAAGTCGCGGTTCGTGGAAAATCGTCGCAGCGACGGGGCTCACGGCTATGACCAGAACTCCGAGTAACACCGTGATCGCCATCGTTAGCCAGAACAGGCCGTGCCCTTGTCGCTCGGTCACTTCGGCACGTTGCACGAGCGCTTGCGAAAAGCCCGCGTCACGAAGCAAGTCGACAAATCCTATGATCGGCGCCGCAGTAGCGACTAGCCCAAAATCGGCTGGCACGAGCAGTCGAGCTAGCACTATCGTCGAGGAGACGCTAATAATTAACTTGGCGATCTGGCCAAGTCCAGTGACTAGGATCCATGATGCTGCACCTTTACCTGATGCGTTCTGCTGATTGCCCGTCATACAAAGTCTACCTACAGGCCCGAGCGCGTCACTGCTTCGCGGTAGGCGTTGACCAAGCCGCGCCCGAACAGTTTGGGATCAAGCACAGATAGATCAGGCTTGCCCTCGGACGTGGGTGGCAAGCCTTCCAGCATAGCTGGTGAGAGTTCGCCCTCGTAGGTGCGCACCCAAGCCGTCCCGATCGCCCCGGCGAGATCGCAAGAATAGGCTGTCGCCGGCGTCACTACCGGTCGCTCGAGCGACAGTGCGTGTATGATCGACCCGGAGTGCAGCGTGTCAACGAAAGGCAGAACGACGTAATCGCACGCACGCACGATACCTTCGAACGTCGCCTCATCGATCCGCTCAGGCCGCAAATCGATCTGCGATGCATTCATCGCCTGTGCTTTCAACTCGGTGAGCAGCACAGCATCGTTGGTACGTCCTGCAGCGACCAGCGCCACGCTGCCAGGGGCGCATGCCTTAACCGCTTCGATCAGCCGTCCTAGGCCCTTGTATCGACGGATCGCGCCGACAAAAGCGAGCAATACCCTTGCCTTCGGCAGTGAAAGCCGCATGTGCGCATTCGTCGAAGGCTCGAGGATAGCAGCCGTCGGATACCGTGGATGGCGCACCGCTATGCCATGCGCATTGCGGCGAAATCGAAATGTGCGCGTGATCACCGGGAGTGTGGCAGGGCTAAGTGCGACATAGCCGTCGACCATCGCTGCAAGGCATCCCGAATAGGGAGTCCATAAACAACGGGTGAACAGGCTCGCATCGTGAGGGCCTAGATTGTGGATCATCCAGAACAGTTTGACACCGCGCCACTTCATGTTTGCGATCACCACGATCGTCCGTACCAGGACGAGTACGAGTTTGACGCGGCCATACCCACGCCAAAATGGCTGCTCAGCCCAGTGGATCTGAAGAACGTCGATGGGATGCGGCACGTGGACGGGGTCTTTGACATCGACGACCTCGGCCCCCGCATCACGAAGCGCTTCACAGAATATCGAAACAAAGGCGTTGTCGTCGAAGCTTGGGCCGGGCCACGAGCCTACCCGGATCGGACGGGCCGCCTCTTGGCCAGAAGTCGACGTAAGCGTCATGGCGTCGGCTCCGGTCTGAGGGCTCGACGATGCCTTGAACCAAGGCAGCATCGGTAGGATCAGCGAGACGTTGATCCCCAACTGGGTCCGGCGCTCACAAATAGGACCTGGATCGAACCCACGCTGGGCCTGCGATCCGCAAGCCCATGTATTATCGCCTGCGATAATTAAGATTGCAAGGTTGCTCGCGGCGTCGCCACGTAATGCAGCCGATCCGCCCCTTCCAGCGTCACTAGCCGGCCAAACCCCGGGTGTACGGTCTCGTGCTGAAGACCTTGGTCAGGCGCTTCGGCGAGGGCGTCGGCCATGCAAGCCACGGCAGCATGTCGTCGATCTGCTTCGCCGAATGGTCGGGCAGCTTCGCAAGGACCCGGGCGAGCCAAGCTCGAGGATCGACGTCGTTGTGTCTCGCGGTCTCGATCAGGGGGTAGATGGCCGCGGCTCCTGGCCACCAGCGTCGGACCCGCAGAAGGTCCAGTTTCGCCTTCCGAGGGCGATTCCTCTCAACGCAGCTTGCAAGAGGCTCCTTCCGCAACGTCGAGTGGAGTTGCAGGCGGAGGGCGCTCGCCCGCATTGTTCGAAAGGCAGATCCGGCCATCGTCAGAAGGCAAGTGAAGACCGAACGGTGGTTCAGGCGGTGATTGATGGCCTTGGCAGTTTCGCTTCTGGCCGAAAGGATCGCCCGCAACCAAATCAGCGAGGAAGGCGCGCACGGCTATTTGAAGAGCGGGCGTTTTGCCATCCTGGTTCCAGGGAGCGGTGCTTCAGCACCTGCAAGGTGTGATAGGGAGGCGACTATGACCGGGCTTGCGGTCTTTGGCCGTCTATCACGAGTCCGCGACCGTCCCAAGGTTCCGCGTTTCACCACCCGGAATAGAGTCGCTCAGGAGGCCGGGCCGAGGCCCCGGATCGCTCGGTCGACGTGGGCGGTTCGGGGACCTGCGAACCGCTATGAACGTCCTTCCCGTCCGGGCGCCTGGCGGTCTGGTTCTCGGATGCCGATCGGACCGGTTTTGCTTGAATGGTCAATATCTTGCCGCGTGGCTGGGTCATGGCGTCCATCCTCATGCGCCGCCTCACCAGTCGTTCTCAGCCTTTCGGCCTCGACGAGACAGCTGGGAAAACTGCAGATGACCCAGAAAACCAGCCTGAGTTTCGCATTGCAACAAGGATCTTCGCGACGCGGAAGAATTGTTCGGCACAGGCTGAACGGTGAACAGCTTCAGCGGGAGAAATATAAGATGTCGGCCCTGACCCTCGATACTCGTCGAGCAAAGGATTTCAATCTGATGTAGAGCGATGATCTCTCCTCTGATCGGAGGAGGATCGCGAGTCTTGCGCTTTCACCCACCTTGCAGTGCGAAGGTAACGCCGTTCAGCCGAGCAGATTGCGTCGCTTGACCTCGGCCTCGAGGGCTCCAAGGCTCCTGAAGTTTTTGCTGACGGATTTCGGACTGACCCCCGCACGCATCGCGATCGCCAGGCGCGTCAAGGGGACGTGTCCTTCCCGCATGAGTTCGGCCGCGCCACGCAATATCGCGTCCTGATCTTCGGCTTGATTCTGATTGACTTTGATCATGGGAGTTACAATCGAGGACACTCAGGGCACCCTCTCATGCGTTCAGAAGAAGCAACAATTGCGTGTCGATTCGACGTAAAACGTTAATGTTAATGCATCAAAATGTAACTTTCTATCTACGCTACTTCGATGGGAGTCCGATCGCGACGCGGGCACAGCTGACCGGAAAGATCATCGGGCTCGGTGCTCGACGACCCTGGCGATGTTGAAGAACCCCTCATTTCCATCGCCTATGATAACTCCTCGGCAACGAAGCAGGCTGTAACCTCGGCGGCTCGTTGAGGGTTCGTCATGCGCGCGGTGATCCGTCGTTTCCTTCGTGATCCATCCGGAGCTACCGCTATCGAGTATTGCTTCATTGCGGGCTTGGTCAGCATCCTCATCGTCACGGGAGCGACCGCGATCGGAACCCGACTCAATGTGAAGTTCTCGCTCGTAGCGACCGGACTGAACTGATCGACACCATCACCCTCGTGTCCGTCGGGGCATTTTCGTTCGAGACGATGACTTTCGACTTTCGGCGGACCGCCTTCCTCCCTTGGAAGCTGATGCCTTCGACGCGTCAGCATCGACGGTCCCATGCGTGGCTCGCGCGGTTGAGATCGTCATAGCTTCGATGCGAGCGCTTCGAGAGCGCCCTTCAGGGTGGCTCGCGCAACACCCGGGACCCGCACGCTCCGACAAACTCTGCCTCCGGCTGGTGCACCGACTCGAACAGTATACAACCAATCGAGGTAAGTTTGTACACAGCTTCCAACCTGGCGGGCCGTTTCGTCCGAACAGATGAAACATCTGTTCGGGTCGGGCTCAGGGCGACGACGTACCGGGCCTAAACGGTACCGTTAGGCGCACCCGTGAGGCTCATCGGCAACGAGCGACGGTTCCCAACCGCTGCGCCGGGCGCCACACGGTATCGATCGTCGGTGATGCAGCGTTTCGCAAACCCCGCGATGCCGCTTTTTATCAGCAATCCTGGAAGAATGACTTAACTGAACTAACAGCGAATCATTGAGGGAAGCCAAACCTCTTCCTATCGAGGCCGTAGCTTCGCCGGGATGGACGATCCGGACCAGGAGATTGCTGTGGGGTTACTTCTTGAATCCTCTAATCAGTACCGTAAGGGTCAATCTCGGTACTCGGATCAAGAGGAACTCGGCGGTCTTTCCGAGTCTTGCGTCATAGCGGACATGCGCATCGTGCTCGTCGAATGGCGTATCATCAAGGGCCAGGAAAACCTCTTCATGGACTATTGGTCCAGACGGGAGGTCATCGATGACCGATCGGGTTTGATCGGAGAATTCCTGAGCCGCGTCGAGGACCGTGCGACATATTCGTGGATCACCTGCGAACTCAGCCCGGATTGGACATGCTTCGTCAATGTCGGCCTGTGGCGGGACGCGGACGCCTTCGAGGCGCAAATCGGATGGCGCCTGGATGACAACCGTCCGAAGCTGCCGTTCGAATTCGAAAAGCGTCGCCGCACTTTCCTCGGTCCGCAACGGTGGCGCTTCGGGGGTACCGACCTCCCGGCGACGGAGCACGAAATGGTCCTCTGAGGCCAGGTGCCTTTTCCATTCGCGCTCGGCCTGACGAACATTCGGCCCGCGATGCAGCGGTGCTGACAAGTTGGCCGAAATGGCCGTTCCCCGAAACCTGAGGCGGACCTTGCCTCGCCGGACGGATGCCGGGCGCGGAAACGACCCCTTGAAACAGGCGCAATCCTCCAACGCCATTGATTGGCCGCCGGCGTAACGACGCTTCGGCGCGCTATTTGCGGCCGCCCCTCTCTCACGCGAGGAGCGCTCCAATGTGGCACAGCTTTGTTTCATCGACCGACATGCTCGCCAATCGCATCGTCCTCGGCTTCGTCGAGACGAGCTCGCGCTTCCCCGTCATCACCGCCGGCGTCTTACTGGTGCTTCTTCTTCTGACCGGGATGCTCTGGGTCGAGGTTCTTCGCAAGCGTGTCGGCGGCTCCGGTCCCGACGACGCGGGGCCCATCCGTCCCAGGCGTTGAAGCCGCGTCCGGAGACCTGCCCGATGCGACCGCGCTTGAAAAACGAGCCACCGGATGAGGAACTGGGGTGCGGTCCCACGCTCGACGATGTCTTCATGCTGGTCCTGGCGACCGCGACAGTGCTCGGCTTGCTGGTCTTGATCGGCCTAAGCTCCCTGTCGGCTGCGTCCCGACTGGAGGCGGTCATCAACCGTCTGGCATCATAGCTGGTCCTGTCTCGCACACCTTTACGGTGAACTTACGATTCAAGGCATTGTAGACATCGTCGCTTCAGCCATTGTCGTGCATCCTTCCGTAAAGGAACTGGGAGGTTGAGCGATGGGTCTCAAGGTCAGTGCTGTCAGGGACTTTAGCATCGAACTCGTGAACGAGCTTGGACATTGGCTGATCTTCGCCGTCGACGAGCTTAGCATGACTATCCCCGACAGACGCCCTGAACGGATTGGTGGTCCGGAACCCTCGCCAGAGGAGGCTTTTCTGCTCGTACAAGAAGGCTTCGACATCGCTCGGGCACACGCGCTGGAACACCGTCTCGTCAGCCCAACCTCAACAGCAGCGCCGCGGGTTGCGCCAAGCGCAAATTTCGCGACCCCGATCGAAGACATCGATGCCTGCTAGACTCGCCGATCAGGCTTGCATGGTGTGACCGGCGCACTTCGGACGAAGGGCTTTCCTCCTCGCTCGAGACGACCCGGCCCGACATACGCTTGCGAGGCATGGCGTGGAACTATGGTGAGCCGGATCATGTCACGGCAAAGCAGAGGCGACGTGTTTGCGCTCTTGCAGGCTTGCTCCGCTTTGGTTTTTGCATGCGAGTGAAGATATTTGTCAGGAACTTAGTGGCAAGCTCCAGGCCGACCCAAATAGAAGATACGGCAAGGGCACGGTGACGGTGAAAACGCTATTACAACCGACTATCGGACGAGCGGATCGACATCCCGCTCTCGATGCAACACTCGGTTACGACTGGCGGGAGGCGGCAAGAACCTGGCAGCGCAAGGCCGAGCAGGTCGAGCGACTGGTCAAGGTCGGCAGCTTCGAAGTCGATCTCCAAACGGAAGCCGTCACCTGGTCCGACGGAACTTACGCCATCTTCGGCCTCGCCCCCGGCATTCCGCTCGATGTCGAAAAGGCGCTCGGTTTCTATGACGACGAGGTTCGGATCGAGATCGGCCGCCGCCTCGAAGCGGCCGCAGCTTCGGGAGAGCCCTACGACTTGACCGTACCGTTCCGTTCCGCGGCGGGAAGCTCGGGCTGGGTGCGCATGTTCGCGCAAGTCGATATGTCCGGCGGTTCGAGACGGGTCATCGGCGTCATCCAGGACATCACGCGCGAGCGCGAGACGGAAGAACGGCTTCGGCTGCTGGCTCATCAGGATGTCCTGACGGGTCTGCCGAACCGTCGGGCGTTCGAGGCGCATATCGACCATTCCTGCGCCGGGCCGACGAGCGAGGGCTTGGCGGTGTGCATCATCGACGTCGACCGGTTCAAAGCGGTCAACGATGCCTACGGACATGCGATCGGGGACAAGCTTTTGCAGGAAACGGGCCGGCGCCTGTCGAAATCCGTTCGCAGTACCGATTTCGTGGCACGTCTCGGGGGCGACGAGTTCGCCATCGTGCTTCATGGAATGAGCGACAGAGCCGACCTCCAACGGCGGGCATTCGCGATCGTCGAGGAGGCGCGACGGCCCTTCGATGTGGACGGCACCGTGCTCGAACCGTCGGTCAGCGTCGGCGCCTGTCTCAGCGGCGCAAAAGTCACGTCGTCCGACGCGCTGCTCAAGAACGCCGATGTGGCGTTGTACAAAGCCAAGCTCGACGGTCGTGACCAGTTCTGCGTGTTTCAGCCGAGTTTGCGTAAACACGTCGACGACCATGGACGCCTGTTGGATGAGGTTCGCATCGGGCTTGCCCGACATCAGTTCGAGGCGCACTACCAGCCGATCGTCGATCTCCGAACCCGGATCGTACGCGGATGGGAGGCGCTCGCGCGTTGGCGGCATCCGAAAAAGGGTCTGCTGCTCCCGAGGAGTTTTCTGCCGGCCCTGGCCGATCCGAAGATGTCGGTAGTGATCGACGATTTCATGCTCGACACCAGCTTGCGCCAGATGCGGCAGTGGATCGACGGCGGCGTTCCCGTGACGTGCGCGGGCGTCAACGTGTCCGAGGCGCAACTCAAGCGGCCCGACCTCGTCGCGAGGATCGCGTCGCTCCTCCAGCACCACCAGTTGACGCCCGACCGGCTGAAGATCGAGGTTCTCGAGACCGCCTTCATCGGTCAATCCATGAACGCCGTCGCGGCAACCATCGACCAACTCGCCGAACTCGGCGTGGTCAGCGCCCTTGACGATTTCGGGACCGGCTATGCGTCCCTCAAGCATCTGAAACAGTTCAGGGTCGAGCGGATCAAGATCGACCGGACCTTCGTGGCCAATCTGGGTAGCGACAGCTACGACGATGCCATCGTGCGCTGCATCCTCACACTTGGACGCGACCTCGGGATCCGCATCACGGCCGAAGGCATCGAAACGATCGAGCAGTTGCAGATGCTGCGCCGGTTGGGCTGCGACTGCGGTCAAGGCTACCTGTTCGGCCGGCCCATGCATCCGGACGACGTTCCGGGTTTTCTGACCCGATGGCACGGCGAGGAAGCCGATCAGCTCTTCGGTAACGACGACCGCGAACCGCCGCCGTTGCGCCTCGTGTGATGCGATCGTCCTTTGGCCAGAGACGCTGAGGACGGCGTGATTCAAGGTCTCGGGGTTGCGCCAAGGGGCGTGCCCGCGGACGACGTGCCGTCTCCCGCTTCGATCGCAGCATACCATCGCGCGTAAGGCGAGTTGCGAGCCATTTTGCGATTGCAGTCCGAGGCACCATCTTCCCACCAGACCGGGCCGCGTTCACCGAGCGCGACCTTCGCGGCACCGACGGCTTCGCGTGCCTCAACGAGACCGGATGCGTCTTCCCTGCGGCGGGCATGGCCGACGGCCCGCCGCGCGGCCATCAGGATCGACGTGAGCCGCTCGCGTTCGCTGTCCGGCAGAGCTGGATTGCTGCAACGCCATAGCCTGCCGCGAACCACGAAGTACCGGCCGTCGGGGGTCACCGGAAACTGCCGGCCGATCCGTGCGGTGCGCAGATCGGACAAGCGGCACCTCCGGCGACTCGATCGGCGGCGCTATTCGCCGCACACGATGAGCCGTACTCTACATGCCGAAACTGCGGTATCAACCACCGCCGAACCCGTTTCGAAGCGGAGGACATCCGATGCCGGGAGCCGAAGGTAAAGTCGTCGCGATCACCGGCGCAGGCAGCGGAATCGGCAAGGCCACGGCACTCCTTCTCGCCGGGCAGCAAGCCAAGCTCGTGCTTGGCGGGCGCCGCATGGAACGTCTCGAGGCCGTCGCGGCGGAGATCGAGGCGGCGGGCGGCAGCGTGGCGTTCGTCGCGACGGACGTGAAACGGCGGCAAGATCTCTCGAGGCTCGTGGCGCTGGCTTGCGAGCGGTTCGGCAAGCTCGATGTTCTCGTCAACAACGCCGGCATCGGACCGATCTCGCTCCTCGAAGAACTGCGTGTCGACGACTGGGACGATATGATCGATGTCAACATCAAGGGTATGCTCTACGGCATCGCTGCAGCGTTGCCGGTCTTCCGGCGGCAGGGTTTCGGTCAGTTCGTCAATATCGCGTCAACGGCCGGGTTGACCACCAAACCGACCATGGCGGTCTATTCCGGTACCAAATACGCTGTGCGCGCCATCTCGGAAGGCCTGCGGCAGGAAGCCGGCGAGAAGCTTCGCGTGACGATCGTTTCGCCCGGGTTCGTCGAAACGGACTTCGCGGACTCCATGACGAACCCTGACATGAAGGCGTTGATCATCGGCACCATGAAGAAAATGGCGATCCCGCCGGGTGCTATCGCCCGCGCGATCGCGTTTGCCATCGAGCAGCCCGCCGATGTCGATGTCGGCGAGATCGTGGTTCGACCGACGGCGCAAAGTTAACGTCGAGAGCGATGCCGATCCCTGAAAGGACGAGCCGACGGCCTCGAGTGAGACTGACTCGGGTCGAGCACCCAGGAAGGTGTCGACCGCTACTGATCCCCATCCTCGCGACAACCCGCCATCGCCTTCGCGACAGGGCCATGCTGGGGGCAGAGGGCGGTTTTGATGTCCGCGGCGCTCGCCGTGGGGATGGCATAGGTGCTCGGCTCAGCTTCACGAGCGCAGCCTGCCAGCATGAAACAGAAGATCACGGTGGCTTTTATCATCTGTCGGGGACCGTGAACCAAGATCTCGTCTCGGGCAGATCGCCCGGACTGCCACGCGCAGCAGTTGTCATTGTAGACTACGGGCTCGTCAACTTCGGATTCAGGAGCAACGAGCCGGAGGAGGGTTTAACCTCAATTGTTTCGAGGCGTAAAGTTCCAAGTCCTGGCTAGTTCCCCAATGGCGAGGACCAATGGGATTGCCACGATAACGAAAAAAATCCAATCGAAACCCATCGGGTAATCCTGGGTCATGTCAGTTCTCCGGTTTGCACGCGGGTTCAACAGGCTTTACCTGCCGAAGTTCCAGCAGGAAGCCACGCCTCGCCATCCCCATGCCCTCGCCGGCGTTCCTGGTCCGCTGACACGCGACCCGCGGGGTTCCAGGACAGGCTGTGGCGCTGGCATCTGATCGTCGACGATCCTTTCGGCCGTCAGATCCTGCGCGGGCGGGGCGCTTATGACATCTGCCTCGTTGCGACTTACTGCGACGCGGGTGTCCCGCCACCGCCAGCACCGGCATTACCCGACACCGCTATGCCGGTAGCTGCGTTAGGTCCGGCTTTGACCGTCGCCCCTTTGGTCTCCTGCTGCTTGATATCGCTCTCCTGCCCACTCTTGGGAGAATTGGCGCCGGGCTTGACAGTGGCATCAGTGGCGGCGGCCTGGGCGAGTGCGGCTCCCGTCAGCGAGAGGCTGATTGCAGCAGCGGCGGTGATGGTGCAAACGCGATTCATGATCGGTGCTCCGTAGTGGTCCAGTCCGAGTAACGCGGCTAGTACGAGAGGGTTGCTCGCGCGGCGCCGCGACCAAGTGTGGCCAGGAGTGAAACACCGTCATCGACGATGGCCGATGGGCGCAGCGGCGTCTCGTCGATCCGACAGCGCCTCCTCGAGGCTCTCCGCATCCGAAGTGAACACGCAGCCTCCTTCGACGAAACGATGCGCGCCGCTATCGCGACGAGGCTGATCGAGGAATACACGGTTCCAAAGGCACAGCCGATGCCGATTGGTCGCTCGCGCGAGAGAACCGCCGGCACCGCGAGGGAGAAGCTGCGGAGCGCTATCTGCTCCTACTCCGCCGTCGCTCCGGCGCGCAGCGAAGCAACGCTCGACCTTGTTGTGGCGTGGCACGGCACGACACAGACATTGGCCTTCTGACGAGCCTCGGCGGTCTCGGTCGAGCTTGGGTTTTCCGCGTTCCTCGACCCAGCGCCCCTCGGATCGGTCGAAGACGCTCCAAGGTCCTCGATCGTGACGGCTTCGCGGTAGTTCGATTCCTCCGCCTCTGCCGCATTCGAGGTACTGACGTCCTGATTTCATCGGCAGGGCGCAGCGCTGGGGTATGCTGGAGGGGAGCCCAGACCCGAAGCCTGGGCTCACCGCGTGTGAGCCTCAGGCGGGACGTACCTCAAGTGAACCGTACAGGTTCGAACACAACCCTACTCCCTTATCAAATGTTAAAGGTGACGCATTCGATTCAACGCAGGATACAGGTCGTCAGGTCGGGGCCTCTGACGCTGAAGTCTTCCGCTCCCGCTTCGACGGGAATTACGCCATGATCAAAGTTCGGCAACAGCCGCTTACGATCTACCAGCCCAATATCCGCTCGGTGCAAGTCGCGCGCTTTATCCGGCGTATGCGTCTTGTGGGTGAAGGGGAAACGAGGATGCTCATTGCGATCGAGGATGATGAGGGAGCCACCTTGAGCGTTTCTTTGCCAATCGGTCGTGTGGTTCGCAGATGTCAATGACTGAGGTTAAGTTCGCTTGAGCTGAATAGCACGGTGCTTACATCAGATATGATGGCTTCTCCAAAACTTTTGCGTCTGCGGAATCTCCAATACATATTCCAACAAAAGTTGTTTGATCGTTATCTCCTCTCAGAAACACCGTCGTTTCTTTCTATGGTTAACTAGTTTAAAGTGGAATAGCAATATTTGTGAGTAAATTTACATCGTCGAGCCGTGAACGCTGAGTAAGAATGAAGTGATTGACATTCATTCTGTGATCAGCGCCAGCTTGGCTTTGAGAGTGACATGTCCTACTTCATTTCTCACCTGCGCGTGGATGGTGTCCTGGTCATCGTCACCAAACGCCATCGACCGGGTCATGTCCTGCAATATGATGATCGCTTCGGTCCCAGCCACACGATCGCTGGTGTCGAGGCATGCGCCGTCGGGCGGATCAAGGAGTCGGCTCGCGAGGGCCCTGTGGGCTCACTCGGCATCTTCGCGGCAAGCCGTGCCGCTGCAGTGGCTCCGCGTCGACATGGCGCATCGACGATCGGTGAGCTTTCGGGGGTTCCATCGATGCGTTATGGATGGAACTGCTGGAGGACCACATTCGATGGGAGTCACGTCTGGCAAGCCGACCACGATCGACACGCCACTCCTATCGCGCCCATGCCCTCCTGCGCCTCCGTTTAGCCACCAATGGATCGCCCGCTTACGGCGACTGTTCTGGTGAATGCCACGGCGACGGCGCTGTTGCTACTCGGACGTTTGCGATGACACCGACGAATACACTTCAGTTCGAAGGCTGTCGTCGTACAATCATCGCAGCACGCACCGAAGCATAGCTGGATGACGAGGCTCTCCACTTCAACTCCGGACTGATCGCCGTGATCATCTGGGCCTCAGCATTCATGAGCGCACCACGGTGGTGAGTGCTATCTCCCCTGCAGATCGCGCCAGAAAGGAGTTTGCATATCCCGTCTCGCTCCGACTGATGAGAACACCGCCAAAACGGCGGATCTCCCATCCGAAAAGCTGGCCCTGATCTCTGTGCCTGACAACAAACAATGCGGGGGTCATCAAGTCTTTTTTCGTTAAGGCGTTTTCACGACGCGCTTCAAGGCCAGCTTTCCGAGCCGCCGGTGTGAAATAGTGACGGGAGGTTTGTTTGATCATGCTCATCGAAGGCTTTCCGACATCCAGAGCCTTGGATCGTAAGCTCGCAAAACAATGCCGCTTTAACATTGTTTAGTCAGTGAGCCGTTCAGACGAAGTTGGCCGAAGCCTGAGCCGCAAACGCCAACAAGACTGTGTCGCGAGACACAAAACTCCACCCGAGAGGCGGCCAAGTCTAGGGAGGATTCGCCCGAATGGCGTGCAGCCGTTATAAGCTACACTGCGAATCTACATCATGTGAGGGGCAATTCCAAGCCGCAATTATCTTAAAAACCGATCGGGAGTGCGAACAGCGGCTGACATCCTTTTTCGAGAGCGTCGGACAAGAACACGATGGTTTAGTCTTCGGCGAGGATCGGCCGTCCTGTCGTAACCTGCAGGCCTGTCTTGATCATCCGCTCATTGGGCTGCTAACTTCGGGGCAAGTTTCAGCCTTCCCTCGGCTCGGGACGCCATGCCGGGAAGGGTGCCTTGGAAAACCTGCTGACGCGCAAGCTCGAAAAGTTCGCCCCACTTTCTCCAGATGAACGGCGCCTGCTCGACGATGTCGTAAGGCCTACGCGAACCGTAGCACCCCGCATGGACATCATCCGCGAAGGTCATGCTTCCAAGGATGTCCGTCTGGTGCTCGAAGGCTTCGCATGCCGCTACAAGCTTCTGAAAAACGGGAAACGGCAGATCGTGGCCTACCTGATCCCGGGCGACTTCTGCGATCTCAACGTTTTCATCTTGAAAGCCATGGACCATAGCATCGGGACTTTGTCGCCGTGCCGGCTGGTCGATATCCCGCGGCATCGCATCCTGGAACTGATGGAACGACCTGGAATTGCTCGTGCAATCTGGTATGCGACGCTGGTCGATGAAGCCACGTTGCGGGAATGGCTCCTCAACGTCGGTCAGCGTGAGGCCGTAGCGCGGATCGGTCACCTGCTTTGCGAGCTGTTGGCGAGGCTGCGGGTTGTCGGCCTCGTTACCGACAACAGCTACGAGCTTCCTCTCACCCAGACCGAGATCGGGGACACGACCGGATTGTCGTTCGTGCATGTCAACCGCTGCCTCCAGCAGCTACGGGACAGGGGCCTGCTTGACTACAAGAGCAAACACATCGCGATCAAAGATCTGGAGGGGCTGATCAAATTTACCGGGTTCAACCCAAACTATCTGCACCTTCAGAATGGCATGCTAGATCAGCAACTACCATAAAGAATTGATTATGGCTCTGGTTCTAAGACGAGGCTTGCTTGCGGCACGCGCGAATGTGCTTGCCCTCGCTATAATCGTCTGTTCCGGTGCCGTTTTTGCGGCGTCGCGGGCTAAGGCTATCGGTCAGGCGGGATCAGCGGGGACGGTCACACCTGCGAGAGGCCTATCGCGGTCGCGATGCCGCAGCCGTCAGAGAAGATGGTTTAGCCCATGTTATAGGCCATTTCTTACAATAACTTAGCGTACCCCATGCAAGAGGGGGCAAATATGGGACTAGGACCGACAACCGTTATAGATCTGCTCGATGTGGCAAGGGATCTGACGTCCCAAAATCCGCTCGATGACGAGGTCATGCTGGAGCTGCTCGATACGATGCCTTTCGAGTACCTCGACGTCCAAACCCGTGGGGCCGTCGCTCATGCACGCTTCGCCATCGCAACAGCAACAAGCGGCGACCCCGACCAGATCGGGGTCGCCCGGCTAGCCTTGGCGAGGGTTGTCGTTCTGCTTGAAAGGCGTGTCATGATCCAGACGCCCTGGTGACCGCAGCGCCTCGCTCAGTGCGGCGAGCCGCTGACCGGCTTAGAGGGCAACACCGCTTTTGCAAGTCCACGGGGCCGGCCGGCTACCGCTTCGAGCGGCGGCGGCCCGGGCTACGCGACGGATTATGTCCAGGGTGTTGCCATCGATCCCATACGCCGAGTTCGCATGGCAACCCCGCAAGTGCCAAGCCGCGGACTCGGGCGGACCTAAAACGACTGCCTCTTCGTTGTAAGGCCCACAGTCAGTACGGTAGCAGACACTCCGGTGGCTCAAGATCCCTGGGGGAAGTGATGGAAAACCTGCTGACGCGCAAGCTCGAAAAGTTCGCTCCGCTTTCCGACGATGAGCGGCGCCTGCTCGACGACGTCGTAAAGCCCACGCGAACCGTAGTACCCCGCACGGACATCATCCGAGAAGGTCATGCTTCCAAGGATGTCCGTCTGGTGCTCGAGGGCTTCGCATGCCGCTACAAGCTTCTGAAAAACGGGAAACGGCAGATCGTGGCCTACCTGATCCCGGGCGACTTCTGCGATCTCAACGTTTTCATCTTGAAAGCCATGGACCATAGCATCGGGACTTTGTCGCCGTGCCGGCTGGTCGATATCCCGCGGCATCGCATCCTGGAACTGATGGAACGACCTGGAATTGCTCGTGCAATCTGGTATGCGACGCTGGTCGATGAAGCCACGTTGCGGGAATGGCTCCTCAACGTCGGTCAGCGTGAGGCCGTAGCGCGGATCGGTCACCTGCTTTGCGAGCTGTTGGCGAG
>CAXUOD010000114.1:0-16205 GCA_964252585.1 uncultured Lichenihabitans sp. | reverse complement strand
CCATCGCGTCCGACAGCATCTTCTCGGCGATGCCGCCCATCTCGGCGATCTTGCGCCCGAGTGCTTCGAGTTCGGTGTCATAGGCGGTAACAATGTGAGCCGACATGAGCCAAATCCTTCGCGTCGGCGTCAGCCGAACCGGCCTGTGATGTATTGCTGCGTTTGTTTCTGGGTCGGTGTCGTGAACATGGATTTCGTCGGCCCGAACTCGATCAGTTCTCCGAGATACATGAACGCGGTATAGTCGGAGCAGCGGGCGGCCTGCTGCATGTTGTGGGTCACGATGGCGATCGTGTATTGCGCCTTCAACTCGTCGATCAGCTCCTCGACCCGCGCGGTCGAGATCGGGTCGAGGGCCGAGCAGGGTTCGTCGAGCAGGATGACGTCAGGCTTCAGCGCCACGGAGCGAGCGATGCACAGACGCTGCTGCTGGCCGCCCGAGAGGCTCAATCCGCTGGCCCCGAGCTTGTCCTTGACCTCGGGCCAGAGCGCCGCCCCCTGCAGCGCCGTCTCGACGCGTCCGTCGAGTTCGGATTTCGAGACTTTCTCGTAGAGTTTGATGCCGAACGCGATGTTGTCGTAGATCGACATCGGGAAGGGCGTCGGCTTCTGGAACACCATGCCGATGCGAGACCGCAGCAGGTTGAGGTCCATCCCGGGGTCGAGGATATTCTGCCCGTCGAGCAGAACCTCGCCCTCGGCCCGCTGCCGGGGGTAGAGGTCGTACATCCGGTTCAGCACGCGCAGCAACGTGGACTTGCCGCAACCCGACGGGCCGATGAACGCCGTGACCTTGTTGGTCTCGAGGTTGAGCGACACGCCTTTGATGGCCACCGTCTCCCCGTAGAAGAACTTGAGGTCTCTGATCGCAACCTTGTTTTGAGCACTTGTGGGGCCGGAGGTCGACGCGCTCACGGTCGTCGATCCGGATGACGGGAGCGCCGAAGCGCCTCGTTCGCGGGCGGGGGCGTCGGCGGTGGTCATTTTGCGGTCCTCGTCGTGCCCAGCGAACGGGCCAGGATGCTGAGCAGCAGCACGGTCGCGGTGATGATCAGAGCACCGGTCCAGGCCAGTTGCTGCCAATCCTTGTAGGGGCTGAGCGCGAACTGGAAGATCACGGTCGGCAGACTGGCGGTCGGCTGGTTGAGGTCCGTGTTCCAGAACTGGTTGTTGAGCGCGGTGAACAGGAGCGGTGCGGTTTCGCCGCTGATGCGGGCGAACGCCAGCAGGAGGCCGGTGATGAGACCGGGGCGGGCCGCCTGGTAGGCGACCTTGAGCACCACATGCGACCGGGGCAACCCCATGGCGCTTGCGGCTTCGCGGAGCGTATTGGGTACGAGCAGCAGCATGTCCTCGGTGGTGCGCGCCACGACCGGGATCACCAGGATGGCGAGCGCCAAGGCACCCGCGATGCCCGAGAAGTGGCCGATGCGGGTGACCACCACCTCGTAGACGAAGAGCCCGATGATGATGGAGGGAGCGCTGAGCAGGATGTCGTTGAGAAAGCGGACCACCGTCGACAATTTCGAGTAGCGCCCGTGCTCGGCCATGTAGGTCCCGGCCAACAGCCCGACCGGTGCGCCGAGCAGCAGGCCCAGGACCGTCATGACGACCGAACCGTAGATGGCGTTGAGCAGGCCTCCGGCACTTCCGGGGGGCGGCGTCATCTCCGTGAAGACGGACGGCCTCAGGCCGGCCAACCCGTTCCATAGCAGCGCCGCGAGGATGAAGACGAGAAACACGAGCCCCACGGCCGCGGCACCGAGCGACAGCGACAGGAAAATGGTGTTGTTGATGCGTCGCTTGCGCGTGAAGGACGGCATGGGCCTAGATCCCGGCGCGCCGCTGGATCCGCATCAGCATGTAGCGTGCGATGGCCAGGACGATGAAGGTGATGACGAAGAGGATCAGGCCGAGCGCGATCAGCGACGAGGTGTAGAGATCGCCGACCGCTTCGGTGAACTCGTTGGCGATGGCGGCCGAAATGGTAGTGCCCGGCGACAGCACCGAGGCCGAGATCCGATGCGCGTTGCCGATCACGAACGTGACCGCCATCGTCTCGCCAAGCGCCCGGCCCAGGGCCAGCATCACGCCTCCCAGGACGCCCGTCCGGGAATAGGGGATGACGATGTTCCAAACGACTTCGAAGGTCGTGCAGCCGAGCCCGTAGCCCGCTTCCTTCAGGACCGGCGGGACGGTCGCGAAGACGTCGCGCGATATGGAGCTGACGAACGGCAGGACCATGATGCCCAAGATGATCCCGGCCGTGAGGACGCCGATCCCGTACGGGGGACCTTGAAACAGGTTGCCGATGACCGGAAGGGGGCCGAGCACGGAGATGAGAGGCGGCTCGACATAGCTTTGGAGGAAGGGCGCGAAAATGAAGAGCCCCCAGATGCCGTAGATGATGCTGGGAATACCGGCCAGGAGCTCGATCGCCATGCCGATGGGCCGACGCAGCACGAAGGGGCAGAGTTCGCTCAGGAAGATCGCGATCCCGAGTCCCACCGGGACGGCGATCGCCATGGCGATGATGGACGTGACGACCGTGCCGTAGATGGCCCCCAAAGCCCCGTAGACGTCGTCGTTCGGATTCCAGACCTCGGTGACCAGGAAGTTGAACCCGAAGGCCCGGAACGCCGGCATGGAACCGATGATCAGCGACAGGATGATGCCGCCGAGGAGCACCAGAACGAAAACCGCCGCCCCGAGCGTCATGCCGCCGAACAGTCGATCGATCGACCGGAAGCGCCGGAGCACGATGCTGCGCTCGGCCGTGTCGCTCCGGCGGGCTGATGCTTCTCGGATCGCGAAATCGGCCATGGAAACTCCTCGTCGTGCCGCGCCCCGGTGCGGAGCCCGGCTCTGTCGATCCGTAAGGTTCGATCAGTATCGGAGCCGACGCTGGCGACACTCTCGCCTGCGTTGGCCCAAGAACGCGCTTCGCGCGTCAGTTCATCTGGTAGACGGGCTTGCCGTCGGAGGTCTTGATGCTCGAGTCGATCTGCTTGCCGATCAAGGTCACGACCTTGGCCGGGATCGGGATGTAGTCGAGCGCCTCGGCTTCCTTGGTCCCGTCCTTGAACGCCCAGCCGAAGAACTTCAGAGCGTCGGCCGCGGCGGCGGGATCCTTCGGCTCCTTGTGCATGAGCACGAAGGTCGAGGCCGTGATGGGCCAGCTCTCGGCACCGGGCTGATCGGTCAGGATCTGGTAGAAGCCTGGAGCGTGTTCCCAATCGGCATTGGCGGCGGCGGACGAAAACGTCGCCATGGTCGGGGCGACGGTCTTGCCGTCATGGTTGATCATCTTGGTCGATACCAGGTTGTTCTGCTTGGCATAGGCGTACTCGACGTAGCCCATCGCACCCTTGGTATTGGCGACGTTGTTGGCCACGCCTTCGTTGCCCTTGGCGCCGAGACCCACCGGCCACTCGACGGCGGTGTTTTCGCCGACCTTGGCCTTCCAATCGGGGGAGACCTTCGAAAGGTAATCGGTGAAATTGAAGGTCGTGCCCGATCCGTCCGACCGATGGACGACGACGATCGCGGTCGAGGGCAGCGTCACGCCGGGGTTGAGCTTGGCGATCGCGGGATCGTTCCAGGTCTTGATGGAGCCCATGAAGATCTGGGCCAGCGTGGGCCCATCGAGTGTCAGCTCGCCGGCCTTGATGCCGTCCAGGTTCACGACCGGCACGATGCCGCCCATGATCATCGGCCATTGCACGAGGCCCGCCGCATCGAGATCCTTCACGGTCAGCGGCGCGTCGCTGGCCCCGAAGGTCACGGTATTGGCCTTGATCTGCTTGATGCCGCCACCCGAGCCGATCGATTGATAGTTGATGCCGATGCCGGAGTCCTTCTTGTAGGTATCCGCCCATTTGGCGAACACCGGATAGATGAACGTCGAGCCGGCGCCCGAGATGTCGGCCGCCCGAGCAGGGAGGCTGCCACCCGCCATCATGCAGGCCGTCATCGCCCCGGCGACAAGCGCCGTGCGTGCAAAGCAATTCATGGTCATGTGTTCGCCTCGTTCTTTTCGAACAGGTTACCGCCGCCCTGCAGGCTCGAAGTGGCCCTGGCGATGGCGCATGACGTGTAGCGCCTGGTCGAGAGGCTTTTACGACATTGCCTTGACAGAAATATTACGGCTTAAGTCATTGAGAGTCATGAATTCTTAGACTTCAGCGGAATCGTGACCGTGAACAGGGCTCCCTGGCCGACTTCGCTTTCGACCTGAAGGCGGCCACGATGGCGGGCCACGATGTGCTTGACGATCGCGAGTCCGAGACCGGTCCCGCCCCGGGCACGGCTCTGCCTGGCGTCGATGCGGTAGAAACGTTCCGTCAGCCGAGGCAGGTGTTCCGCCGCGATCCCGGCACCGTGGTCCCGGACCGAGAAGACACCGCTGCCGCGGTGCGACGCCACCTCGATCTCGATGAGGGGCACATCGGCAGAGTCACGATCGGGATCGCCCAGGACCGCCTCGTTGCCGGTGGGGTCGCTCTGTTGCGGGCCGCCGTATTTGATGGCGTTCTCGACGAGGTTCTCGGCGACACGAAGGAGTTCGTCGCGGTCTCCGGCCACGATCACGGGCTCGGGTGCTCGCAGCAGGAGCCTCACTCCGTTCTCCTCGGCGAGGGGCGCCAGCGTGTCGGCGACGTGGCGCACCGCCAGCGCGAGGTCCACCGCCTGGTCGGGCCGCAAGTGAAGATGCTGCTCGATGCGCGACAACGAGAGGAGGTCATCGACCAGGCGAGCCATGCGGCGGGCTTGGTCGCCCATGATGGAGAGGAACCGGGTGCGGGCATGGGCGTCGTCGCGGGCCGGCCCTTGCAGGGTTTCGACGAAGCCCAGGAGCGACGCCAGAGGCGTGCGCAACTCGTGGCTCGCATTGGCGATGAAATCCGCGCGCATCCGCTCGACGCGGAGCGACTCGGTGAGGTCGCGGAGAGTGAGGACCAGGGCGCGGTCGGCGGCGGGCTGATCGAGTGGCGCCACGGTGACGTCGAAGACCCGTTCGACCGGCACTCGCTCGCGCCATGCCACCTGCTCGGAGCGGCCGGACGCGAAAACGCGCCCGATCCCGTCGAGGATATCGGGGTCGCGCAGCGCCAGAGCCAGGTTGCCGCCGGTCCGCAGCGCCGGCAGTATGGCTTTCGCGTGGCGATTGACCGCGATGACGCGGCTGTCGCCCGCCACGACGAGGACGGGCTCCGGCATGGCCTCGATCAGCGCCGTCACGAGGGATGCCGACGCGGTCGAAAGCTTTGCATCCAACATCACTGCCTCCTCGCGCACCGGCTTCGTCGGGAGACAGGCCTGCTGTCTCGGAACGTCGGTGTACTTCCTCGCTCGCCGGTGGCGGGGTCGGACGAGGATCGCTCCTTATCCGACCGGGCCACGAACGCCTCCGCCGCCCGAATCTTCGGTCCCGGCTCATGACGGTGTGATGACGTCGGCGGGGCCGCTTCGTCAGCATAGCGCAGATCGAAGTTCAATTGCGGGATGCGGCGGGGCAGCTCTTGGTGTATTGGCCGGTAGATCATGTCCGGTGCGCCTGGCCAGGAGGTTTCATGCAAGTGACGAAGATGGCGATCACGGACGTGTTGCTGCTCCGGCCCAAGCGGCATGGCGACGCGCGCGGGTATTTCGTCGAAACCTTCAACGACCGCAGCTTTCGGCGCGAGGTGGGAGAGGTCGTTTTCGTGCAGGACAACGAGGCCTTGTCGGCCCGGAAGGGCACCGTGCGAGGACTGCATTTCCAACGCCCGCCGAGCGCCCAGGGTAAGCTCGTCCGCGCGTTGAAGGGCGCGATCTTCGATGTGGCGGTGGATATCCGCCACGGCTCGCCCAGCTTCGGTCGTCACGTCTCGGCCCTTTTGACGGCCGAGACCGGTGATCAGCTTTGGGTGCCGCCCGGCTTTGCCCATGGCTATTGCACGGTCGAGCCCGACAGCATGATCGCCTACAAGGTCACGGGGTTCTACAGCGCGGCCGATGACGCCGGCATGGCCTGGGATGATCCCGCGCTCGGCATCGAATGGCCGGTCGAGCCCGGAGAGGCCCTCCTGTCCGACAAGGACAAGCGCCAGCCGAAGCTCTCCGAACTCCCGCCTCTCTTCACGCTCGAGACTCCGCGATGAAGCGCGTTCTCGTTACAGGTGGCGCCGGATTCATCGGCTCGGCCGTGGTCCGGCATCTCGCGGGCGACCTCGGGGTCGACGTGCTCAATGTCGACAAGCTGACCTATGCGGGCAACCTCGAAAGCCTGCGTCCCGTCTCGAACCTGCCGAACTACCGCTTCGCCAAGGCCGACATCGTCGATCGCGCCGCCATGGACCGGCTCTTCGCGGAGTTCCGCCCCGAAGGCGTGATGCATCTCGCGGCCGAGAGCCACGTCGACCGCTCGATCACGGGATCCAAGGATTTCATCGAGACCAATATCGTCGGGACCTTCACGCTGCTCGAGGCGGCGCGCGCCCATTGGTCCGGCCTTGGCGCCGAAGACAAGGCCGCGTTCCGCTTCCTCCACGTCTCGACCGACGAGGTTTATGGCTCGCTCGATGCCGAGGGACTGTTCGAGGAGACGACGCCCTACGACCCATCGTCGCCCTACTCGGCCTCGAAGGCGGCGTCCGACCATCTGGCCCAGGCCTGGATGCGGACCTACGGCCTGCCGGTCGTGATCTCGAACTGCTCCAACAACTACGGGCCGTTCCATTTTCCGGAGAAGCTGATCCCGCTCGTGACGCTGAACGCGCTCGCCGGCAAGCCGCTGCCGGTCTACGGCAGGGGCGACAACATCCGCGACTGGCTTTTCGTCGAAGACCATGCCCGCGCGCTCTGGACCATCCTGACCATCGGCCGGCTCGGCGAGAAATACAATGTCGGTGGGCGCAACGAGCGCACCAACCTCGATGTCGTCGAGACGATCTGCGACGTCCTCGACGAGCTGAGGCCCGCCGAGCGGCCCCGCCGCGCACTCATCACCTTCGTGACCGACCGGCCGGGCCACGACCAGCGCTACGCCATCGATGCCTCGAAGCTCGAGAGCGAACTCGGCTGGCGGGCGCAGGAAGACTTCGACAGCGGGATCCGGCGCACGGTACGCTGGTATCTCGAGAACGAGTGGTGGTGGCAGCCGCTGCGCCAAGGCGTCTATGGTGGCGAGCGGCTCGGCCTCGGCACCGAGCCCGACAAGCACGCGAGGGATTGACCATGCGGATCGCCGTGACCGGACGAAACGGGCAGGTGGCGCGTGCGCTGAGCGAACTGGGCGGCCGCGCCGGCCACGACATGTTCCTGTTGGCGCGTCCCGGGGTCGATCTCGCAGAGCCCGGCACGGTGGCGCCGGTGCTGCGCAAGGTTCGGCCGCATGTCGTGATCAATGCCGCCGCCTATACGGCGGTCGACAAGGCCGAGAGCGAGCCCGACCTGGCCGAGGCCATCAACGCCCGCGGTGCCGGCGCTGTGGCGGAGGCCGCCGCGGGCCTGGGTCTTCCCGTGCTGCAGGTCTCGACCGACTACGTGTTCGACGGCGCGAAAGCGAGCGCCTATGTCGAGGACGACGCCGTTGGGCCGCTCGGCGTCTACGGGCGCAGCAAGCTCGGCGGCGAGCAGGCGGTTGCGGCCGCGAATCCGCGCCACGCCATCCTGCGCACCGCCTGGGTCTACGCGCCCTACGGTACGAACTTCGTCCGCACCATGCTGCGCATCGCGTCGAACAAGCCGGAGGTCGGCGTTGTGGCGGATCAGCACGGCTGCCCGACCTCCGCCCTCGACATCGCGTCGACCCTGATCGGCGTCGCGGCGCGCCTGGTCGCGGAGCCCGACAATGCCGAACTCACCGGCATCTTCCACATGGCGGCGCGCGGCGAGGCGGTCTGGGCCGACGTGGCCGAGGCGATCTTCGCGACATCGCGGCGTCGCGGCGGCCCCGCCGCGAAGGTGAACCGCATCACCACGGCCGAGTTTCCGACGCAGGCCCGGCGACCCGCCAATTCGCAACTCGATTGCGGAAAGCTGGAGCGCATCTACGGTCTGGCGCTGCCCGACTGGCGGGCGTCGCTCGACCGCTGCGTCGGGCGCCTGGTCGGCGAGATGCAAGCCGCTGGCTGAGCCTGGCGGCGTGGCCGGGTCCGACGCCAAGCCGCCGGTCTCGCCCGAGACGCTGACCCGCATGGCGAGCCACTACCTGGCCCGCTATTCCGCGTCGACGGCGCGGCTGCGGGAAGTGCTGGCGCGCAAGATCCGGCGCCGCTGCGAACTGCGCCAGCTGCCCGTACCCGAGACGGATGAGGTCCGGGCCTTGATCGACGCGACGGTCGCACGCCTGACTCGCGCCGGCCTCATCGACGATGCCGCTTACGGACGCGGCCGGGCGGCGGCCCTGGCCCGCAAGGGGTGGCCCGCCTGGCGCGTCCGAACCGAACTGGCGCGGCAGGAGATCGACGTCGAACAGGCCAGCGTCGCCGAGGCGGTGGACCTTGACGAGCCCACCCAGGCGAGGCGTCTGGCGCAGAGGAAGCGCCTCGGACCTTACCGGCCGGGGGACCGCGAGCCTTATCGCGAGAAGGATGTCCGCAGTCTCGTGCGGGCCGGGTTTTCGGTGTCGTTGGCCAAGGCCGTGGTCGACGGCGAAGCCGAATAGGCCACTGTTCTGTCCTTCTCTCGCGGCGGAAGATGGTGGCCCGGTCGCGACAGAGCCGCGACGAGCGCCGGATGAGGGCCTTCAGCCGCGAGTCTCCCCTCATCCGTCGCCGCTTCGCGCCGACACCTTCTCCCAGGAACGGGAGAAGGATCATCCCCTACGCCCGCGGCATCCTGTTCCAGGCATCGAGGCCGGCGATCTTGTAGGCCTCGGCCAGGGTCGGGTAATTGAAGGTATTCTCGATGAAGAAGTCGATCGTGCCCTTCAGGTTCAGCACCGCCTGGCCGATGTGGATCAATTCGGTCGCGCCTTCGCCCACGATGTGGCACCCGAGCAACCTGCGGGTCTTCAGCGAGAAGATCATCTTCATCATGCCGGTTTCGAGACCCATGATGTGGCCGCGCGAGGTCTCGCGAAAGCGCGCGATGCCGCATTCATAGGGGATCTTGCGCTTGCGCACCTCCTCTTCCGTCATGCCGACCGTCGAGATTTCGGGCACCGAATAGATGCCGTACGGGAAGAACTCCGGCGGGGGCGGGGGCGCGAGGCCGAAGGCGTGGCAAGCTGCGACTCGGCCCTGCTCCATGGAAGTCGATGCGAGGCTCGGGAAACCGATGACGTCGCCTGCCGCATAGATGTGCGGCACCGCGGTCTGCAAAGTCTTGGGGTCGACCGTGATGCGGCCGCGATGGTCGGTCGCGAGGCCGGCGGCCTCGAGGTTGAGCTTGTCGGTCGAGCCGACGCGGCCGGCCGCGAAGAGCAGCATTTCGCTCACGACGACGCGGCCATCGTCGAGCCGGCACGACACGCGCCCGCCCTCGGGCGCCTCGATGCCCGTGACCGCCGAGCCGAGCCGCAGCGCCACGTTGCGGTCGCGCAGATCGTGCGTGAACTCTTCGATCAGTTCGCGATCGATGAAGTCGAGGAACGTGGGCCGCGGTTCGATCAGCGTCACCGCGACGTCGAGGGCACTGAAGATGGTCGCATATTCGACCCCGATCACGCCGGCGCCGATCACCGTCATGCTGCGGGGCAGGCGCGGCAGGTCGATGATCTCGTCCGAATCGAAGACCGTCGTGCCGTTGAACGGAACGTAATCGGGGCGAAACGGGTGCGTTCCGCAGGCGATGAGGGAGAACTCGGCATTATGGACGTGCCGTTCGCCGTTCTCGCTCGTCACCTCGACGCCATGCGGCCCGACGTAACGCGCCTCGCCGCGCGCCGTCTTCACGGCGTTGCGGCTGAACTGGTGTTCGAGCACCTCGACTTCGTGGTCGAGCGTCTTGCGCAACCTGGCAATGAGGTCGGCCGCGCCAATATCCTGCTTGACCCTGTAGGCGCGGCCGTAGAAGCCGCGCTCGCGCCAGCCCGAGAGGTTGAGCACGGTTTCGCGCAAGGTCTTCGACGGGATCGTTCCGGTATGGACCGAAACGCCGCCGACGCGGCGCCCCTTCTCGACCACCAGGACGGTCTTGCCGAGCTTGGCCGATTGCACGGCGGCCCGCCGCCCGGACGGGCCGCTGCCGATGACGATCATGTCGTAATCGTACATGAACTTGCGACGTCCCCATGCGATGCGCCGGCTCGGCACTGCGGCGCATCATACACGGGATCATGCGCGTGCGCTGCGAATGCACGCCGCATGCCGGTGGGCTCGGCCGGTCAGGCCCCGGGCGTCGGACGAGCGATCTCCGGCCCGCGCGCAACCGCGTAGCCTTCGTCGGCCCAACCCGTCATGCCGCCGATCATGACCTTGACGAGACATCCGAGTCCGGCGAGGCGCAACGCCGCCTTGTCGGTGCCGTTGCAATGCGGCCCGGCACAGTAGACGACGAACAGCGTGCCCGACGGCCAGTCCGCCATGCGGCGCGCCGTCATCTTTCCGTGCGGCAGGTGCGTCGCGCCCGGGACGTGGGCTTCGGCGAAGAGGTGCGGGCCGCGCACGTCGAGCAGCACGAAATCCGGCACGCCGGCGGTCATCGCGGCATACACGTCCGAGCAATCGGTCTCGAACGCCAGCCGGCGCGCGTAATGCGCCGCAACCGCGGAAGGATCGGCGGGCGGGATCTCGGTGACGCGGTTCGGCACGGCATGTCCTCCAGTTCAAGGAGCCTCCATTGTGAGGGCACGATCCTGCCCTGGAAATCCGGCATGATGCCAAGTAGCATCGAGATCGTGCCAAAGCCGTCCGCCTTCTCCGGATCGTTGTCGGGTCCCCGGGTCGCCGTACTGGCCTATGACGGGCTTTGTACCTTCGAGTTCGGCACGGCCTCGGAAGTGTTCGGGCTGCCGCGCCCGGAAATCGGCACCGGCTGGTACCGATACGCGGTCTGCGGCATCGAGCCCGGGCCGCTGCGGGCGGCAGGCGGCCTCACGGTGGCGGTCGAGCATGGCCTCGAGATCCTCGCCGATGCCGACCTCGTCGTGGTGCCGGGCTGGCGCGGCATCGAGACCCCCGTGCCGGGCGATCTCGTGGCCGCGCTGGTGGCGGCTCACGCGCGCGGCGCCCGCATCATGTCGCTCTGCTCCGGCATCGCGGTCCTCGCGGCGTCGGGGTTCCTGTGCGGGCGAAGAGCCACCACGCACTGGCGCTACGTTCCGGCCGTCGCGCGCCGCTACCCGGACATCGTGCTCGATCCCGACGTACTCTATGTCGACGCGGGGCAGGTGCTGACGGCGGCGGGCAGCGCCGCGGGGATCGACCTCTGCCTGCACGTCGTGCGGCGGGACTTCGGTCAGCATGTCGCGAACCAGGTGGCGCGTCGGCTCGTCGTGCCGCCCCATCGCGAGGGCGGGCAGGCCCAATATATCGAAGCGCCGGTGCTGATCCAACGTGAGGGCACGCGGCTGGGGCCGATCATCGAGGCCTTGCGCCAGCAACCGGGTGGAACCGAACCTCTGGCGGCTGCGGCACGCCGGGCCGGCATGAGCCTGCGGACGTTCCAGCGTCGGTTTGTGGCCGTGACCGGGGTTCCGCCGGGCGAGTGGCTCATCGCCGAACGGTTGCGGCGTGCGCGCGATCTTCTGGAAGGGCCCGGCCCCGTGCCGCTCGACGATGTCGCCCTGGCGAGCGGTTTCGGCTCGGTGGCCAGCATGCGGCACCACTTCCGCGAACGCCTCGGTACGAGTCCCCAGGCCTATCGGCGGACCTTCGCGCCCGATCGCGGCCGGTCCCAATAGACGTCGGGACAGGGCGAGACGAGCCTGTTCGGCCGATCCCGCTGGGTTTCGACGATGGCGGGGCCCGAGGCGGGCCGCCCATGGACGGAACGCGGGCTCAGCGCCGCACCGGCTTCCCGCCGATCTGCATCTTGTAAACGGTCGTGGGCAGTTGCACGGCATCGACACCGTGGTTCTGCGCCGGTGTACGGTTCAACTGCGAGGCCGGCATGTACAGGAAGCCTGCGTCGTCGATCCACATGGCGTCGACCCAAGCGAGTCTCGGGTCCGCCACCAGTGTCGTCGTCGTCCCGTCGGGAGCGATCTTGAGGATGCGCGAATGGTCGGTATCGCTCGAGTAGATGTTGCCCGCGGCGTCGATGGCGGTGCCGCCCGTCGAGGGGGTGTCGGCGAAAAGGGCGACATGCTGCACACGATCCTGATCCGAGATGCCCGGGTCGTCGAGCCAGCGGGTCGCGATGCGGTAAAGCGGGCCGGTGCAGGCCTGGAAATAGAACGTGGTGCCGTCTGGCGAGACTTCGAGCTGGTCGGCGTTGATCACGACCGGCTTGCCCTTCGGATCGACGAGCGGCTTACCCTCGGCCATCAGGGTGCGTTCCTGCGTCACCGATCGGTCGCCGTCGAGAGCCCGCCACATGCGGCCGCTTGCGAGGTCGAGCACGATCAGGCCGGGCTGGCCGGCATCGGTGAGGTAGGCGTGGTTGCCGTTGAACCGGATGTCGTCGACGAAGCTCTTCTTGCCCGTCACGGCATCGAGTGGGATTACTTTGCTGACCTTGTTGGTCTCGAGATCGACCACGACCACCTTGGCGCCGCCCGGCAACACGTCCTTTCCCGGGCCGGGTGCGCCCTTGTCGACGATCCAAAGCTGGCCGTCGGGGCCGATCCGCAGGGCATTGACGCCCACGAAGCCGTGGGCAGGATCGCCGGTGTTCGGGAAGTCGTTCCAGGCCGCGTCCGGGAAGCCCTTGGCCTGGCCGTCCACCCATTCGCCGACTTCGATACCCTGTCCCGGCTGCTGGCGTTGGAACGGCAGGAAGATCCGGCCGTCGGCGCTGGTGGCGACGCCGTTGAAGATCAGCCGGGACTGCAGCACCGGGATGAGCGAGGTCGCGGCCTCGTCGGCCCGTACGGTCGGAGCCGTGAGGGTCGTCAGGGCGGCGATGGCGGTGGCGAGGAGGCGCATGAGAACTCCGGCTTGGGTGCGTGCAGGCCCAACGTCGGAACACCGTCACGCGTTCGGAGAGTTGCTGCGCGGTCCGACGTGTCACCGTGCACCCTTGCGCCACGACGGGCTCGACGCGATCTCGGGAGAACGGATGCAGGAAGAGCGGGTTCGCAGTGAGCAAGGACAAGCCGTGGAAGCAGGTGAAGGTCGATTGGCGCGACGTGGTGCTGGTCTGCAGAAAGTGTTCGAAGAAGCTCGACGGCGGTTTCGGGCCCGACGGTGAGCAGGTCTTGGCCAAGGCGCTGCGAAAGAGCTTGGCGACATCTGCCGGCCCCGCTTACGGCAAGGTCAAGGCGAGGCGACGAGACATCGCGGTCATGGAGATCGGCTGTCTCGACATCTGCCCGAAAAAGGCCGTCGTGATGGTCAAGTGCAGCGATCCTAAATCGATGATCCTCGTCCCTGAAGGCGCCGAGATGGACGACGTCCTGGAGCGGCTGAAGCTACAGGGAGGCCATCGCGTGGATCTGCTCGGCGTGAGCAACTCATCTGGGCTTGTCAGGAGGTTGGCCGAGCCGCCTCGGACCTGAGCGCTTTGGGCAACCACGCCGATGGTCCGCGACGGTCCCGGGAGCTCTGTAGTGCGATCCAGGCAGGCGTTGGCCGGCCCGGTCCCTGCAGCCCTTTCCTTAAAGGAAGGGGAGGCGAGCCAATGTGGGACACTATCGTTTCGGACCTGCACGCTGGCCTGCGGGGTGCGCTCGACGCGCTTTTCGTCATGGTACAAAGAAACCCAGCCATGATGGGCATCGCTGTCGTTGTCGGGCTCTTGGGTTTGATGCTTGCTGCTGGGATCGCCGATGGCCGCGCGGCCGCGAGGAGTGACGAAGCGTCGCCGAGACGGGAGAAGCGTTGAGGCTGAGGCCGGATCCGCCGCCTGCAGGCTGGCCAGAGCGTGTCAGCCTGCTTCAGAAGCGAACGACCGATGAGGTCCAGTTGCCTCGATGATCTGACGGGCCCTGTTTCGCCACGCGAGGCTGCTTGGCGGCATCCCGCAACTTGCGTGGGACGGATCGGGGCGCTCCGCCTGGTCTGTTGAAAGGCGGCAGTCGTGATGGCATTAGGCCAGGAGCCAAGCTCCGGTGGGACGGTCGTGACGTGAGCTACATCCTTACGAATGTCGTTGCCATTCTTTTGGCGACCTGCGCTGGCCTCGGCATAGGCCTGGCCTACCAAGTCCTGCCGCAGAGGCGGGACAGAGGTGCTCGGGTCGTCCTGTTCATCACGGCCTTCATTGCCGAGTTCTGGCTCGCCGCAATCCTTGCAGGAGCCTTGATCCTTGCGCCACCACAGGCGGACCCTTGGGTCATGGCGATCGCAAGTGCCGTGGTGATCTGGATCGGCTTCGTCGTCCCGATTCTCGCGGTCACGCATGTGTTCCGCGAACTGCCTGCGTCCGCGATCGTGCTCGATGGCTCGCACTGGCTCGTCGTGATGGTCGTCCAAGCCGCGGTCCTGCATGGATTCGGGCTCGTCCACCCCTGACCCTGATGCGCGACTGCCTGTGGGTGGTTCCGCAAACCTGATCTGCGGTCGCGCCCGGGACGACTTTGGTCGCGGTGATGCCGCATTCGGATGGCGTTTGTCTGTCTTCGACCTTCAGAATCCGGATCGTGGCGGCTACGCTGCGGACATGTGTTCACAAAACGCGAAAGACCCCGCATGATCCTCTCGTTCCCCGCTCTGCACGTCCTCCGAACGAAGATCGCCACCCTTGCCGTTGGTGGAATCGTTCTCACCGCCGGACATGCGATAGCGAAGAACCATGATCTTCAGCCGTTCACGTTGCTCCAGCCATCCCACAGCCTGCATGATCACGCGCCCGGGCCCGGCACGCGCACACCGTAACGACACCGAGCCACGACGCTGTGCGATGCGCCTGGAAGACGCGGAGGCCTGATCCAGCTTTATTCAGACTGCGCAAGGCCGAGTGAGCGGGAGGGCGCCCGGTCAAGCCGTCGCCTTGGACCGCAAGCGGCCGCCCCTTGCATGCGGCTGGTCCGCTGGCGAAGAGGACCTGGCACCGGCGCGGCCGGGTTTCCCGCCTCAGTGCGCCATGGCCATTCCGGCGATCGCGCGCCGGACCTTCGGGACCATGGCGATGCCGTCCTTGTCGAAAAGGCGCGCCTCGTCTGTGTCGACCGATAGTCTGACCTGCTCGCCCACCTTCGCCCCGGTGGCTCCGCTTGTCTTCACCGTCACGAGATGCCCGTCGCCTACATCGACATAGACCAGCGTCTCGCCGCCGAGATGTTCGACGACGGCCACGTTGCCGGCCAGCGGTCCCTGGTCGGCCATGTGAAGCGTCTCGGGCCGGAACCCGACCGTCACGGGTGAACCGGGCGCGGCATTGCTGGGCTCGACCGGGATCGTCGCCTGGCCTCCCCCCGGCAGCAGGATGTCGACGCCGACGCCATTGGCGGCTTTCACCTTGGCGGGGGTGAGGTTCATCTTGGGCGAACCGATGAAGCCCGCCACGAAGGTGTTGGCGGGGTAGTGATAGAGTTCGAGCGGCGTGCCGACCTGCTCGATCTTGCCGGCTCTGAGCACCACGATCCGGTCTGCCATCGTCATGGCCTCGATCTGGTCGTGGGTGACGTAGATCATCGTAGCGTTGAGCTGGCTGTGGAGCCGGGCGATCTCGATGCGCATCTGCACGCGAAGCGACGCGTCGAGGTTGGAGAGAGGCTCGTCGAACAGGAACACCTTCGGCTGGCGTACGATGGCGCGGCCGATGGCAACGCGCTGACGCTGACCGCCCGAGAGTTGGCCGGGCTTGCGGTCGAGCAGCTTCTCCAACTGCAGGATCTTGGCCGCACCCATCACCTTGGCGTCGCGCTCGGTCTTGGACACGCCAGCGAGACGCAGCGCGAACGCCATGTTGTCGGCCACCGACATATGGGGATAGAGCGCGTAGGATTGAAACACCATGGCGAGGCCCCGGGCGTCCGGGGGAATGTCGTTGACGACGGTCCCGTCGATGAGAAGGTCACCGCCGGTGATCTCCTCGAGACCCGCGATCATCCGCAGAAGGGTGGATTTGCCGCAGCCGGAAGGACCGACGAAGACGACGAACTCCCGGTCCTTGATGGCGAGGTCCACGCCCTGGATGATGTTGACGGCGCCGTAGCTCTTGCGCACGTCCTT
>CAXUOD010000113.1:6678-16419 GCA_964252585.1 uncultured Lichenihabitans sp. | reverse complement strand
GGTACTGTCCCTTCAGGAACGAGTTCGCCATGCCGTCGTAATCGACGAGGTCGTGCAACGCTTCGCGCACCTTCGGGTCGTTCAGCGGTGCCGCCTTGACGTTGATGCCGAGGTAATGCAGCGCGGCTTGCGGCGAGGCGACGACCTTGACGTCCTTGTCGCCCGCGATGCTGGCGATCTGGTCGGGCGTGAGGTCGCGGGCGATGTCGGCATCGCCTTTCTCGATCAGGAGGCGCTGGGCGGCGGGCTCCGGTACATGGCGGATGACGACCCGTTTCATCGGTGGTGCGCCCTCCCGGTACGTCGGGTTGGCGTCGAGAACGACGCTCTCGTTGGCCTTCCAGGACCGGAGCGAGAACGGGCCGGACCCGGCCGAGTGGGCCTTCAGCCAGCCGTTGCCGAGGTCGCCGCCCTGATCGTGCTCCATCACGGCGGCCTTCTCCACCACGGAGCCGACGATGGAGGACATCAGCGCGAGCACGAGCGAGGGTGCGTAATCGGGTCCGATCGTGATCTGCAAGGTCGACGGGTCGACGGGTTTGACCATCGTGTCGACGTTGTCCTTGGTCCAGCCGAGCTGCGAGATGAGAAAGGCCGGCGACTTGTCGAGCTTGATGACCCGGATCAGCGAAAAGGCCGCGTCTTCGGCCGTCACAGGTTTGCCGGACACGAACGTCAGTCCAGGCCGGAGCTTGAACGTCATGGTCTTGCCGTCCTGGCTCACGGTCCAGCTTTCGGCGACGCCGCCGACGAGCTTCGTGACGTCCTTCGGGTCGTTGCGGACCAGGCGGTCGTAGATGTTGCTGTCGACCTCGACGCCGGTGAGCTCGTAGCATTCGGCCGGGTCGAGGCTGATCATGTCGTCGATGTTCTTGGCCATGACCAGCGTATCGGCCGGGGTTGCTGCTGACGCCGGGGCCGCCAGAGGCAGCCATGCGCCGAGCGAGAGACCCAGCAGAAGACGTGCCTTCCTCCGATCCGACATTGACGTTCTCCGCATTCGTGGCGCTCGTGCCTGGTCCAGCTCTTCAGTGAAGACGGCTCGAGCTGCGGATGCAAGGAGCCTGCCGCAACGGGCGGTCAGCCGCGCGAGATCGGCCGCGCCATGGCCTACTGGCTCGGAACGGCATCGCGGCGAAAGCCGCGGCTTGCCGCCAGCAGTTCGCGCGTATACGCGCTCTGCCCCGCCCCGGCCCGGAGAGCTTCCACGGTCAGCACTTCGACGATCTCGCCACCGCGCATCACCGCGATGCGGTCGCACAGATGCGCCACGACGGCGAGATCGTGGCTAACCAGGATGCTGGTCAGGCCACGGCTCGCGCGGATCCGAGCCAAGAGGTTCAGGATCTCGGCCTGGACCGAGACGTCGAGCGCCGAGGTGGGTTCGTCGAGGAGAAGGATCTGCGGCTCCAGGATCAGGGCTCTCGCGATGGCGACGCGCTGCCGCTGTCCGCCGGACAGCTGGTGCGGGTAGCGGAACCTGAAGGTGTCGGCGAGATCGACGCTGGCCATGACGTCCCGGATCACGCGGTCGGGCTCCGCGACCCGATGGATCGCCAGCGGCTCGCGCAAGGCGCGATCCACGGTCTGACGCGGATGCAGCGAGCCGTAGGGGTCCTGGAAAACGAACTGCATCGCCCGGCGCTGCGGCTTCGAACGACGCCGCCCCAGGGCTTCGCCCGCGATCCGGATCGTGCCTCGGCTTGGCCGGATCAGGCCCGCGACGGTGCGCAGCACGGTCGACTTGCCCGACCCCGATTCGCCCACGATACCGAAGCTTTCGCCGGGAGAGATCGCAAAGGAGACGTCGCGCACCGCGTCCAAGAGACCGCCCGGGATGCGGAACGTCACCGACAGGTGAACGACGTCGATCAGGAGGGCGGCCCGATCGGCTTCCCTCATGCCAGCCACGCGGGGTCGCGCTCGACGACGCTGAGCTGTTCCCGAGGGCGATCGATGTCGGGTGCCGCCGCCAGGAGAGCCCGCGTATAGGGGTGGCGTGCGTCGCGCAGGGCGGAGGCCGCACACTCCTCGATGATCCGGCCGCCGTACATGATGAGCACCCGGTCGCAGAAGCTTGCGACCGCGGTGAGGTTGTGGCTGATGAAGACGAGCCCCATGCCGCGCTGCGTCACGAGCCGGTCGAGGATGCCGAGCACCTCGTTGCCCACCGTGACATCGAGGGCCGAAATGGCTTCGTCCGCGATCAGGAGGTCGGGTTCGGCGATCAGCATGGCGGCGATCATGACCCGCTGCCCCATACCGCCCGAGAGCTGATGCGGATACAGGCGGAGCACGGCCTCGGGGTCGCGGATGCTGACCGCGTCCAGCATGGCGAGGGCTCGGCGGCGGGCCTCGGCGGAGCCGCCGCCATGGTGCAGCCGATAGGCCTCCGTCACCTGCGTTTCGACCGTCATCACGGGGTTCAACGCGACTTTCGGGTCCTGCAGGATCATTGCCATGCGCCGGCCCCTGATGCGGCTCCACTGGCGGGGCGAAAGCCCACGGAGATCCTGCCCATCGAAAGCGAGGCGCGTCGCCGTGACGATCCCGGGGCGCGGCACCAGGCCCAGGATGGCCCGCCCTGTCGTCGACTTGCCCGACCCCGACTCCCCGACCACGCCGAGCCGTTCGCGGCCGAGGTCGAAGGAAACGCCCCGGACCGCTTGCGTCGTCACACCGCCGACCGTGTAGGCGACCGACAGGTCGCGGACCGCGAGAAGCGGCCCGCTCACGCATCCCTCGGATCGAACACGTCGCGCAACCCGTCTCCCAGGATATTGAACGCGAGGCTGACCGTGAAGATGGCGAGACCCGGGATTGTCGAGACCCACCATTGGTCGAGCACCACGCTGCGGCCGGCCGCCACCATGGCGCCCCACTCGGGCGTCGGCGGCTGTGCCCCGAGCCCCAGAAAGCCGAGACCGGCCGCGATCAGGATGATGCCGGCCATGTCGAGCGTGAGCCGGATGATGACGGACGACAGGCACAGCGGCACGATGTGGCGCAGCAGGATGCGCGGGGTGGATGCGCCCTGAAGCACCACCGCCGCGATGAAGTCGCTCCGCGCGACCGAGGCGGTTTCCGCGCGGGCCAGGCGCGCATAAGGAGGCCACGCGGTCAACGAGATCGCGATCACGGCATTGACGATGCCGGGGCCGAGGGCCGCCGCGAAGGCCAGCGCCAGGACGAGGCTCGGGAAGGCGAGGAAGATATCCGTGATCCGCATCAGGACCGCGTCGGTCCAGCCGCCCCGGTAGCCCGCGGCGGTTCCGACCGCGAGGCCGATCGGGACCACGATCACGCCCACGAGGGCCACGATGGCGAGCGTGGCCCTGCCGCCGTAGACCGTGCGGGCGAAGATGTCGCGGCCGAGTTCGTCCGTGCCGAACCAATGCGCGGCGTTCGGCGGCCGGAGCCGGCCCGCGAGGTCCTGCACCAGGGGCGAGGTCCCTCGGGTCAGCACGGGGGCAAGGAGAGCGCTCGAAACCAGGACGACCACGATCGCGCAGCCCAGCGCCGCCAGCGGGTTGCGCAGGAGCCGCAGGGCGCCGCTTGCGACGAGCCTCAGCCGCGCCTGCGACAGAGAGGTCGGGACCGGATCGGCAAACCAATCGTGCAAGCCCGGCACGGGCGGCGTCGCGCTCGGCGGGTCGTCGACGGGCCGCGCGGCCGTCATGGGGTTTGCAGCCTCGGATCGGCGATCCGGTAGAGGAAGTCACTGAAGACGTTGATGCCGATGAACACCGTCCCGACCACGATCGTACCGCCCAGGACCGCATTCATGTCGGCGTTGAACAGCGACTGCGTGATGTAGAGGCCGAGACCCGGCCAGGCGAAGACCGTCTCGGTCAAGACGGCGCCTTCGAGGAGCGTCGCATAGCTCAGCCCGATCACGGTGATCAACGGGACCAGGATGTTCGGAAGGACATGGCGTCGGACGACGCTGCCGTAGGTTCGGCCCTTGATCAGGGCGGTCGTCACGTAGTCCTGGCCGAGCTGTGCGATCATGAAGCTGCGGGTCATTCGGGCGATGTAGGCCAGCGACAGATAGCCGAGGATCGCGGCCGGCAGGACCAGGTGGGCGGCGGCGCTACGGAACACATCCCATTCGCCCGCCATGGCACTGTCGAGCAGGATGATCCCGGTCGTCGGCTCGAGGATGTCCTCGAATCCCGCGTCGACCCGGCCCGGTCCCGCAACCCAGCCGAGCTTGCCGTAGAAGATGAACAGGCCGACGAGCCCCATCCAGAAGACCGGCATCGAATAGCCGAACAGCCCGACGACCCGCACCACGTGATCCGGCCAACGGCCCTTGCAGGCTCCGGCCACGACCCCTGCCGGGACGCCGATCACGGTGCCGACGACGATCGCCACCGTGGCGAGTTCGAACGTTGCCGGAAAAAAATGGAGCAGGTCCGACAGGACGGGGTTCGAGGTGATGACGGACGTGCCGAGGTCGCCATGCAGCAGCTTGCGAAGGTAGATCAGATATTGCTCCGGCACCGATCGATCGAGGCCGAGCGCCAGGCGCGTCCGATCGTAGGTGCTTCGGCTGGCATGGTCGCCCACGATGGCGATGACGGGATCGACCGGAATGAACCGACCGATCACGAACGTCACGCAGGTGAGGCCGAGGAGGCTGAGAGCGGCCGAGGTCATGAACCCTGCGGCCGCGCGAAGCAGCCGCGTCGCAGATCCGGGCGGTGTCATGGCTGCCAAAACGCGTCGCTCACCGGTCAGAGGATCGCCGAGACGATCAGGTGACGGGCCGTTTCCGCCGCCCGTCTTGGTTCTCCGCGGATGAGAGGGCGTGCAACCAGCGTGCCGAAGCCGTGGTTGTCGGCGTGAAGAGTCCGCGCTGCCCGACCCGGGCGGCTTTGCTTGGCGGGCTGCCGCGTTCGGTCGTCCGTCCCGTCGTTCGGGCGATCGGAGGCCAGGATGGTTTTCGGGCGGGACCGGCGTTCGAGCATGATGCCAGGGTCGGCGCGGGTCTGTGGACACCATCAAGCGCTACCGCGTTGGCGTCGGTCACGATACCCTCGGCTCGGTTCGCGCTGAACGCAGCGCGATTTAAGACGGGGATGACACATGCGAAATGGTTCGCCTTCGAAGAGCCGGCACGACAGACATGGCTGACACTCCTTTGATCCCGGTCTTCGACGGCCATAACGATACGCTGCTCCGGTTCGCCTTGCACAAGAAGCATGCGCCCGAGCCGCTTTTCGCGGAGGGCGACGGTGGCGGCCACCTCGATCTCCCGAGAGCCAGGGCAGGCGGCTTCGCGGGAGGGCTGTTCGCAGCCTTTCCGCCCCCCGTGGTGATGGCAAAGCTCGATGAAACCCTGAAGGGGCCCGGCTACGACGTGCCGCTGCCGGCCCTTCTGGCGCTCGATGCGGCCCAGGCCTCGACCGCACACATGTTCGCCATTCTTCTCCGGCTCGAACGCGCTTTCCCGTCGGACCTGGCGATCTGCCGGAGTGTCGCCGATATCCGCGCCGCGATGGCGAGCGGCCGGCTATCGGCCGTGATGCATATCGAGGGCGCCGAGGCGATCGACCCGGGGCTCAACATGCTGGACGTGCTCCATGCCGCGGGCCTGCGCTCGCTCGGCCTCGTGTGGAGCCGCTCGAACATCTTCGCCCATGGTGTTCCGTTCCGCTTCCCCAGTTCGCCCGACACGGGGCCGGGGCTGACCGACGCCGGGCGCGCCCTGGTCCGGGCCTGCAACGACCTCGGCATCATGATCGACCTGTCGCACCTCAACGAGCAGGGTTTCTGGGACGTCGCTGCCCTGACGACGGCGCCCCTCGTGGCCACGCATTCCAATGTCCACGCCCTGTGCCCATCGTCCCGCAACCTCACCGAGCGACAGCTCGACGCGATCCGGGAGAGCCGCGGCGTCGTGGGGCTCAACTTCGCGACCTGCTTTCTCCGCCCGGACGGTGCCATGCGGGCCGACACCGATCTCGACCTCATGCGACGCCACCTCGATGCGCTGATCGAACGGCTCGGCGAGGATGGCGTGGCGTTCGGATCCGATTTCGATGGTGCCGTGGTGCCGGCCGCCATCGGGAGTGTGGCCGGGCTGCCGACATTGATCGAACACTTGAGGCGGGGAGGCTACTCCGAAGACCTGTTGGTCAGGATCGCCCATGCCAACTGGCTGTCGGTGCTCGAGCGGACCTGGGCTTAGAGACCACGTGGGCTGCAGCGGTGGGCGCGCCGATGAGAGCATCGGTGGCCGGATCAACCCGCCGACGGAGCGAAGAAGCAGTAGACGCTGCTATAGGCTTTCACGCCGTCCGCATCCGTGAACGTGGAGTAGAAGGCCCAGTACTCCCCGTCTTCGCTGGGAAGCACTTGCGCGTCGTAGACGATGTTGGGATAGCCCTGGATCACGTAGCCATGTTCGACGCGGTGCACCTCGTCGGGCTCGAGCCGATGGGCATCGGCCGGGCCGCAACATGCCTTGGAGACCCATTCGGGAACCGGTAGTCCGTTTCCCCAGGTCTGATGGGCGCACGACGGGGATGCGCCGGCAAAGACAAGAACGAGCGTGGCAAGAAATTTCACGACGATGCCTCGCGGGATCGAACTGGAACCGCGGCCGACCCCCGCATCAAGCATCGTGTCCCGGATCGTGTTCCCTCGAAACCGAGGCCGACGAGCAGGCCGCGGCTGTCGCAGTTCATCCTCTCGGGACACCCCCGCGTCAGCGGCGCGAACGGTCTTCGGCTTCGGCGATCCAGCGCGGATCCATCCCGAAATCGGCATAGCCCGCTTCGATGAGGGACAGCGTGTCTCGATCCGGCGGTTCGTATCCCGCGCGGTCCATCCTGTACATCAAAGCCTGGACGGGTCCCGCGACGCCGTCCCGCCTGACCGAGGCCGTGAGACGCCGGTAGAGACCTCCCGCGACGTCTTCGTAGAGATCCAGCGCGGTCTCGCAGGCCGAAGTGATGAACCAGAGCACGCCCGGTACGCTGTGTCCCGGACAAGGCTCGACGTCGGCCCAGGTGCGAAACACCAACCGGTGGTCGGGCAGGGTGGCTTTGGAGATCGGGACGGCGGCCGGGCAACGCACCCTCATGGCGGCGACCGACAGGTTGGACCCATAGGCAAAATAGTGCATCGCGACACTCATTGGCGCTGACACCCCGCGCGCCAGCAGGATCTCATCGGTCGGATGGAACGGGAAGCCTCATCGCGTTCCGGCTGCAGGCGCGGCAGGCACGGACAACGCGAGCCTTTCGCTGCCTCGCCCAACGCGCTCTGGCGATGGTATTCCACGGCTGCAGCGTGCTAGAGCTTGAGGCCTCAACAGTGTCCGGGTTCGTCATGCAGGCGCGAAGAAACATTCCGACGGTTCCGCACCCGTCCGAGACCATCAGGCTGGTCAAGGCATTCTTATCCATTACATGCGCAATGGAGCGCGAAAGGCTAATAGAGTATGCCGAGCGGGTCGCCGCCGAGCATAGCAAGTTCGAAATCATAGAAGTTACCACGGACATCGACGAGGAGGAGGTTTAGCCCCCGGTAGAAGACGAGACACCGCCGCTCTCGCCCGGTTTGCTCAGTCTGCGCACGTGATTTGCTTCTTCCTGCACCATGCTGAGGAGATGCACGATGATGGGGTGCTGATCCGCCAGGTCGGACAGACGGGTGATCGTATCCGCGATGAAGGCAAGTCTTTCGTCATCGGTGGATGTTTGTTTCTCCGGCAAGGCTAGTAGGCGTGTCGATGCATCGCTCATCTCGTCTCCTGCAATGAATCCTGTAGATCGGCAATGAAGCGCCGCCATGCCGTGGGTCGGCGGAACGTCCAGGTCCGAGGAAGCGTTCGGCGCGCCGCAGGTTCTCGCAACATCTCTCCCACGAGCGCTGTCGCGTCCTCGCGCTTGATGTCTCGCCAATGCGCCTTCAACACGTCGAGAAGATCATCGGCCTTGGGTCCCGAGAAGCCGGCCTCCTCGACCACCCGCCGCATCGTTCGATGCTTGAAGAAGATGCGTCTGGCGCTGGATCTCAGCATCCGAGCATCGGCCGCCGAGAGCGCTCCTGCGTGCAACGCCGCTTTCCGTGTGGCTTCGATGTTCACGAGGGCTTCGGAAAGGGGAGGACAGCCGAGTTCGAAAGGGCCGTGGATCTGCGCCACGTCGGCATCGTCGGTGAGGTCCCCGCTCATGTAGCGTTCCGCCACGACGCCGACCGGCACCATCCCGAAAGGCGCACATTCCGCCGCCCGCAGGGCGCCCATGCTGGCGGCGCCCAACATGCGAACACCCTGATCGATGGCAAAGAGGATTTCCTTGTGCCAGGGTGCCGCGACGTCCTCGTAGCGTCCGTCGACCAGCCCGATGACGGTCGCCCCTTGCAGGACGGCGCGGGCGATGTCGCCCTGCTGTGCTGGGGGCAGGCAGACGATATCGGTGCCGGCCACCCGGCGGCCGGGCCCGACGGTTCCGTAGAGCGTCGGCCCGGCGAACAGGACCCTCAAGACCGGCGCTCCGCCGCTCTCCGAAGCCGCGCTCCCTGCATCACGGCCCTGGCACCGGGCGGCATTTCGAGATCGGGCACGAGGACCTTGGCGACGGCGAAGTCGTCGTCTTCGTGCAGGCACACGACGACGAGGCGCCCCACTTCCGCAGCCCGCAGGCGGTGCATCATGACCCCGAGTGCTTCCGCGAGCGGGACCTCGGCGGGAGCGGAGCGTGAGGGGGTTCGGGCGGCCTCGCACCGCGGATAGACGAGGATGTCGGAGGCGATCGGTCGCCCATAGAGGCCCGGCTGGAAGTCGTCGCGAGCGCCGGAGATCGTGGTCAATCGCGTCTGGAGGGCCTCGCCGATGGCGGCCGCGGCAGCCCGTCCGGGGTCGAGGCGGCATCCCATGCCGCTGGCGAGGTCGAAATGACACCACCGCGATTCCCGGCCGTCCGGTACCGGCGAGATCGTCGCGAAGAAGGTGGGTACGCCGACTTCGCTCGTGATGTCGAAGAGGCGCAAGTGAAGGTCGGCCCGTGCGACCGCCGAAGCCTGACGCGAGACTTCCTCGCAACACAAGGTCTCGGGATCGATGCAGGCGTCCGCCACCTCCTGGTCCGACCGCAGATGCCAGAATTCGCCGGCGTCCCGCTCGATGCGCTCCGACAATCCGTGCAGCACGGCCTCGATCATCAGGTTGCCCGACCCCAACCCGTCGCTCGATTGCCAGTAGAGGCGCTCCGGGTCCGTCGGGTCGATCTGGACGGCCTGGGCCGGGACCCAGACGTCGTGATCCGTCATGAGGTCGTGACCGCGCATCCACCCGATTTCTTGTTGGGGGGCCGGCAACGCGCGCCCACGCCGGATGAAACCGGGCAGGAGGTCGAAGGGCTCGTGACGCGCCCGCAGGGTCGAAGGGCTGGCGATCAAGGTGGGTCCGACCCGCTCTGCGACCGAGATCTCGACGGCTTCCATGATGGCCGACGCCTGGGCCGCCTCGACGGACGACCCCTTGCCCTGGCAAACCGAGAGCGTCGGCGCGTTCGGGCGGACGGCCGCCCAGACGGGCCACCCGACGGTGTCGAGGCCGGTCATCTCGGCGAGTCGGGTAATGCCGACCTCACCGAAACGTGGCCTCATCCGGGCGACGAGGTCCCCCGGAGAGCGCAGACGCTCGGCCATGGGGCTGATCCGCCCTACGACCTCCGCCTGCTGCGTCAGGGTGCCCAGCATGGGAGCCCGCTCTCAATCCTCGAA
>CAXUOD010000113.1:0-6578 GCA_964252585.1 uncultured Lichenihabitans sp. | reverse complement strand
CGCGCCAGAGCGCTCGACGCAGGTGCAAACTTCGGCGAACGCTTCGCCGCCGCAGCGAGATATTTGCGGCCCTTCCGCAATTCCCGCAGGTCGAGGCTCGACAGCGACGTTTGTCCCTTGAGAAACAAGACGTAGGCGCTAGGGTCCGTCCTCAGGGCGAACGTATCGAGTTCGCGCCTTTCGATGCTCTTGATCAAAGATCGCAGCACACCTGCTGTCAAGATGTTGTAGAATTCGATCGTGAAGTGTTCACTAACGTCGAACTTATCGCACCAGATAATCTCCCGCGTATTTTGAAAATATAAAACTACTGATACTTGGGCTTTTCCGGAAACATGGTTCAGACATTGCATGTCGACGACGTAGTCGGCATGAATGGCGCTTAGCCGTTCCTGTGCATCGGGTCCCGAGACTTGCCACGCCGTATGAGGCGCGATGACCCGGAGGAGTGAGACACGACATAAGCCGATCGACACATCGACGACCAGCGAGTCGACGATCCGAGACATGCCGGACCGCCTGCTCTCGACCGGCCGGAGAATGCAGATCGTCGGGATCTCCGGGTTGCGGGCCGCCGCTTCCGCCGGGCGCTCTGCAGCGCGCTGGGAGGTCGTCAATCTGAAGAAAAGATCCGTCGTGCCGCTCTCGGGCACGATCCCGGATCGGTCGAGGCGCGCCCGCAGGCCGTAGTAGGTCTGCTCGACGCCTTTGGCATTGCCCGACATCGCATAGCCGAGCATCTGAGAGCGTACCGCTGTCTCGTTGCTGGGATCGACCTCGAGCAGGCGTTGCGCCTCGAAATTCTCGACGGACCTGCCGATGGAAGGGTCCTGTAGGCGGGCCGTTGCCCTCTCGACATAGAGGGCTCGCATCCGTTCGCGTTGCGCGGTGATCCACGCGTTCCAGGATGCGTGATCCGCATCGACCTCATCGGCGTAAGTCCCCCGGTAGATCCGGGCAGGATCGCGCTGCGGTCGCGTCGCCTGCAGGTCGCGAACGTCGCAATAGAGAGTCGACGCCAGCATGATCGATTCATCCTCGCACGCGATGATCGCGACGCCGTGATCCTTCTCGACCCTGCGGACATCCCAGACGAGTTTTCGCAACGTGCCGAGTTTCGCCGCCGGCCAGATCAGGTCGACGAGATCCGCCCGCGAAACAGCGTCGGACGCCGCGGCGAGAACCGCGATCAAACGCCAGGCGCTCGGGGGCAAATGCACCTGCGCACCCGTCTCACACAGAAGCTTGGGCCGTCCGAATAGGTAGAGGCTGTGTACCAAAGGTCCGATCTCATCCCGCAACGCACAACGTAGGCGCGTGCGCAGGTTCGCTCAACAACGCTGGAGAATGTTTGTAACGGCTTTGTAACGCAGAGCCGGACGTTCACTCGGCAGCGATCCCGCCGGTCTATCAGGACGGTCACACCCGCAGGCGGACCCCCGATGCGGGATCGAACAGCAGGAGATCCGACGGCGCCATCGACAACCCCACCGGTTCGCCGACCTTCAGCGGGAGCCGCTCCGTCGTGAACAGCTTCAGGCCCTGACCTCCGAGCAGGAGGTGGACCACGGCACCGAGGCCGGTCGGCTCGACGAGGTCGACGAGTGCCGCCGCGCCCGTGCCGGGTGGACCCAGCCGGACCCGCTCGGGACGCAGGCCCAGGGTGACGCGGGACCCCGAGGCCACTCCGGTCGGAGGCGGAACTTCGGCCAGCACGATGTCGCCGACCCTGACCGCCGCGGCGTCGCCGGCGAGCGTCAGGGTCCCGTCGAGGAAGTTCATCGCCGGCGAGCCGATGAAGCCGGCCACGAAAGTGTTGGCCGGGTCGTCGTAGAGTTCGGCCGGCGGTCCCACCTGCTGGGCCACGCCCTCGTTCATGGCGACGATCCGGTCCGCCATGGTCATGGCCTCGATCTGGTCGTGGGTGACGTAGATCGAGGTCGCGCCGAGGTCCCGATGCAGCTTGCGGATCTCGTAGCGCATCTGCTCGCGCAGGCGGGCGTCGAGGTTCGAGAGCGGCTCGTCGAACAGGAAGGCCTTGGGCTCGCGCACGATGGCGCGTCCCATGGCGACGCGCTGACGCTGTCCGCCCGAGAGTGCCCGGGGCTTGCGTTCGATCAGCGGGTCGAGCCCGAGCTTGCGGCTGGCGCCCGCCACGGCGGCCGCGATCCGCTCGGCCGCGACGCGCTTCAGTTTCAGGCTGAAGCTCATGTTGTCGCGCACGCTCATGTGGGGATAGAGCGCGTAGGACTGGAACACCATGGCGAGGTCGCGGTCCTTCGGCGGCAGGTCGTTGACCAGGCGGTCGCCGATCCGGATCTCGCCCGACGTGATCTCCTCGAGCCCGGCGATAAGCCGCAACAGAGTCGACTTCCCGCAGCCCGAGGGCCCCACCAGGACCACGAACTCGCCGTTGGGGATCGCGAGGTCGATGCCCTTCAGCACCGGCACGCTGCCGTAGGCCTTGTGAACGCCCGCGATGTCGATCGCCGCCATCGTGTGATCAGCCCTTCACGGCGCCGGCCGTCAGGCCCTGCACGAGATAGCGTTGGATGAAGAAGAAGAAGCCGCAGACCGGGATCAAGGCCAGGATGCCGGCTGCCATCATCTGCCCGAAATCGACCGAGAACTTCGACACGAAGGCCAGCAGTCCGACCGGGAACGTGCTGGCGCCGGTCGACGAGTTCAGCATCAGCGCGAAGAGCAGTTCGCTCCAGGCGGCCGTGAACACGAAGCCCAGCGTCGCCGCGAGGCCGGGCAGCGTCAGCGGCAGAATCACCCGGGCCAGCGCCTGGAAGCGCGTCGCCCCGTCCATCATGGCGGCCTCTTCGAGGTCCTTCGGAATGCCGTCGAAGAAGGACTGCATGAGGAAGCTCGCGAAGGGCACGTTGAAAGCCGTGTAGACGATGATGAGCCCGGTCAGGCTGTCGGTGAGCCCGAGCGGCGAGAGCAACCGGAAGATCGGCGCCACGATCATGACGAGCGGGAACATCTGGCTCACCAGCATGAGGCCCACGATCCAGAACTTCCCCCGGAACGCGAAACGCGAGAAACCATAGCCCGCGCCGGCCGCCACGAGGGTCGAGATGAGGGCTGTCGCGGTCGAGACGATCACGCTGTTGCGGAAGAAGAGCGGGAACTGCGTGTGGCCGATCACCGACCAGTAGTGGTCGAGGGTCACCCGCGAGGGCCAGAACCGGACGCCCTCGCTGTAGAGCAGGTCGTTCGGCGTCACCGACACTTTCAGCAGCCAGAACAGCGGGAACAGCGCGAAAGCCACGAAACAGGCGAGAAGCCCGTAGTGGAAGAGCCAGTAGAGCGTGCGTCCGAGCCTCGGGCGTCGCATCTAGCTCCTCGCCATCAGGGCCTGCCGCAGAACGACGAGCGCCATCGCATAGGCGAGGAGCAGCACGAGCAGCACGGCCGCGACCGCCGACGCATAGCCGAAGTCGAGCCGCTGGAACGCGATCGTGAAGATGTAGCTCGACAGGATCTGGGTCGAATCGGCCGGGCCGCCCTTGGTCATGACCACGATGAGATCGGCGAAATTGGCGATCCAGACGGTTCGCAGCAGAACCGTGATGGCGATGGTCGGGGCCAGGAACGGCAGGGTGATGCTGCGGAACCGCTGCAGGGCGCCGGCGCCGTCGATCGCCGCGGCCTCGTAGATGTCCTTCGGGATCGATTGCAGGGCCGCCAGCAGCGTGATGGCGAAGAACGGGATGCCCCACCAGACATTGGCGATCACCGGGCCCCAGATGGCGTGGTCGGGGCTCGACAGCAGGTTGTCGGGCGTCGTCATGATCCCGAGCCGGACGAACCAAGTGGGCAGGGGGCCGACCACCGGATTGAACAGCCAGGCCCAGTTCAGCCCGGACAGGAAGCTTGGCACCGCCCAGGGCAGGAACACCAGCGCCTGGATGATCCCGCGTCCGGGGAAGGGCTTGTCGAGCAGCAGTGCCAACGTGAGCCCCAGCGCGAACTGGAGCACGACGGAAGAGACCGTCCAGGTGACGGTGTTGCGCAGGGCATTCCAGAAGCTCGCGTCGGCCCAGAGCTCGCGGAAATTATCGAGACCCACGAAGCCACCGCTGTCGGGATCGAGCAGGGTGAGGTCGCGGAACGCGAAGGACAGCCCGACGATCAGCGGGACCAGCATGATGAGCGCGATGAGGAACACCGACGGCACGGTATAAAGGTAAGGCTCGAGTGCCAGGGTCAGGCGTCGGCGTGCCGACCGGCGAGGGGCAGGTCGGGCGAGGGTCGCGGTGGCGGTCATGACGCCGGCAGCGATGGTCGGCCGCGAGAAGGCTGCCGCGAGGCTCCGCTCACGGCTTCGCCATGGCCTTCTGCTTGTCCTTGGTGAGGATGCCGGCCCACTGCTTGTTCATGTCCTCGGGCGTGATCTGGCCGAGCAGCGCCTGCTGGCTGGTCTTCACCGCGACCGAGTCGGCGAAATAGGCGAAACCCGGCACATAGGTCGGCATGACGAGCGGCACCACGTCCTTGTCGGAGAGTTCGTTGAACCATCCCTTGAACTGGTCGCCCTTGTAGAAGGGGTCGTTCTCGGCCGCCTTGTAGATCGGCAGGGCGCCGGTGCGCTTGTTCCAGGCGATGTTGCCCTCGGGGCCGTCGAGCGCCGCGATGAGCTGCCAATCGAGGTCCTTCGACTTCGAGTTGGAGAACATCGACCAGCCGGCGTAGCCGAGCGTCGGATAGGCGCGGCCCGACGGCCCCTTGGGCATGGTGGTGACGCCGAAATCCTCGGGCTTCATCCGTTCCGCGATGGCGATGAGCGCATCGGGATCCTGGTCGAGCATCGCGCAGGTGCCGGAGTAGAAGCCCGCCACGATCTCGTTGAAGCCCCAGTTGACGCTGTCCTTCGGGGCGGCACCGCTCTTGTAGAGGTCGACCAGGAACTGCGAACCCTTGATCCAATCGGGTTCGCTCAGGGTCGAGCTGCCGTCGTCGCGGAAGAACGTGTCCGAACCGGCCGTGGTGGCGTCGAACATCATCCAGCCGTTGAGGCCGCCGGGCCCGCCGCGCAGGCAGTAGCCGGACTTTCCGGGGAGCTTCGCGATCGCCTTGGCGTCGGCTGCGAACTCGTCGAGGGTCTTCGGCGGCTCGGCGATGCCGGCCTGCTTGAACAGCACCTTGTTGTAGAACATGGCGCGGAGATAGAAGCCGTAGGGCAGCATATAGGCGGTCTTGCCGACGTAGCGGCCCATCTCCAGCGCCCGGTCGTTGAGGCCTGCGGTCCCGTCCCATTTGGCGAGATAGGGTTCGAGGCTTTCGAGCCGGCCGCTCCCCGCGTAGAGCGACAGCCACCGATCCGGCATCTCGACGACGTCGGGCGTGTCGCCGGCCGACACCATGGTGGCGAACTTCTCGAAAGCCGAACTCCAGGCGAGCGACGTGATCTCGACGTGGACGCCGGGGTGGCTCTTCTCGAAGCCGTCGACGATGCCCTTCAGGGTCTCGGTCCGCTCGGGGCTGGTGATCACCTCGACGAGTTTCAGCGTCGTATCGGCTCTGGCCGGGACGGCGAGGAGCAGGCAGGCGGTGGCGCCGAGCAGCAGTCGTTTGAGCATCGTCAGGATCCTATACGGTGAAACGAAACCATCATCGGCGGGCCGCCGCCAAGGCTTGCGAGAGATCGGCCCAGAGCGCCTCGGTGCCTTCGAGCCCGACATGCAGCCGCACCATGCGCTCGGGCACGCCGAAATCCACGGCCGAGTTCGGGCCGGCCGCCTGCACGCGCGTCACGAGGGCCGGCACGACGAGGCTCTCGTGGCCGCCCCAGCTCACGCCCAACTGGAAGAGGTGAAGAGCGTCGCAGAAGGCCGGGATGTCGATGCTTGGGTCGAAGACGAAGGAAAAGAGGCCGCTCGTCCCTTGAAGGCCCGGCGGCAGCGGGCCCGCGAGGGCCGGGTGATGAACGCTCGTGACCGAGGGGTCCTGGGCGAGGTGGCGCGCCAGGGTTACGGCCGAGTCCTCGTGCATGCGCAGCCGTGTCGGCAGGGTGCGCAGCCCGCGCAGCAGCAGCCAGGCTTCGAAGGGCGCGAGCTTGGCTCCGACGTAGGGACAGATCGTCTGGCGGATGTGACGGATGAGATCGGCCCGGCCCGCCACGACGCCCGCCACCGTGTCGCTGTGGCCGCCGATATACTTCGAGGCCGAGTGGATCACGAGGTCGACCCCGAGCGACACCGGCTTCTGGAAGACCGGCGTGGCCCAGGAATTGTCGATCATCGTCATGACGCCCTGCCGGCGGGCGAGCCCGGCGAGGGCGCCGACGTCGAGCGCCTCCATGGTCCAGCTGGTGGGGCTTTCGAGGTAGAGAAGCCTCGCGCCCGGAAGCAACGCCGCGACCGCGGCGGGATCGGTGCCGTCGACGTAGACCACCGAGACGCGGAGCTTCTTCAGCAGCGTCTCGAACAGCCGATAGGCGTCGGGATAGACGTGGCGGACGCAGACGATGCGGTCGCCCGGTTCGACGAAGGCCAGGACGGCCCCGGAGATCGCCGCCATGCCGCTCGGGAAGCCGATGGCGTCGTCGGCGCCTTCGAGCGCCGCGA
>CAXUOD010000112.1:0-16701 GCA_964252585.1 uncultured Lichenihabitans sp. | reverse complement strand
GGATCAGCGACCCGTCCTGATTGGCCCGGACCACGATGGCGCCGAACTCCTCCGGGGTCGTCAGGCGGCCCTTGGTCTGCAGGTTGAACTGGAACTGCTGGTCGGAGGCGATGGGCTGCGCCCCGATGCGCCCGACCGGCGCCTGGACGTTCTGCGACTGGATGGCCGCAACGATTTCGGAGGGCGCCATGCCGAGGTTGTTGAGCCGCTCGACGTCAAACCAGATCCGCATCGAGTATTTGAGCAGGCCGAACAGCGACGCCTGGCCGACCCCCGGCGTCCGCGAGAGCTCGTCGAGGACGTTGATGGTGGCATAGTTGGTGATGAACAGCGGATCCTGCTGCCCGTTGTCGCTGTAGAACATCATGAACTGCAGCACGGCCGAAGACCGCTTCTGCACCGTCAAGCCTTGCAGCTGGACCTGTGCGGGCAGCTGGGACAGGGCCGTCTGCACCCGGTTGTTCACATTGACGGTGTCGATGTCGGGGTTGGTGCCCAGCGCGAACGAGACGTTGAGGCTGTAGGTGCCGTCGTTGCCGCTGGTCGACTTCATGTAGAGCATCTGATCGACGCCGACGACCTGCGCTTCGAGCGGCTGCGCGACCGACGATTCAACCACCTGTGCCGAAGCCCCCGGGTAGGTCGCCGATACGCGGACCTGCGGCGGCACGATGTCGGGGAACTGCGCCACGGGGATCCGCAGCAACGCCAGGCTTCCCGCGATCGTCAGGATGATCGCGATGACGATGGCGAGCCGCGGGCGGTCGACGAAGACGGAGGAGATCATGCGGGACCCGGCTCCAGGCAGCGGCTGCGACACGTCGAAAGGATGATCACGTCTGCCCCGCCCCGGGACGCGAGCACGCTCATGTGCAAGGCGCGCGTTGCCGAAGGGGATCGCGGAGGCGAGGCGGGGCCGGCCATTATGGCACGGCCTGTTTGGCCGCATCGGCGGCCGAGGGCGCGGCTGCCGCGGGTGCAACAGGCTGACCGGGCCGCACGCGCTGCAACCCGTCGACCACGATCGTCTCGCCTTCCTTCAATCCCGTGAGCACCGAGACTTCCGGCGGGTTCGACTGGCCGAGCGTGATGTTGCGGCGCACCGCCTTGTTGTCGTCGCCAACCACATAGACGTAGTCGCCGGCCTGATCGGTCAGAACGGCGGCCCGCGGGATCGCCAGGAGGTCGACCGGCTGCACGCCTTCGACGAGAACGGTCACGAACTCCCCGTCCGTCAGCTCCCGCAAGGTCGTGGTCACGCCCGTCTGTGACAGCGGTGGATTCGGGATGGTCGCGCGCAGCGTGATCGTGTCGGTGTTGGTCGACACGGTATTGTCGATGAAGTTCAGCTTGCCGACCTGGCCGTAGGTCTTTCCGTCGGGGAGCAGGATGCGGATCTTGACGGCATCGAAGCCGCCAAGCGGCACGTAGCGGTCGCGTAGTTCCAGCACGCTGCGAACCGAGATCGGGAACAGGACATACATCGGGTCCTGGCCCACCACGGTCGCCAACGTGCCGCTCGAGGGCGTCACCACGTTGCCGGGCGTGACGTTGGTCCGGCCGATCTTGCCGTCGATGGGCGACGCAATGTCCGTGTAGCCGAGATTGATCTGAGAGGTTCGGAGCTGTGCCTGTGCGGACAGGAGCTGGCCTTGCAGGTTGCCCTGGCCGGCCTTGGCCGAATCGACGGTGGACTGCTGGCCGGCGGGCGTGTTCAGCAGCGTCGTGGCCCGTTGCAGCGTGACGGTCGCATTGGCGAGCTGCGCCTGGATCTGCTCGACCGTGCCCTGCTTGGCCTCGACATCGGCCTCGAAGGGCGGCCGTTCGAGCCGGTAGAGCACCTGACCCTTCTTGACCTCGTCACCTTCCCTGAAAACATATTGTTCGATGAAAGCCGTGACCCGGGCCACGATGTCGACGCGGGCCACGGCCTGGATCCTTCCGATGAACCGCTCGGTCTGGGTGACCGGGTGTTTCGTCGCCTTGATGACGCCGACCGCAGGGGGCCCGTTGGCCGGTGCCTGAGCCAGGGCGGGCGTAGCCATCATGGTTACGAAAGCAAGAACCGAACCGAACCGTTGCATCGTCGCCTCATGCCGTATCGAGCTCCGACGCTGAGCGGCGCAGTGGAGCGATACGTCTCGACCCGTGTATTAGGGCGTTGCGGCCAGCTTGTGACGCTGCGCCTGGTGGGCTCTACGCAGCGTGCCTCTGTCTCTTCGGCATCGACCGCCGGCCGTTACAGGCCTGCGTGTTCCGTCCGGCCTGTCCGATCAGCCTAGCTGGACCGCCGGACCGGATCAAGGCGGCCCCCGCACGCCGAGAGTGCCGGCCGGCGGTCCGAGCCTCGCTCGTCACGACCAGAACGGATCTTGGCGGCGAAACTTGCGCCATCGTCCCCTGAGTTCGCGCTCGCTGGCTCGACGTCGGGCGGCATTCCAGCGCAGCAACGAGGCCGCGACGGGCGCGAGGTCGAGCCGCTCGCTCGGCGCGAGTTCGGCAACGCGAAGCTCCGTCTCGGCGGCGTCGTTGATCCGTCCAAGGTCCTGGAGCACCTTCTTGCAGGCTCCGATGTAGTGGTCGGCCGCCTTCGGCTTGAACAACGACGACACGTCCTCGCACGCGTAACGGAGCTTTTTCAGGGCCTTGCGCAAGTCGTGCAGATCGTCCGTGTCCAGCGTTCTCAGACGGCGGCCGCGCTTGGCCACCTTGCCCTCGAGCTTGTCGAGCAGGTCGGGGAGGATCTTGCGGAAGGGGTGATCGGCGGCTGTCGCGCGATGCTCCGGGTCTCCGACGAGCCAGGTGTCGTCGGCCGTCCACAGCGACAGGCCGAGCAGCAGATCGGTCGGCAAGGGACCTTCGACGGCGTCGGCGACTGCGGCATGGGCTTCGCGATCCCGCGCCACCGCGGCGTCGCGGACAGGTCGGAGCTGATCGGCCCCGAGATCCGCTTCGGCTTCGGCCAGCGTTTCGGTCAGGAACACGTCCCAGTCCCGCCCGCTGCCCAGCACCTGCCCGAACTCGCGCAAGCCGCCGTTGAACCGCGCCGTGGCGACGGGTTCGAGGACGGGCGCGAAGAGGACGAAGAGCGTGCGCGTCTTTCGGATCGCGGCCCGCAGGCGATGGACACCCTCGACGTCCCCCTTGCCGGCCGCCGACAGCTCGGCGGCGAAGTCCCGGCAGGCTGCCGACAGCAGCGTCGGGAAGACGTCGCCGACCCGGGCGCCTTCGGGGATCACGAGGTCGGGGGCCGCGAGATGCGGTGGACCGGTGTCGGTCAGGAGCGCATAGCCGCGCTCGGATTTCGAGTCGGGGCCGAGGCGCAGGGCGGCCAATCTCGCGAGATCGGCCGCCAGGCGGAACAACGGCCCCGCCGCTCCGTCCTTGAGCTCGAGTTCGACCTCGCAGATGACGGCATGCCGGTCTCCGGCGCGCACTTCGCCCTCGTCGATCGCCGCCTCCACCAGCGTACCGTCCGCGAGCGAGAGCATTCGCTTCGAGCGCGCGATGTCGGTCACGAAGACGGGCTCGACGCGGTCGAGGTCTTCGGACACGAGCGTCATGACCTCCTGGTCCGCGGCCATGACGCCCGGATCGAGGGTGTCGGACGTGATGGCCCATTCCCATTCGCCGCGAGACGCGAAGCCCGAGGCTCCGTCCCGATCCTTCACGGTTTGGACGAAGCTTCCGCCGGTTCGCCGAACCCGAAGGCTCACGCCGCGTTGCCGAAGAGCGAGGTCCGGCGTGTCGTAATAGGTCGACACGTTTTGCGAGATGTTGGGAACCGTGGCGGCGAAGAGAGGATGCGCTTCGACGATGCTGCGGGACGCATGATCCAGAAGCAGCTTGATCTCGGTTTCCATAAAGCCCCAGCTCTCCTGCACGCCGCAGAACGCGTCGATCCTAACGTCTCGCCACCCTGCTGGCCAAGGGCCGTCGCGCAAGCCGCTTGAGCGTGGCGCGCGGTGGCCTTATCCCAAACCATCACCGTGCCTGCCGCCTTCGGCAAACCACGACGGAGAGCTCTCATGTCCGGTAATCCGTTCTTCGAGACCTGGACGACGCCTTTCGAGGCGCCTCCCTTCGGCAGCATCGCGCCGGAACATTTCGGACCGGCCTTCGAGCGCGCCATCGCCGCGCACCAGGCCGAGATCGATGCGATCGCGGAGAGGACCGACGAGCCAACCTTCGACAACGTGATCACAGCCCTCGAGCGGGCCGGGAGGCAGCTGCGCCGCGTCGGCGGCGTATTCTGGAACCTCGCGGGCGCCGATACCAACGACAGCCTGCAGGAAATAGAGCGCAACATGGCGCCGATCCTCGCCCGCCACCGCCAGCGCATCGCGCTCGACCCCAAGCTCTTCGCCCGCATCGATGCCGTGTTCCAGCGCCGCGACGCGCTCGGCCTCGACGCCGAGCAGCGCCGCGTGCTCGACGTCACCCACGGGGACTTCGTCCGCGACGGAGCCCGCCTCGGCGACGCCGACAGGGCGCGGCTCGGCGCCATTGCCGAACGGCTTGCGGAGCTCGGCACCCGCTTCGGGCAGAACGTCCTCAGCGACGAGAAGACCTTCCTGCTCGTGCTCGACGGCGAGGAAGACCTGGCCGGCCTGCCTCCGGCCTTGCGCGATGCGGCGGCCCAGGCGGCGGCGGAGCGCGGACTGCCGGGCCAGCACGTCATCACGCTCGGCCGGTCGCTGATCGATCCGTTCCTGCGCTATTCGAGCCGCCGCGACCTCCGCGAGAAGGCTTTCGCAGCCTTTGCGTCCCGCGGCGAGCACGAAGGCGAGCACGACAACCGCCCGGTCATCGCCGAGATGGTACCGTTGCGGGCCGAGCGGGCCGCGCTGCTCGGCTTCCCGACCTTCGCCCATTACAAGCTCGACGACACGATGGCCAAGACGCCCGAGGCCGTTGCCAACCTCCTCGATCAGGTCTGGGAGAAAGCCAGGGTCAAGGCCGCCGCCGAGGAGGAGGCGTTGCGGGCCGTCGTGCGACAGGAGGGCGGCAACTTCGACCTCGCGCCTCAGGATTGGCGCTACTACGCCGAGAAGGTCCGGCGAGCGAAGTACGATCTCGACGAAACGGAGGTCAAGAACTACTTCGTGCTCGACGATATCGTCACGGCCGCCTTCGACACCGCCTCCAAGCTCTTCGGGCTGCGGTTCACCGAACGCCACGACGTTCCGGTATACCATCATGACGTGCGCGCCTTCGACGTCTCGGACCGGGACGGCCGGCACATGGCGCTGTTCTACGCGGACTATTTCGCCCGCCCCTCGAAACGCTCCGGCGCCTGGAACAGCGGTTTCCGCGGCCAAAACAAGCTCGATGGCGAACAACGCCCGATCGTCGTCAACGTCATGAATTTCGCCAAGGGCGGCGAGGGCGAACCGAACCTCCTCAGCCTCGATGACGCGCGCACGCTGTTCCACGAGTTCGGCCACGCGCTCCATTCCATGCTGACCGACGTCACCTATCCGTCGATCGCCGGCACCAGCGTGGCGCGGGACTTCGTCGAATTCCCCTCCCAGATCTACGAGCACTGGCTCATGCGGCCGGAGGTTCTCAAGCGCTTTGCCCGCCATGCCGTGACCCGCGAGCCGATCCCGGATGCGCTGATCGAGCGCATCACCGCGGCTCGGAACGCCGGGCAGGGCTTCGCCACCGTCGAGTACTGCGCCTCCGCCCTGGTGGACATGGCGTTCCATCGCCTGACCTCGGCCGAGGCCGCAAGCGGTGTCGACCCGGCGCTCGTCGAGCGCACCACGCTCGAGCGGATCGGCATGCCGTCCGCCATCGTCATGCGGCACCGCACGCCGCATTTCGCGCATGTGTTCACGGGCGATGGGTATTCGGCCGGCTATTACTCCTATCTCTGGTCGGAGATGCTCGATGCCGATGGGTTCGGCGCTTTCGAAGAGAACGGCATATTCGATCAAGCCACGGCCGAGCGCTTGCGTGCCAACGTGCTCGCGGCCGGCAACAGCCATCCGCCCGAAGAGGCCTATATGGCGTTCCGCGGCCGGATGCCGAGCGTCGGGACGCTGCTCGAGCGACGCGGCCTCGCGTAGGATGACGATGGGTTGGTCACCTCAACAGGACGCGGCCCTGAAGGCGGTCGCGGCCTGGCTGAAGCAGGGCGAGCCGCAGGTCTTCCGGCTGTTCGGCTATGCCGGGACGGGCAAGACGACGCTGGCCAAGCAGATCGCCGACGATACGTCAGGCGAGGTGGCGTTCGGCGCCTTCACGGGCAAGGCCGCCCTCGTGCTGAAGTCGAAGGGGTGCCGGGGAGCCTCGACCATCCACAGCATGATCTATCGGACACAGGGCGACGAGGCGGAGGAGACCCCGTCTTTCGTGCTGAACAAGAAGGCCGCGGCCGCCGACGCCGACCTCATCATCATCGACGAGTGCTCGATGGTCGACGAGGAACTCGGCCGCGATCTCCTGAGCTTCGGCAAGCCGGTGCTCGTGTTGGGCGACACGGCGCAGCTCCCTCCCGTCAAAGGAGGTGGGTTCTTCACCGATGCCGAGCCCGACGTCATGTTGACCGAGGTGCACCGACAGGCGGCCGACAATCCGATCATCCGCCTCTCGATGACGGTGCGCGAAGGCGGACGCCTGCCGCTCGGCACCTTCGGATCGAGCCGCGTCATCCGGCGGTCCGAGATCGACGCCACGGCCGTGATGCAATCCGACCAGGTGCTGGTCGGCATCAACAAGACGCGCCGCGCCTACAACGGCCGGATGCGCGCCTTGCTGGGCCATTCCGGAGAGCGGCCGCAGGTGGGCGAGAAGCTGGTCTGCCTCCGCAACGACAAGAAGAAGGGGCTGCTCAACGGCGGGACCTGGACGGTGCATGCCCTCCATGCCGACCGCGGAGCCAAGATCGCCCTGAGCTTGACGCCGGAAGAGGATGGCAAACGCAAGCCTGTGCGGGTCGGCATCCTTCCGGCGTTCTTCGAGGGTCGCGAAGAGGAACTGCCGATGGCGGCTCGGCGTGATTCCGACCAGTTCGATTACGGCTATGCCCTGACGGTCCACAAGGCGCAGGGCTCGCAGTGGGACGACGTGGTCCTGTTCGACGAGAGTTTCGCTTTCCGCGAGCACAGCGCGCGCTGGCTGTATACGGGACTGACGCGCGCGGCCCGAAGAGTAACGGTCGTGGTTTGAACAGCGCGTCGCGCCGCCGGTCGCATCACGCCGACAGAAAAGTCACACCACCTCAACTTCGTCGATCGGCTGCCGAGGTGGCGAGAGCTTCGACCAGCTGTGTCTTGACCATTCGCAAATGTGGTGAAAGAGTGAAACTGCCGTTCGCGACAGTGTTCGGCGTCCCATGATGCCTGTCTGGTCGCCCCGGCTCGGGACACGAACAGGAAGGCGCCGTGGTCCTCCCGTCTAAACTCGGAATTACAAAAACGGCGATAATCGGGCGCTGCAGGTCGGCAGGTGCAACCAAAAGCTTGGCAGCACGTTTTGTCGATATGCAAGCGTGGAATTGGCGACCCGGCGTTTCGAACGAGGGGCCAAGCGAACGGAACGACGCGCTACGCACTGGAATCAAGAACCTCATCAGGAGATATCGAACATGAAGACGTTGACGAAGACAGCCATGATGGCTCCGGTTGCCGCTTCCCTGACCCTCGCCCTCATGGTGGCCGTGAGCGCCCCGGCGTCGGCGCAGTCGCAGTTGACCAACGGCCCGGACGGCATGCAGCCGAACACGCTGGCGCAGAAGCCCCACACGATGAAGAGGATGCGTCCGTTGACGGTGCGGCGTGCCGTTGCCGCTCCTGTGGTTGCGGCTGCCGCGGCTCCTGCTGCAGCGGGCGGCTTTGTCACGGGGACGGCTAGCACGATCGTGGGCCTTCCCTTCCAGGCTCTCGGCGGCATCTTTCCGGCCGGCGGCGCTCGGACGGGCGGTGTAACCCCCGTGCGTTACGCCGGTGCCGGCGAAAAGGCTGCCGAGGTCGACGAGGGTTGGGCGATGGCCGTGCCGGTCGACCACTCGGGACCCATCTACGTCGTGGCTAATGGCGACCCGACGATTTCTCCGCTGGCGCTGATCGGTCAGCCGCTGGGTGCCATTGGCACCTTCGCTCAGACCCCCTTCAAGGTGATCGGCGCGACGGGCCTCTGATCGATTTCTCAAGAATGTGAACGCTTCGGATGCCGGCCCTTGGGCCGGCATTTTTGTTTTCGCTCGATGTGTCAATTCGGCCTGACACATTCATGCTACGGCTGTTCCACCGGCGCGGGACATGGTCTAAAGGTTGGCAGACGCGAAGCGTCTCCGGCGCGGTCGACAGATCCGCGGTGAGCGGTTCGAAACAATGCCGGCGCTTTCAGTGGAGCGCCTCGAGGTCCACGAGGGTCACGATGCAGTACCGCCGCTTTTTCGATGACGCACTGACGCGTTTGCGAGAGGAGCGGCGCTATCGCGTCTTCGCGGATCTCGAACGCGATGCCACGCGCTTCCCCTATGCGGTGTGGCACAGGGACGGCCGGGAACTCGAAGTCCTGGTGTGGTGCTCGAACGACTACCTGGGAATGGGACTTCATCCCGCGGTGATCGCCGCGATGCAGGATGGGGCAAAGCGTTATGGGGCCGGTGCAGGCGGCACGCGCAACATATCGGGCAACAGCCACCCCGTCGTGGCTCTCGAAGCCGAACTCGCCGACCTGCACGGCAAGCCGGCGGCTCTGGCCTTCACGTCGGGTTGGATCTCCAACCTGGCATCGATCTCGACCATCGCCGGCTTGTTGCCGGATTGTTTGATCCTCTCCGACGCCTGGAACCACAATTCCATGATCGAAGGCGTGCGTCGCTCGGGCTGTGAGAAGCAGCTCTTTCGGCATAGCGACATGGCGCACCTCGAAGCTCTCCTCAAGGCCGCGGGTCCCGAGCGGCCCAAGATGGTCCTTTTCGAGAGCCTCTATTCCATGGATGGCGACATCGCCCCCGTGGGCCGGATCACCGATCTGGCGCGTCGATACGGCGCCCTGACCTATTGCGACGAGGTCCATGCGGTCGGGCTCTATGGTCCGAGAGGCGCCGGCATCGCCGAACGCGACGGCGTCATGGCCCAGATCGACGTCATCGAGGGCACGCTGGCCAAGGGCTTCGGAACGCTCGGCGGCTATATCGCGGGCGACACCGCCCTGGTCGACGCCGTGCGAAGCTACGCGCCTTCGTTCATCTTCACGACCGCGCTGCCGCCCGCCGTTGCGGCGGCTGCGACCGCGGCCGTGCGACACCTGAAATCGTCGTGCGACGAGCGCAATCGGCATCAGGCCCGTGTCGCGGAGACCAAGGCTGCGCTCGCGATGGCGGGTATTCCGGTCATGCCGAACCGCTCGCATATCGTGCCGGTCTTCGTCGGAGACGCCGAACTCTGCAAGGCGGCGAGCGATATGCTGCTCGAGAAGCATCGCATCTACATCCAGCCGATCAACTATCCGACCGTGGCGCGGGGCACCGAGCGGTTGCGCATCACGCCGACCCCGCATCACGACACGGGTCATATCGGAGCCCTGACGGAGGCCCTGTCCGACGTCTGGCAGACCCTGGATCTTCCCACGGCATCGCGCTACGCCGCCATCGCGGCCGAGTAGACCCCCAGGTTCAACGCGAAAGCCAAGTCTCGATCCGGCGCGCCACTTCGACGACGTCATCGGGATTGCGCGCGTAGCAAAGTCTGACGAAACCTTCGCCTGCCGCCCCGAAGGCAGAGCCCGGTGCGACTCCAACCCCCGCTTCGTCGACGAGTCGGAAGGCGAGACTGCGACTGTCCGACACACCCTCGAGCCTGCAGAACAGGTAAAAGGCGCCGTCTGGCCTCGACAGGCGGACGCGCCCGGTGCGGAGCAGGGCCGACGACAACAGATCCCGGTTGCCGCGCGCCCGCGCCACCTGGGCTTCGATGAACGCGTCGCCGCCCGTAAGCGCCGCCACGGCGGCCCGTTGTGTCGGGACCGGGACACCTGACGTCGAATACTGCACCAGACTCTCGATCCGGGTGCCGAGCTCCGGCGGGGCCTCGAGCCATCCGACCCGCCAACCCGTCATGGCCCAGTTCTTGGACAGCGTTTGGACGAACAGCACGCGGTCGTCGGCCCGGATGAGGTGATGGAACGAGGGGGCCAGCCTGCCCTCGTAGACGAAGCGCCCGTAGATCTCGTCGGCCACGATCCATAGGTTCCGGGCGCGGGCGAAATCCAGAATGGCCCCGAGGTCGTCGTGGGTTGCGGTCCAACCGGTCGGGTTGGAGGGCGAATTGATCACGATGGCACGTGTGCGATCCGTCACGGCCTGCGCCAGGTCTTCGATCGCGAGATGCCACAGGCCATCGTCTCCCCTGGCCGAGAACCGCATCGGAACCTCGACGGGCCGAGCGCCTGCCGCCATAAGGGCGCCACCGAAGTTCGGCCAGGCCGGCGTCGGGATCAGGACGTCGTCGCCATGTCCCGCCACCATGCGAACGGCGAACTGCAGGGCCTGCATGCCGCCGACCGTCACGAAGAAGCGTTCCGGGCCGAACGGCGTCGTGTCGTCGCTGAAGGGCTGTCCGTAGAGGCCCGTCATGTACTGGGCGATCGCGGCCCGCAGATCCGGGATGCCGCCCTGGTGAGTGTAGAAGGTCTCGCCGGCCGCGAGTGCCCGCACGGCAGCGTCGCAGATGAAGTCGGGTGTCGGCAGGTCGCCTTCGCCGACCCAGAGCGGGATCAGACCCTGCCGGCCGAGGCCATAGCTGAAGACCTCCTCGATGCCGCTGCGCGGCAGCGTCATCACCTCCGGCCGGATATCGTCGAGGACCGAGCCGATGCGCGGGCGCGGGTCGAGCGGGGCGGAAGGGGCAGGCGATTGCGGCATGACGATGGATCCTGAAGCGGCCTAAGCCCCGGATCAGAAGCACGGCCTCGCCGAAAAGGCGAGGATCCGAAGTGTGTGACGGCGTCAGGCCCTCTCGCGCGCCAGAAGGTCCCGGATCTCGACGAGAAGCACCTCCTGGCGGGAAGGCGCCACGTTCTTCGGAGGGCTGAAAGCCATTCGCGCCTTTACCCGATCGAGCGCCTTGACGATGACGAAGAGCGCCGCCGCCACGATCAGGAAGTTGACCACGTAGGTCACGAAGCTGCCCCAGGCCAGCACCGGCCCCTGCTTTTGGGCGTCGGCCAGGTTCGTGGCCGTGACGCCATGGCTGAGAGGCACGAAATAATTGGTGAAATCCGCGCTGCCCGCCATGCCGATGATCGGCATGACGATATCCTTGACGAGCGAGTCCACGACCTTGCCGAAAGCAGCCCCGATGATGACCGCGAAGGCGAGATCCAGGATGCTGCCCTTCAGGGCGAAGTCGCGGAACTGCTTCAGTCCGCGCATCAGCGCCGAGTCCGTCTCCAACATATGACCCTCCGTTCGAAAGCGAACGGAGCCAGCGTAGGGCGGCCACGGGCTCGGCGATAGCGCCGATCGGCGACTTTCGCGCGAGGTGCCGGCGCCCCTGGCAGCCGAAGGCGGGATGTGGCCGGCCGGCCGCAGAGGCCGACACGGCACTGGTCAGCGTGGCCTCGTCAGAAGGGGTAGTAGCGAAGGCTCGTGAGGACGGTGTTCTCATCCGTCTTCGGAGCGCCACCCGAAATCGCCGAGAAGGCGGTCCGCTGCGTGTAGGAATATTGCAGGCCGCCACGGAACTGACCGTAAGCACCCTTGTAGATCGTATCCCAGATGCCGACCGTCGCCTGTCTGACCGATTGGGTGTTCCCCGTGCAGGTCGCGGTCGATCCCTCGATGTTGCAGCCTGCATTGGAGTTGAACGGGTTGCCGTAGCCGTAGTTGACGCCGCCCACCGTTCCGAGGGAGTTGCGGTCCTCCTGTTCCATGCCGGCGTAGGCATAGAGGTCGATCAGGGGCGTCGGGTGCACGATCGCGCCGGCGAGCAGCATGGTCTCCGCATTCGGCTTGATTCCGCCGGTCGAACTCACCGTGATGTCGGGTAGACCCGATGTGCCGTATCGGCCCAAGCCGGCGCCAACCGCGCCCGAGAACTGCAGGTCGAGCATCTTGGGGATGGCGGAGAACCGGACGCTTCCGCCGCCGCCGCCGTCGATGACATCTTCGTTGTGTCCGTTCGAGCGACCGTAGAAGTCTCGCCCGATCCCGAAGCCCTCGATGTGGAGGTCGTGGCCGTTGATGGTGGGATCGTAGGCGACCTTGCCGATGATGTCGGGCACGTGGTTCAACGACAGGGAGTTGGCGCTGTTGAAAAGACCGCCGCCCGTGGCGGCCTGGTTATAGGTGAAGGTCGAGGGAAGCGTGCCCGATTCCGTCGTCTGCGGGTTCTCCGCCGACACACCGACCGAGAGGATCGGGCTGATGTCCTTCACGAGGCGTACCTGCGGCTGCCGGGCCCAGACGAAGCCCGGCACGTATTGCGCGTCGATGGTCAGCGGGATCTCCTCCTTTCGGACCTGGAGACCCTTGTCGAACATCGTCGCGAAGGACCAGGTTTGCCCGGCCAGGAAGTGCAACCCGTAGTCGGAGCGATCGATCGTCGCGTAGAGGTGGCGGATGCGGAGGTTGTAGGAGTTGCTCTCGTTCGAGTTGGCCGTCTGGGCTGCGCCGAGGAAGTCGAACTCGCCATAACCCGACAGATGCGTGAACGGATCGGCGTTGCCCTCGACCAGGCCCGAGATGCGGCTCTGCCGGGCCGAAAAGCGGAACTCGCCGGTGCGCCCCGCACGGTTCTGCCGGAACGGGATGGCCCCGTAGGGCGTGTCGACGTCGGACGCGAGATTGCGCGAGCGCGTCACGGTTTCGAGCGCCAGGAAGCCGCCGGGTGTGAAGGTCAGGCCTTTGTAGCAGAGGGTCTTTTCGGGGCAGGCCACGAAGGTCGGCAGGGGGCCGTCGCCGTAGACCTGGTCTCCGACGGCCTTGGCGGGCGCCGCTCCGGCGACCTTCTTCGGCCCGGAAGCCTGCTGCTGATCGGTACGCTCCCGGCGCGCCTGTTGATCGACCTTGGCTTCCAAGCGGCGCAACTCCGCTTTAAGCAGCGCGATTTCGGCAGCAGTCGAAGTATCGGCGCGTGCCGGAACAGCATTCGCTGCGAAGACAAGGCAAGTCGCCGCAGAGCAAGAGAGTAAAACTGGGTTGAGTTGCACGTCTGAGACCCCTTACAAAGGCTCATTTGATGCAGAAGGGTCGCCGGTTCGTATGACAGGTTGATGAAAGGAGGAGCTCGAGGCAGTCATCTGGCCGACGACGCGTCGACCTGAGTTGTTTTCGCAACACGTGAAGGCGTCAGCTGCGGCAGGTCGAGCCCGTGGCCACCATGGACCGTGACGACCAGACCATCGAGGTCGGTCGCTCTTGAGCTACCATCCGTGGCTTGCGTTAGCCGGTCGCTTCGCGCAGATGGCGGCTGATGTTGCGGGAGGCCGATCGATGTCGTCATGGCGGGATGCGCGAAACGAGGTCGCCTCTGCCAGGCTCCGCAAGGCCATGCCTCCTGTCTTCCCAGCCGTCGTCCTGGTCCATGCTCTGGCGCGATCCTTCGTCCCGCCACTGCCGCGGCTCGCCGTCGAGAGTTACTGGCGCCATCACCCGGTCCGGGCCGACCGCCTGGCCCGTGCCTTGGCGGCCCGAGCTCCGGCACCTGAAGGCTGGCGTTGGCGATTGGCCGCGACTCCCGACGATGGTCGTGCCCGAAGCTTCCGGGCGCCTCCCGCCCCGTTCCGCGAGGCAGAGTTTCGGGCCGATGGCGGGACCTGCTGCCTTTGCGGCCAGCCGGTCTACCGCTTCGGTTGGCATCGCGATCTTTGGGGAGATGCCAAGACCAACCGCCGCGCCCGTTGGCATGCCTGCTGCGTGGCGGCGTGGAAGCTCTGGAACGCCCCGGCCGATCAGGCCAAGCTGCTGGCGCGGCTGCAGAAGCGACGCTGCGCCGTGAGCGGACAGCGCCTGTCGCGCGACCGCGAGGTCGACCACCGCGTGCCCTTGCATCGCGTGTGGCGCCAGCAACGCGACCTCCCCTGGGCCATGTTGCTGCGGTTCTGGGGCTTTCCCAACCTGCAGGCGATCAACCGCGACGCCCACCGCGTGAAGTCCGCCGCGGAGACGTCGCATCGTGCGGCCGAGGTGGCGGACCGAGCGGCCGAGTCCAGGCGTCCCGACAACGCCGTTTAGAGAAGGCGGCGAAGACCAACGGGCTTAGCCTCTTGTCACTGGCGCTTCGCCCGTGTTTGAACGGCGTACGACATTGCTCTTCCCCCGAGTGAAACATCGAGGCCGGCCCGGATCGCTGGCGGCGTTTCGCGGCGGTCTCCAGGTCTCGAGGACATCATGGGTTTCAAATGCGGCATCGTCGGCCTGCCGAATGTCGGCAAGTCGACGCTCTTCAATGCCTTGACGCAGACCGCGGCCGCCCAGGCGGCCAACTACCCGTTCTGCACCATCGAGCCCAATGTGGGAGATGTCGCGGTACCGGATCCGCGCCTCGATGCGCTGGCCGGGATCGCGAACTCGAAGGAGATCATCCCGACGCGGCTGACGTTCGTCGATATCGCTGGGCTGGTCCGCGGCGCCTCCAAGGGCGAGGGCCTCGGCAACCAGTTCCTGGCGAACATACGCGAATGCGACGCCATCGCCCATGTGGTGCGTTGCTTCATCGACGGCGACATCACCCATGTGGAGAACAGGATCGCGCCGATCGACGACATCGAGACGATCGAGACGGAACTCATGCTGGCCGATCTCGACAGCCTGGAAAAGCGCGTCACGGCCCTCGAGAAGAAGGCCAAAGGTGCGGATAAGGAAGCCAAGGAGACCCTCGACCTCGTGCAACGCTGCCTCGTGCTGCTCCACGACGGCAAGCCGGCCCGCCTCGTCGAGGTCAAGCCCGAGGAGCGGAAACTGTTCGGGACGCTGGGCCTCCTGTCGTCGAAACCCGTGCTCTACGTCTGCAACGTCGAAGAGGATGCGGCGGATGCCGGCAATGCGCTCTCGGCCGCCGTGGCCGAGCGCGCCCGGCAGGAGGGGGCCGTCTCGGTCGTGGTCTCGGCCAAGATCGAAAGCGAGATCGCGGTGCTGCCCCCCGCCGACCAGAAGGACTACCTCGACGCCATCGGGTTGGCCGAGCCGGGCCTGAACCGCGTCATCCGGGCCGGTTACGCGCTGCTGCATCTCGTGACCTTCTTCACGGTCGGCCCCAAGGAGGCTCGGGCCTGGACGATCGCGCAAGGCACTCGCGCCCCGCAGGCGGCCGGCGTGATCCACAGCGACTTCGAGAAGGGCTTCATCCGATCGGAGACGATCGGCTACGACGATTACGTCGGGCTGAAGGGCGAAGCCGGGGCGCGGGACGGCGGCAAGTTCCGGCTCGAAGGCAAGGAGTATGTCGTGGCGGACGGTGACGTCCTGCATTTCCGCTTCGCCAACTGAAACAACGAGACACCGGGGGATGCATCATGGCCGACGCAACATATCCGAGCCTCGCTGAGGCTCGCGTCTACATCACGGGCGGAGCCTCGGGCATCGGCGAGGTCGCGGTGCGGGCCTTCGCGGCCCAGGGGTCCCATGTCGGCTTCCTCGACATCGATAGCGAGGCAGGCCGCCGGTTGGCCGACGAACTCGGTGCGGGCGGCGCGACGGTCGCGTTCGAGGCGTGCGACCTGCGCGACATCGCGGCCCTGAAACAGGCCTTCGCGGCGCTCAAAATCGCGATCGGGCCGGCGGCGGCGTTGATCAACAATGCGGCCCGCGACGACCGGCACGGCTGGGAAGACGTGACGCCGGACTATTACGACGAGCGCATCGCCACCAATCTGCGGCACATGTTCTTCGCGACTCAGGCCGTGGCGCCCGACATGATCGCAGCCGGCAAAGGTTCGATCGTCAATCTCGGCTCGAACTCCTGGTGGGAAGCCTCGGGCGGCATGCCGGTCTACACCACGGCGAAATCCGCCGTTCACGGCATGACCCGGAGTTTCGCGCGGGATCTCGGGCCGCATCGCATCCGGGTCAATACGATCGTGCCCGGCTGGATCATGACGGAACGGCAGAAGACGCTGTGGGCGTCGCCCGAAGCGTTGAAGAAGCATCTGATGCGCCAATGCCTTCCCGACCTGATCGAGCCCGCCTATGTGGCCCGCATGATGCTGTTCCTGGCGTCGGACGACTCGGCCATGTGCACGGCCAACAATTTCATGGTGGAGGGCGGCTCGATCTGAGAGCGAGGTTCGCCGCATGCGAAGGCGATCGCTCATGGCCTGGTGGTGGTTGGGGGTGTGTTGCGCCGCGCCACCCCCGACGCAGGCTCAACCCCTGCCTCCGGCAAGATCAAGGGTTCAGCTTCCCGCCGATCCTCCCTTGCCGGTGCCGCGGCCGGTCCCGCCCCCGGCCGTATTAAGCCTCCCTGCCCTCCCGCGTTCGCTTCCGGCCGCCATCGAACCCGCCGTGAAGCCGCCGCCCGCCGTCCCCGCTCCAAGAGGTCCGGCCGTGAGTTTGCCAACGGCAACCCCCTCGCCCGATGCCGTCGATTGCCCCTTGCGACTCGACGCCGCGAGGGTTGCCGTCGAGAGGACGTCGGTGGGACCGCAACCGGACCCGCAATGCACGGTGGTCGACGCGGTCCACCTCTCCGCCCTCACGCTGGCGGACGGGTCCGTCGTGACCTTTCCCGACGAGCCGACCATCGC
>CAXUOD010000111.1:2280-17003 GCA_964252585.1 uncultured Lichenihabitans sp. | reverse complement strand
TCGGCGTTGACGCGCCGAGTCAGGGGTTGGACATCCTGGAGATTACGCCGCCTTCCAATTCCAACCACTCCCGCGACGGCACGACCATGGCGGCCTGCACGACAGCCTCGTCGTCCCGAAACACCGGACGTAAAGACGCTGTCGACCGCGTGCGAAGCCAGAGGTGAGATCTTAGCTTGTCTTGGCAGCAACCAGGTTCCTGAACCCAACGAAAAGGTTGGGCGCCCTCGACCACGGTGAGATCGCGGGAATTGAACGCAGGTCAGCCCGAGCCGGGTCTGCAAATCGCCGTGCAGTACCTGCGCCTGCACCGACGCGTCGAGCGCTCGTCGAGCACGATGACGGCGGGCTCGGCAAAGCCGCCGATCCGCACCCAGGATCATGCCACGTTCGGCTGCTGACTCGAGCGGAACAACGACGAGCCTCTATCAGGCAATCATGATATTGCGTAATCCGTGGTAGCGGAGATCGGCCAGCTTTGAGGAAACAGTCAGTCGGTCGGTGACAAGCACGTCAATGCGGCTACATTCACAGACCGGCATGCGGCTTGTACTCGCTACTTTGCTGTGATCCGCTAGAACTACGATACGTTCGGCGCTCTGGATCATGGCAATAACAAACTCCGCCTCCTCTTGATGAAAATACATCGCCCCGTGAGTACCATTGATGGCGACAGGCGAGAACACAGCGACCTTCGGCGCAAAGCGACGCAAATCCGCAATCGTTAGTTCACCATAGGTTCCAGGGAGGTCAGGACCGAGGCGACCGCCGAGCAGTGTAACGTCGCTTCCGGGCCCCTTTGCGCGCACGGTCGTCGCGACGTCGATGGAATTGGTCACGATGGAGACCTCGGGCCTTTCTGCAAGCGCGGCCGCAAACGCTACGGTGGTACTTCCAGCGTCGATCGCGCACAGCATACCTGGCGCGATGAGACGACTCGCGAGGACACCTATCCGGTGCTTGGCATTCGTCTGTGCTTTGAGACGGGACGCGAAGGGAGGTTCCTGTTGTGCTGCCCGCACCACGCCTCCATGCACGCGTTGCAGCTTCCCGGCTTGCTCGAGTCGAACGATATCGCGACGAACCGTCTCGCGCGAGACCTCCGTCTCTTCGGCCATGCGGTCGAGACTGAGGTGCTCGTTGACCCCCAGCAGCGAGATGATGCGGCGGTGACGATCCTTAGCCGACACGACTGAACTCGTCCTTGCACGCGCCGGGGAGCATCAGAATCAAATGGTCGCCAATGCCTCTTCCCAACTCGGACTGCCCATCGCATAGCGCATCCGTAGGAACAGCAGGTCAGAGTATTTAGAGAAGTCGAAAGGGATCAGCGATATGCGCGCCTGCAACGCAGCCCACAGAGCCCAAACTATGCCTGCAACGCCCCCGTAAAGCGTGATGCGCGCTTCCACAACACGACTGTAGGCGCCGTCGTGGATCTCGATCAGCTCGCGGACGGTCGCGGTACCGGCGAGGAAAGTCTCGAACGCGAACATGGCCAGGTCCCAATAGGGATCGTTGTTCGACGCATATTCCCAATCGATGATCTTCACGTTTCGTGATGAGTCGACCATGTAGTTCGTGACATAGGCGTCGTTGAAGCAGGCGCACAGTGACATGCCCGAGGCCGTCACCGCCTGACGCGCTCGATCGCACTGCCAAAGCAGATATTCGAGGTCGCGTGGCAGGCGTCCCCCGTTGGCACGGACCTGCTGCAAGCGTTCGTCGAGCTGGTCGAAGCCGGTCTTAGTGCGCGATAGAGTCTGGGTGGCATGGATGGCCTTGTAGGCCTGAACCACATTGGCACGAATGGTGCCGTCGAGCAGGTCACCGACGTTGCAGCTGCGGAACCCCTCCATGAATTCGTGCACCTCGACGCCGTCCTCCTCGAAATAGTGGAGCACCGCGGGCGCGTAGCCGGTGGACGCCGCCTTCACGGCCGCTTCATGGGCCAACTCCCGGTCGATGAACAGGTCGGTGCCTAAGCCAGGCAATTTCATGAAGTAGTGCCGGCCTTCGTCTTCGAGCCGGATCTTCCAGTTCAGGTTCGTGATGCCGCCGTTGATGCGATCATAGGTGAGGGGACGCTCGCGCCACTCGGGAATGCGGGCGATCGCCGTCTCGATCTGCTGCTCGGCTGCAGTCGTGGCTTGTCCGAGTTTCATGGGCTGCCTCTTAGATCTGGCGCATCAGCGCAGGCACGTCCCAGCGGGACAACCAGGACCGTGCCCGCACAAAACGGTTCTGAGCGTATTTGTAGAATTCAACGTTGCTGCTCCGCTCGGACGTATGGTGCGCCAGCAGGCTCCAGCAGCCCCAAAGGACATCATCCACGATCATGTAGAGCTGCGCGCGCGCCGTGACGCGCCTGTCAGGCTGTCCCAGATAAAGCGCCACGGTCTCGGCAACCTCCGCGTCGAAACTGCAGAACTCGGAACAAAAGGCCCCGAGATCGTAATGAGGGTCGGCGTTGACGGCGCGATCGAAATCGACAAGCAGCACCGCATCGCCATCCCCGACCATGATGTTGGACAGCGTGTTCTCGCCATGGGTCGGGCCGCTGTCATGGCCAGCCGCGGCCATCGCACGTTCGATGTGTTGGATCCAGGCTCGAAGGGTGTGGAACCCCTGCGGCACGGTCAGTGCAGGGGCCGACCCGCCGCGTGGACTGGCAAGCCGGTCAATGTCTTCGAGGGAGCTCGCAATACGGTCGAACGGCGTAAGAGTCCGTTGGAGTGGCGCGCTGCGATGCCATGTGCGCTTCGCAACGATGGCGGCGGCCTTAAGCGTGCTGTTCTCGATGGTAGACCGTGTGGCTGGCCGCCAAGGCGCCGGCAGCATCGCGTAAAGAAGCGCCTTATGGTCCACATCCTCGGCCAGGAAGGCCGGTGCGAGCCCGAGCGACGCAGCTTGCCGGCTCGCTTCGGCGGTCGCGACCACATCGAGGTCGACCGGCATGTCTTGCTCGTAGACCTTCATGAACATCTCGGGCTCGACGCCGGTCGCAGCGACGCCATAGGGAATGGCATCCGCCGCCGTATGCATCGGCATCATGACGCTCGGCAGGAGCGCGCCGTAGAGGGGGTTATGGCCGACGATTGCAGCCCAGTTACGAAGCGCGGCTTCGGCCTGCTCTTCGCTTGCGTCCCGTGGCGCTCCCAGACCTTTCATGCTGTCACCGGTGCCCGTAAGAGTGTTCGATCATCGTGCGTCCTCCGCGTTGCATGACGTTGTCAGCAGCGCGGGAAGCTCGCCTTGCCCGGCCGGATCTCGACCGACAGGAGACACACCGCCTCTTGAAAGTTTGCGCGCGAGGCTCTCCTTGGAAGCGTCGGCCCTCGTGGCGTCCGGATGGAGACTGACATGGTCGGGACGACAGACCTCTGCAGCATGGATGCCACGGACCTGCTGCAGGGCTACGCGACACGGCGCTTCTCGCCCGTCGATGTGCTCGAGGCAGTGCTGGCCCGCACCGAGGAGCTTAACCCTCGGTACAACGCCTTTTTCCACCTGATGGCGGAGGATGCCCTGGCCCTGGCCGCGCAGTCTGAGAAGCGTTGGTTTGCCGGCCTGCCCACGGGAACTCTCGATGGCGTACCGGTCTCGATCAAGGACAGCATCGCGGCCGAGGGGACGCCTATGTGGCGCGGCGCCAGAGCCTATAAGGACGGGCCACCATCGGCTTACGATTCGCCCCCGGCGGCGCGGCTCAAAGAAGCAGGGGCGCTGCTGTTCGGCAAAACCACGATGCCGGACTTCGGCATGTTCGGGGCCGGCGTCAGCACGGCGCATGGCATCACGCGAAATCCGTGGAACACCGCCTTCAACACGGGCGGTTCGTCGAGCGGTGGCGGCGCGGCCCTGGCTGCTCGGCTCGGTCCCCTGGCGGTGGGCAGCGATATAGGCGGCTCGCTCCGCTTGCCTGCGGCGCTCTGCGGGCTCGCAACGCTGAAGCCGACGCAGGGCCGTGTTCCGCACCTGCCGCCTAGTCCCTTGCGGACCGCCGGCCCCATGGCCCGCACGGTGCGCGACGTCGCGCTGATGCTGACGGTGCTGTCGAGGCCCGACCTTAGAGACTATGGCGGTCTGGCCCCAGAAGGCATCGCCTACGAGCAGCATCTCGGTCTCGGGTTCCGCGGCCGCAGGATCGGACTGCTGTTGGACGTAGGCTACGGCGAGCCGGCGGAGCCGGCCGTTCGTCGCAGCGTAGAAGCTGCGGCTCAAGCCTTCGCGGCGGCCGGCGCCGAGGTGCAGATGATGGGACCGCTTCTCGACGCCGATCCCTCCGAGGCGCTCGACCGTATCTTCTCGGTGCGCTCGCGTATCGAACTTGACCACCTGCCTCCCGAGAAGCGTGAAAGCGTGCATCCGCTCGTCAGACGCCTCTGCGAACGGGCCGACGCTTTCACGGCCATGGACTACGGAGCTGCCTCGGACCTGCTGGAGCGCGCCAAGGCCACCATCGTGGCCCGCACATCGCTCTACGACTACGTGCTGTCGCCGGTACTGCCGGTCGTTAACTTCCCGGCCAACGAGGTGGCCTTTCGGCCGGACGCCCCGATGAGCGTTACGACCTTCACAGCCATGTTCAACCAGACGGGTCAACCCGCCGCCAGCCTGTGCTGCGGGTTCGACGAGCGCGGGCTTCCCATCGGGCTGCAGATCATCGGACGCCGGTTCGACGACATTGGCGTGCTGGCGCTGGCGCAGGCCTACGAGGAGCTTCGGGATTTTACGCCGCATTGGCCGACCTGATCGATGGCAGGCCGTCTCGACACAACCGGAACAAGACGCTGGCCAGCAGATCGGCGCCAAGGTCCAGATCCGCTTGGCTCGTCAGTTCGGAGGGATGGTGGCAGACGCCGCCGATACTCGGCACGTTCAGGACGACCGAGGGGCAGACCGGGATCATGCAGATGGCATCATGAGCCGCAATCGTCTCGAGCCGCAGCGTTGCCAATCCCCGCTTCCCGGCTTCTTCGGTGGCGAGCGCCACCAAGCCCTCGTCGAAATGCCCGACGGCTCGGCGGTCGATGTAGCGCACCTCCGAGCGCACGCGCGCCAAAGCGGCGGCCGTTTCGGCTGCGTTCAGCATTTCGCGCTCGGCCCAATCCAGCACCGCCTGTTCGGGCGCGCGAAGTTCGAGAAAGAGCACGGCTTCGCCGGGCACAACGTTCGGCGAGTTCGGCCGCACCTCCAACCGCCCGACCGAAGTATGGAGCGTCCCAGTTGCTCGCCCGGGCAGAGCGCCAAGGGCGGCGATGAGATGAGCCGCCCCTAAGAGCGCGTCCTGGCGATCGGCCATGGGTGTGGGCCCGGTATGGGCCTGTCGGCCCAGGAAGGCGAGCCGGTACTTGATGGCACCCCAATGTCTGCAGATGGCACCGAAGCGCTCGCCCGCTCGTTCCAGGACCGTCGCGCATTCGACGTGCAGCTCCACATAGGCCTGCGGCTTGGGAAACCGGTCCGTGCCGGCATAGCCGATACTGGCGAGCGCTTCGGCGACGGTGATCCCGTCGCCGTCCTTGCGCCCGAGCGCGTCGGTCTCGTCCATCAGCCCCGCATAGACGGCACTGCCGAGAAGGCTTGGCTGGAACCGTGCACCCTCCTCGTTGGTCCAGTCGACGATCGCGAGGTTGCAGCGCGGCTCGACACCGTCCGCGACGAGGCGGGCGCGGACCGCTTCCACCGCCTCGCACGCAGCCAGCACGCCGTAGGCGCCGTCAAAACGCCCACCATTGGGCTGACTGTCGAGATGCGAGCCGGTCATGACGACGGGAGCGTCGGGACCGGCAAGATCCAGTAAGCCGAACACGTTGCCCATTGCGTCGATCGTGACCCGAAATCCCTTGTCTCGCATCCAACGGACCAGGTGATCGCGTGCGGCCCCGTCCTCCTGGGACAGCGTCAGCCGGTGCATCCCGTTGTCGGCAATGCCCCCATGATGGGTGAAAGCGTTCATCAAAGCGCGGAGCCGCTTGGGCTCGATCATAAGCGCTTCGGACCCTGCCGGGTGGGATCTCGTCGCATCCGTCATGGCGCTGGCGCCGTCACGTGGCAGGCTGCCAACCGGCGTTGCAGTCTTTCCCACAACGGAGGCTCTTTCACGCGGCACACGGCGATCGCCTCGGGGCAGCGGCCGGCAAAAGAACATCCGGGTGGCAGGTCGATCGGGTTCGGCGGCTCACCATCAAGGAGAACGTCCCGGGTGCGGTACGGCCGCTCGTCGAGCGTGGGGACTGCCGACAACAATGCCTTGGTGTAGGGATGGCCCGGATCGTAGAAGACGCCGCCCGTGTCGGCGATCTCGACCATCTTGCCGAGATACATGACGGCGATACGAGTGCAGACCCGACGCACCATGGCGAGGTCGTGGGAGATGAAGAGGTAGGTCAACCCATGCCGTGCCTGCAGGCGTTCGAACAGCGCGAGGAGCCGCGCCTGCTCGACGGGATCGAGGGACGACAGGGTTTCGTCGAGGATCACCAACCTCGGTTCAAGCACCAGGGCACGGGCAATGTTCACACGTTGCCGCTGCCCCGCACTCATGCCGATCGGGAGCCGGTTCGCGTCGTCGGGCGTCAGCCCCACCTCGGCCATCACGTCGCGCACGCGCGCTGCGATCTCCTTGCGCTCGACCCCATGCACCGCGAGCCCTATGCCGATCGTGCGGCCGACGGACATGTGCGGCGGGATACAATTATACGGGTCCTGCAACAGCAGCTGGAAGCCGTGCCGCATGGCAAGACGCTCCTTCCCGGTCATCGATGCGATGTCGCGGCCCTCGAAACGGATGGATCCGCTATCGGGCGCTTCCACCCATGACAGCAACCGAGACAATGTCGACTTGCCGCAACCCGACTCGCCCACCAGTCCGAAGTTGTCGCCGCGGAAAACCTCGAAGCTGACGCCTCGCACCGCTTGTACGCTCTGCTTACCGAAGACCTTGCCGCGATCCTTGACGCGATAGGTCCTGGTGACATCGTCGACCTGAAGGATCGGTGTCTCCTGATGGGCCTTGGGCTCGGGGATGGCCTCGCCGGTCCAGATACGCGGTGTGCGCGCCACGAGTTCACGGGTGACCGCATGGCGCGGACGACGGGCGATCTCATCAGGCGTACCCCGCTCGATGATGCGGCCGCCGGCCAAAACCACGGCGTCGTCGGCCACCTCGGCGATCGAGGGAACGGACGTGCTGATGAAAACGATGCCCGTCGACATCCGTTCGCGGAGTTCGCGCAACAGGCGAATGATCTGGGCCGCCACCGTGACGTCCAGCGGCTGGATGATGTTGTCGCAGATAAGAAGGTCGGGCTCGGTCACCATCGCGTCGACGATCAGCGCGCGCTGCAGCATGCCGCCTGAATACTGGTTGGGGTACTCCCGGTATCGCTTGGCCGCCGAAGGGATCCGCACCGCATCGAGCAGCGCGATCGTCCGCCGCTCGGCCTCTGCCTGGCTATTCTCCGGCCGCACCGCCCGCAGCTTCTCGGCGATCTGCACGCCGACCGGGAGGGTCGGGTCGAAGGCGCTGCCGGGGTCGGCGCCGATGAACCCGATCCGAGCCCGGGCCACGCGCGCCACCGCGGGTGTTAGGAGGTCCTGCCCCTGATACCGGACCGTTCCACCCACTACCGCGAGCGGTGATTGCACCCAACCGATCATCGTCTTGGCGAGCGTCGTCTTGCCCGACCCGCTCTCGCCCAGGATCCCGAGGACGCTGTTGCGCGGGATATCGAGATCGACGCCATCAAGGATCCGACGTCGTCCATCGGCGCGCACCAGGTCGACCGACAGTTTCGAAAGTGACATGAGCGCAGCTTCGCCCATCAGATCGTGCCTCCCAGCACCTTGTTGCGCGCCCGCTCGATCGAGGCTCCGATGAGATTGATGCCGAGCAACGAGGCGAACAGAAAAGCGCCGGGCATGGTGGCGATCCACCACGCGTTGATCAGATATTTGCGGCCATCCGCAATGATGTTGCCGAAGGTTGGTGTCGGCGGCTGCACGCCGATGCCGATGAAGCCCAGGATCGCCTCGAAGATCATCATGCGGGCGATGTCCAACACCGCCACGAAAGCGATGGGCGGAAGGACGTTGGGAGCGATCATCTGGACGATGATCCGGGCGTCGGAGGCTCCCAGGATCTTCGCCCCACGCACATATTCCCGGTGCCGTTCCGACAAGGTGACCGAGCGTGTGACGCGCGCGTAGACCGGCCACCCCGACAAGGCGAGCACGAGAGTGACGGTTTCCGGCGTCGGCCGGTGCACGGTCAGGATGGTGATCGCGAGAATGATCAGGGGGACGGCCAGTTGCGCGTCGGTGATGCGCATGAGGATCGTATCGACCCAGCCACCGTAATAGCCCGCGATCAGTCCCACCGTCGTACCGATCGCGAACATGATGACCACCGCGGAGACGCCGATCATCAACGCGTTCTGCAACCCGACGAGAGAGCGCAAGAACAGATCACGGCCGAGCTGATCGGTGCCCAGGAGATGGGCCCAGGTGCCTTTCGCAAAAAAGACGGGCGGCAGAAATCGATCTTTGACGTCGATCTTGGTCACCGACAATGCCGTCAAATGGGGATAGATCAGTGCCATGCCGATCAGCAGCACCAGCAAGAAGATCCCAAGCTTGAACTCGAATTGCGCGTAGGTCGCCCGCCACAATCTACGGCCTGGGCTGGCGCTTCGGCCCGGCCCGTCGGCGACTGGGGTCGCGGCTGTCGCGTCGAGCGTCATCAGAAGTCCAACCGCGGGTCGATCCGTGTCGAGGCGAGATCGACCAGGATGTTGATGACGACGAAGATCGTGGCGGAGAGCAGCGCCACGCCTTGGATGACGGGAAAATCCCGCTGCAGCACCGCCTGCACGGTCAGAAGACCGAAACCCGGATAGTTGAAAATGAATTCGACGATCAGCACGCCTCCGAGAAGCGCGCCGATCTGCACACCGAACAAGTTCAGCACGGGGACTGCGGCGTTGCGCAGGACGTGGTGGAAGAAGATGCGCCGTCGCGATAGGCCACGAACCTGCGCCAAGTCGACAAAGCCTTGCCGGTTCGCGGCCGCGATCGAAATTGCCAAGCTGCGCATGAACAGCGGCGACATCTCGACCGCAATGACGATGGCGGGCAAGATCGTGTACGAGAACCCTTCGTAGCCGATCGACGGAATCCACTGAAGCTGCGCCGTTATCACCAGCGCCAGCACAATGGCCAGCCAGAAGTTAGGGATGGAGACGAAGGCGGAGCCCAGATACAGGGCCAGCTTGTCGGGCCATCGGCCGGTGTTGAGCCCAGCCCAGATCCCGATCGGCACGGCAATCAAAGCCGAGAAGAGCAGCGCCAAGCCGGCCAATTGCAGCGTCATCGGCACGTTCTCGATCAATAAGTCGAGCACGGCGGCCTTGTCGGCGTCACCGCCCGAGTCCCGCGACCCTGACACTTGGGACCCGCTCCGGGCCTTGGTGAACGAGGTACCGAGATCGCCGTGGAGGACGCGGCCGAGCCAGCGCACATACTGCACCGGGATCGGGTCCCGCAATCCCATGGACGCGGCGGTCTTCTCGACCACGGCGTCACTGGCCATGGGGCCGAGAATGAGGCGCGCCGGATCACCTGGAACCAGGCGCAGCACCGTGAAGATCCCAAAGGAGACGATGATGACGATCAGCGCGCCTTGGGCGAGGCGGCGCGCCAGGAAGGAGGCCAGAAACGCCATGACGCGCGCCTTCGTCAGGTCGCCTTGAATTCCGCCTTCGAGGCATCCATCGGACCATTCGGGAAAATGTAGAGCCCTTCCAGCCCGGCGCGGATCGCGTTCAGGTTTACGGATGTGAAAAGGGAGAGCGAGGGCGCCTTGGAGGCTATGACCTCGTTGGCCTTGCCGACGAGTGTCTTGCGTTTGTCGATGTCGGTCTCGTTACGCTCCGCTTCGAGCGCCGCGTCGATCTCGGGGTCGGCGATGCCGTTGATCAGGCCGCCTCGGGGTCCGGCCTTCGAATAAAACATCGCGCGAAGCACCATGTCCGGTTCCGGGGTTCCCGTCGACCAGCCACAGTCGATCATGTTGCCGTCGGCCTCCTTGCCGGCGCGCTGGTAGAGCCGATCCCCCCAGGCTGCTGTCTCCATGACGGTGAGCTTCACGTTGAAGCCCTGATCTTGCATCATGCTGGTGATCAGTTCGCCGTATTCCTTGGTCTTCGGATAGAACCCGGTCGAGGTGATGTATTCTAGCTCCGGCAAGCCCTGGCCCTTCGGAAAGCCAGCCTTCTGGAGGAGTTGCTGACACACGTCCGCGTCGAAGTCCGGATAATCGGGGACCTTCTCGTAGCCGAACTTCAGCGGACTGATGTAGCAACTGGAGTCGCCGCCCGCGACGCCCATCAGTTGCATGATCTGCGATCGATCGATGGCTCGGCACGCTGCCAGCCTGACCATAGGGTTGTCGAAGGGCGGCTTGTTGCAGCGGAAATGCAGGTATTTGTTCTCGGTCGAGAGGGTGCGCCCGGTCTTGACCCGGGTGTCCTTGTTGAGAGTGTCGTATTGCTCCGGTTCAAGACGCTGGAGCACGTCTATGTTGCCGCTAAGTAACCCGAGCACACGCGTCGTCGCGTCACCCACATAGGTGAACTGCACTTCCTCGAGCAGCGGCTTGCCACGAAAGAATTTGTCGTTCGCCGCGAGAATAGAGGTGTTGCCCTTTTGCTCTACAAATTTGAACGGACCCGTACCGTTCGGGCGTTGGGCCAGAGTCGCTGGCGTGGCGATATCGTCCTTGGCCATGATAGCCATGAAGCCGCCCGTGAACTGGAAGGCGGAGGCCGGGTAGCCGAAGCTCTTGGTATGGAGCCGGACCGTCAGTTTATCCACGACCTCGGCCTCGCAGCGGCCAGGATAGAGCGCGCTGGCCGGCCGGCTCGGGTCGGTGGCGTATTCCAGGGTGGCTTTCACGTCCTCCGCGGAGAAAGGTTTGCCATCGTGGAAGGTAACGCCATCCCGAAGCGTGTACTCGAGGGTGTAGGGGTCGATCAGCTTCTGACTGGTCGCCAATTCCCAGACGATCTCGGTTGGGTTGTCGGGACGCATCGGCGTCCGGAATAGCTGACCAAAAACGAAGCCCTCGAAATTGATCTGCCCGAGCGAGGTATGACTGGTAGGGTCCCAGCTACCCGTCACCGGCTCCGCAGAAGCGAACACCATCGTGTTTCGGCCGGCCGCCCGAGCCCGGCTGATGAAAGGGGTTGGAAACGCGAGGGCAGCGGCGGTGCCGGCTGTTGCTGTCAGTAGATTTCGTCGAGAGATCGTCAGCATTTTGCGTCCCAGCTCCAATGTGGGTGAGTCGTCGTCGATAGTCTTGCTGAATCCCCCCAAAGACATGCCCGATCTATAGGCCTAACAGACGATTTTTTCATCGCCGTCCGGCCGACCGATACCGTCCAAGTCATCGTTTAGCTTGATTTCGGGCAAGTCTACACACAAGCGGAGATAGACGCCAAGCGCAAACTCCACAAAAATCCACAAATCTTACATGGTGGACCCTTGCCCACCTTTGACCTCCACCGCACCATGCAGCGGCCGACAGGAACAAATGCGATGTGGGTTGGTGAGCGGCAGCGCCGTATTATGGACGTGATCACGTCGGTCGGTCGGATCGAGGCGGAGGCCATGGCGCTGCATCTGCAGGTCTCGCGCGAGACGATCCGCCGAGATCTCAAAGAGCTCGAGAGCTCCGGTCGCATTCGACGGGTTCACGGTGGCGCGATATCGATCGACCTTGGACTGGAGGCGCCGTTCCGGCGCCGACGTCGGATGCAGGTTGAAGCCAAGCGTCACATCGGACGCGCCGCGGCGGCCCTGCTGCAGCCAGGGATGTCATGCTTCGTCGATGCTGGAACCACGACGGCCGCTTTCGCGGCCGCCCTCAATGTTCCCGGCCTTACGGTCATCACGAATTCGATCGAGGTCGCGGCGCTTCTGCGCGCGGGCGCGGACGATGGCGAGATCTTCCTATTGAGTGGTCATCTCGGAGCCGACGTCCCATCGACGTGCGGCGCCCTGACGATCGCCCAAATCAAGCGATCTCAGGTCGATCTCGCGATCCTCTCGCCAGTCGGCATCCACCCGACCGCGGGGGTCACCTATTATGACGCAGATGAAGCTGAGATTGCCCGATCCATGATCGCGCAGGCGCAGTCGACGATCTTACTGGCGGACCGTACCAAGCTCGGACAAGTCAGCCGTTACGCCGTTTGTGCGTGCAGTACGTTGGACACGCTAGTGACGGACGCGCCGTCGACGTTAACGGATATGCTCCGCAATAAGGGTTTGGGAAGGATCATCGCCGCGAGCGGAACTTCGCTTCATGCCGTTCCGCTGGAAACGTAGGCAGCCGGCATCAATGGCGCTCCGGCGGGTTTCAAGACAGAAGCTAACGGGTATGCGCGCGACATGCGGAAGGAGCTTTCTGTTCCGCCACACGGCCCGCTCTGCCCCTGGAGGCTTGCTGTCCTTCTCGGCTGCACCGTCAAGACCCTGCGCACGCCTGATCCGAGGACGGCTGGTCCTGCTGATGGCGTTCAGTACCGGTTGTAGAGAGCCTCGAGCTGGCTGCTCGACATCGCGGCGACCTGCGTGCTGCCGAAGGCGTCCGCCTGCATCGCCGTCAACGCTGCAAGGTCGGCCGTCGAGATGCCGCTCACGGCTGCCTTCGACAAGTTCGTGGCCTTCGACCCGTCGGTGCCGAGCAAGGTAACGAACTGTGTCGTCGAAAGGCCGGCGACTTCATCCTTGGACAGGGCGCCGACATGGGCCGCGTCGAGAGCGCCGATCGTCCCGGCGTCGACGGCCGCGAAGCCGGAGCCCGTCATGGACCCGAGTTGCGAGGCCGTCAGGCCGGCCACCTTTCCGGTTTCGAGCCCGGAGACCGAGGTCGCCGTGAGACCCGCGATCTGCCCGTACGACAAGTTCTTCAGCACCGCCCCGAGCACGTCGGAGGCGAGGCTGTTCAACGTCTTCGCCTGCACGGAGGCGAGCTGACCGGGCGTGAAGTTCGCGGCCTGCGTGGCGCCAAACGTGTCCAACTGCGTCGCCGTCATGCCGGCGAGCTGCCCGGCCGTTACCCCGGCAAGGTGCGTTGCGTCGAGGCCCGACAGCACGGTTCCGCCAAGAGCGGCGAGGCCGGAGGACGAGAGCGCGCCGAGTTGTTTCGGACCGAAGCTCGCAACCGTGTCGGACGACAGGAGGGTGGCGGCTCCCGTGGAGAGTTGCGCCAACTGAGCGGAACTGAGCTTGCCGGCGATGGCGTTGAGACTATCGGAATCAAGGGCGTTGAGCGCCGTCGTGTTGATGCCCGACACTTGTCCTGCTGTAAGATTGCCGAGTTGGGTGGTGCCAAAGCTCCCGACCTGCGCGGCCGTCATGCCGTTCAGGTCTCCGGACGTCACGGCCGCGAGGTGCGCGGCGTCGAGGCCGGAGAGCACGGTGCCGCCGAGCGAGGCCAAGCCCGCCGCGGTCAGGCCGCCGATCTGGCCGGCCGTCAGGGCCGAGACGCTCTCCGACGTGAACTTGGCGATCGTCGCTGTGCTGAGCTGGCTCATCTGCGTGCTTCTGAGGCTGCCGCCGAGCGCGTTCAGCGACGCGGCCGACATGCTGTTCAGCGCGGTCGACGCGATATGTGCCGTTTGGGTCGATGCGAGCTGGGCGAGTGCTGTCGTGCCGAACGCATCGATCTGAGCACCGGTCATGCCGCCCAGCTGTGTGGACGTGACGCCTGCAAGGCGCGTCGTGTCGAGGCTCGACAGTGTCGGGGCGCCGAGCCCAGCAAGGCCGGCAGACGACAACCCACCGATCTGGCTGCCTGACAGCTTGCCGACCGTGTCGGCGGTCAGTGTCGCGGTCGCGGCCGGCACCATCTGGCTCATTTGAGCGGCCGAAAGCGTGGGAGCGACGGCGTTCAGCGAACTCGCCGACATGGTGTTGAGCGCGCTCGGGGAGATCCGCGCCGTCTGCGTGGCGACGAGGTTGCCAAGCTGCGTGGCGCCGAACGTATCGATCTGCGCGCCCGTCATGCCACTCAGCTGTCCCGAGGTCACGCCGGCGAGGTGGGCGGCGTCGAGGCCTGACAGGACGGTGCCGCCGAGGGCCACGAGGCCGGAGGAGGACATGCCGCCGATCTGGGCGGCGGTGAGGCTGCCGACACTGGTGGCGGTCAAACTGACGACCGCCGCTGCGGAGAGTTGGCCCATCTGTCCTGCCGTCAGGCTGCCCACCACGGCGTTCAGCGCGTCGGCCGACATGCTGTTCAACGCTGCCGAAGCAACACCGCCGACCTGCGCGGCGCTCAACTTGCCGAGCTGGGTTGCACCGAATGCGTCGAGCTGGGCACCTGTCATGGAGGCGAGCTGCTTCGAGGTGACGGCGGCGAGATGTGCGGCATCGAGGCCCGACAGGGCCGTGCCGCCGAGCGAGGCGAGGCTCGCCGCCGACAGCCCGCCGATCTGGCCGCCGCTGAAGCCGGCGACGCTGGCCGAGGTCAGCTTGCTGGCCGTTGCGGCCGAGAGCTGGCCGAGCTGACCGATGCTGAGTCCGTCAATAAGAGCGTTCAACGAGTCCGCCGCCATATTGTTGAGAGCAGCCGAGGAGATGCTGCCGACCTGTTTCGGACTGAGCTGGCCGAGTTGGGTCGCACCAAAGGTGTCGATCTGGCTGCCGGTCAT
>CAXUOD010000111.1:0-2180 GCA_964252585.1 uncultured Lichenihabitans sp. | reverse complement strand
GTGTCGATCTGGCTGCCGGTCATCCCGTTGAGCTGCGTCGTGGTGATGGCGGCGAGATGGGCGACGTCGAGCCCCGCGAGGGTCGTGCCGCCGAGCGCCGCGAGACCTGAGGACGTGAGGCCGCCGATCTGGGCGGCGGTGATGGCGCCGACACTGGCCGGGGTCAGCTTGCCGAGGGTCGTTGGCGACAGTAGACCGAATTGGGCCGAGGTCAGCTGGCCGGCGACGGCGTTCAGCGACGAAGCCGACATGCTGGCCAGCGCACCGGACGAGAGACCGCCGACCTGCTTGGCGTTCAGGGCGGCGAGTTGCGCGGTACCGAAGCCGTCCACCTGCGCGCCCGTCATGGCCGCGAGCTGCCCGGGCGTCACGCCGGCGAGCTGAGCTGGGGAGAGACCTGCCAACACCGTCGCGCCGAGCGCGGCGAGGTTCGGACCGCTCAAGGCTCCGATCTGTGCCGCGCCGAGGTCGCCGACGGCCGCATTGCCCTCCGAGTCCGTCGCGGTCGAGAGCATGGCGACGGCACCCGCGGTCAGGCCCGAGAGAGCGCTCGTCGACAAGGCTTTGACCTGGTCGCCCGACATGTCGGCGATCTGACTTCCCGACAGCGCGTTCAACTGGACGCGCGTCAAGGCGGCGATCTTGTCGGTGCCGAGCGCGAGGATGTCGTCCGCGTCGAGTTTGGCCGTCATCGTGGCTGTCATGGCGGCGACTTGGCTGGCAGTCATGTGGCTGATCAGGGTTGTCATCGTTGGTCCTGGGTTTGGTCCTGAGCTCCGTGACCTCGCAGCGATGGTCGTGGGACACTCTCAGTCGATAGCGCGCTGTTCGCGCGGGTCGCGCGCGAGGGCGGACAAGACGTCGTGACCTGGCCGAACATAGCCTCGACGGTTTGGACCCGCACATCTGGAGACATCCGGACTGTAGCGTTCGACGTCTAAAATATCACTTAACGCATATAGATCTCTCGATCGTTTGGTCGTCCATTCTCGACGATGGCGGACCCCGACGATTACGAACGCTCCGCGCGTGACCTTTTCGCGCGCAACCTCCGCCGCCTGCGGCGCGAGCAGGGCCTGACCCAAGAGGCGCTATCGGGGACAAGTGGCCTGATGCAGAGCTACCTGTCGGAGGTCGAAGCCGGAAAGCGGAACATCTCGCTCGATGCTATGGCGGCGATCGCGACCGCGATGGTGATCCCTCTTGCTCGCCTGTTCGAAGAGGCCGAGGGTCCGACTGTGGCCAATGAACTCACGCGGCAGTCTTTGACGCCGCGCAGAGCCGGGCCACGTCCGCCACCCGGCTCGGACGCGGATGCAGGCTGACCTGTTCTTCATGGATCACGGTCGCGCGGTGACATCGCTGGTTCGCAAGGTCACGTCGTGGGTTCCGCCCTCGTCCATACCGTCGACGTGACTGGAAGATGTCGGACGCAGGTCAGACGACGCTGATGCTGTCGAGCCGGACCGATGCTCTTCCGGCCGCGCGCGACCACGACCGGGGCGTCAGTGGCTGGTGGTAGCAGGTGGCCGGGATCTTCTCCGCCGCTTCGTCGTCGAGCACGATGTCGCGGACCATGAGGTAGCGCTCGGCCAGCGTGCCGCGGATGGGTTGCCCGGCGCGGAACAGCCGGCGCGCAGCTTCGACCGTGTCGGGCTTGCGATCGTGCGGCCTGGTCCGTCGACCAGCTTCGAAAGCCGGAGGTGGGAGTGCCAGGAAGCAACGCGCCTCGTCCATGGCGTCGCGCAGGCAAGGGTGGCCCTGGCTCAGGGCGATGAGGTCGAGCAGGTCGCCGCGCTGGCCCGTGGCGGCGTCACACCAGCGGCCCGCGGCCGCCTTGCCCGACGTCGGTCCGGTCAGGCGGACATAGAGGCTGCGGCCCGGCTTGTTGTCGACGTCGCCGACTGTCCAGTAACGGCCTGACCTCTGCCCGGCCGAAAGATAGCGCCGGCGGCTTCGGCGCGCTCCGCCAGGGCCCGGGAGAGAGCTCCCGCCCCATTACGACAGTCAGCCATGGCGAACGCCCCGGGTCCATACCGAGTGCGCTGGCAGCCTCGTGCCGCCGATCGGGCAACGAGCGAGGGCGCGATCCGTGACACCGGACTGAGGCAAACACTCGCCTGGGAGAAGATCTGCAGGGTTGGACATGACGACCTCCAAGAACGGCGAAAGGCCCGGCT
>CAXUOD010000110.1:0-17419 GCA_964252585.1 uncultured Lichenihabitans sp. | reverse complement strand
GCCAGCACGGCACCAAATACGGCGCCAGCTACTCGGCCTCGAAATGGGGCATCCTGGGCTTGATGAAATCGGCTGCCCTGGAACTCGGCGAGCACAAGATCACGGTCAATGCGGTCGTGCCCGGACTGATCGATACGCCGCTGACGCGGCATCGCCAGCGCTATGAGCAGGCCGTCGACGACCTCGAAAGCGACAGATCCACCGACGATCTCGAAGCGGAGGCCAAGAAGAAGCTCCTGGCGAAATCGCCGCTCGGCGTCCCGTGGATCGACCCGGAGGATGTCGCGCCCGTGGTGGTGTTTCTCGCCTCCGATGAAGCCAGGATGGTGTCGGGTGCCGCCTATGACGTCACGGGCGGGGACAGCGCCAACAACACGGTTTAGGGAGAGGGCCGTTGAGGCGTTGCCGCGAGCGGAGCATTGGTCCTGCGTTCGTTCATCGATGCGCCAGCGGTTCGAAACCGAAACGGCTCAGGATCGCCTGCCCTCGCTCCGACAGCACGAATAACGCGAAACGCTGCGCTGCGCCGTCCGCCGACATCACGCCGAGCCCGTAGATCGGATGGACCTCCAGCGTCTCGGGCAGGGTCAGGTTGACGAGGTCCGGAACCTCCTTCAACAACCCGGCGGCCGAACTGCAGTAATACAGGAACAGGTCGGCGTGGTCGTCGAGGAAGATGCTGGCCGCGGGACTGCGGCCCGCCACCGGATCCATCGTGGTTGGCCCTCCGACCAGCTTCAGGGCCTTGTCGGTGAGGCGCTTCTCGGCACCGGCCCGCAAGGCTTCGGCGCGCCTGAAGACCGCGAGCGCATAGTCTCCGCCGGGATCCGTCCCCGGCGTCGATGTCGCGAGCCGCAGGTCGGGCGACAGCATCTTGTCGAGCAGGTTGGCCTCGGTCAGGCCGACCGACGGCTTGGCCGCGACACACATCCGGTTCCGAACGAAGGGCACGACGAGCGTGTCTTTCCTGACTTCCGCCAGCCGGTTCGGTGCGCCAAGGTCCGCGGAGGCGAAGAGGTCGGCCGTCTCGCCCTTCTGCAAGCGCTCGCCTAGCAGGCCGGCCGGGCCGTAGACCGGCTTTGCAAAAGCATCCGTGGGCTGGCCCGAGGCCTCGATCAGGGCTTGCATGACACCGGATAGGCTGCCCGCCGCGTAGATCGTGATGGGAGCGGCCGAAGCGGCGGGCACGCTGGCCGCCGCGACCACGCCGGCCAAGGCCAGCATCCGCAGGGCACGTGTCGTGGGCCACATGGCGCGGCTTGCAATCCGCGCGGCGGTCGTTGCGGCGGTCATTCCATCGTTCGGCATCCGCGGACCTTCCAGGTGCAGCGATCAAGCGGACCGCGCAGGGTCGCTATGTGCCCGTGGGTATAACGATCCTGGCGCTTACGATAGGGGCATCAATCTCGCGACGGCTCCGGCATGGTCAAGACCGCCAGAAAGCTGATGACGGCCGCTGCCGTGACGTAATAGCCGACCCAGGCGAGGCCGCCCCGTTCGAGCAGCAACTGCGCCAGGAACGGTGCCAGTGAGGCGCCGAGTATTCCGCCGAGGTTGTACGCCGAAGACGCGCCCGTGTAGCGCACCCGCGTCGGGAAGAGTTCCGGCAGCAAGGCGCCGAGCGGCGCGAAGGTGAGGCCCATCAGCCCGAGCTCGAGACAGAGGAAGCCGAGGACTTCCCCTGTTCCGCCTCGGCCCAGCATCTCCGGCATCGCAAAACCCGACACGGCTGCGAGCGCGCTTGCCCCCATCAGGACGGGACGGCGGCCGAAGCGGTCGGCGAGCCAGGCCGAGAGCGGCGTCGCCAACGCCATGAAGACGACCGCGACGCACAGGAACCCCAGGAATTGAGGACGTGGGATGTGGCGCGTCCCGACCCCGTAGCCGAGCGCGAAGACGGTCGAGATGTAGAACAGGGCGTAGCACACAACGATGGCGAGCGATCCTTGCAGCAGCGGCAGGGCGTTCTGGCGCAGCAACGCCGTCAACGGCACTCTCACGCGCTCGTTCCGGCGCATGGCTTCGAGGAAGGCCGGCGTCTCGACCATCGAGACCCTGAGGTAGAGTCCGATCGCGACCAGGACGGAGCTGACCAGGAAGGGAATGCGCCAGGCCCAAGCCACGAAGGTGGTTTCTCCGAGCCCGAGCAGCAGGGCGAGAAACAGGCCGTTGGCCATGAGGAATCCGAGCGGCGGGCCGAGTTGCGGGAACATGCCGAACCAGGCGCGCCGGCCCGGTGGCGCGTTCTCGGTCGCGAGCAGCGCAGCACCGCCCCATTCGCCCCCGAGGCCGATGCCCTGGCCGAAGCGGAGCAGGCACAGGAGCCAGGGCGCCAGCGCGCCGGCCGTCGCATAGCCGGGCAGGACACCGATCAGCGTCGTCGACAGTCCCATCACCAGCATGGAAGCCACGAGGGTCGACTTGCGGCCGATGCGGTCGCCGAAGTGGCCGAAGAGCACGGAGCCGATCGGACGGGCCAGGAACGCGATGCCGAACGTCAGGAAAGCATTGAGGGCCTGGGCCCCGGGAGCGGACTGCGGAAAGAACGTCTGCCCGATCACCAGCGCGGCAGCCGTGCCGTAGATGTAGAAATCGTAGAACTCGATCGTCGTGCCGACGAGGCTGGCAAGCAGGATCCGGCGGAAGCTGGTCTGCGGCGCGGTGAGACTTTGCTCAGGGCCCGTGTTTCGGTCTAGCGCGGTCACGCCTTCGCTTCCTCCATGCCGTCGCTTCTTTGTTGGTCCCGGCCCGCCGGGCCCGGAGGGTGGCTCGGGGAGCCTGCTTCGCCTGACGCCCCGATCGCCGATCTCGTCGCCGTCAGAGCTTGATCTGCAGCTTCACGTCCCCGGGCCGGCCTTCGGCCGCGCGTTCGAAAGCCTCGACACTCTGTTCGAACGGAAACGTCTCGCTGATCAGCGGCTTGAGATCGACCTTGCCGGACGCGATCATGCCCAGGGCACGATCGAAGACGTTGGCGTAGCGGAACACGGTCTCGATGCGGATCTCCTTGGCGGCGATCGACGATACGTCGAGCGACACCGGCTCCACCGGCATGCCGATGAGGACGAGGCAGCCGCCCGGCCGGATGAGTCCCTGGACCTTGTCATAGGCTTTCGGGGAGCCGCTTGCTTCGAACACGACGTCCGCACCCCAACCTGACGTGGCCTCGTCGACCGCATCCTGGAGGCGCTTTTCGCGGATGTTGACGGTCGAGACCCCGGGGTAGCGGCCCGCGATGGCAAGCTTCTCGGCCATCAGGTCGGACACGATGACCCGCGAGCAACCTCCCGCCAGTGCCGCCAACGCCGCCATGATGCCGATCGGCCCGGCCCCCGTCACGACGGCCGTGTCGCCGGGCTGGATCTTGGCTTTGACCGCCGCCTGCAGCCCGACCGCGAAGGGCTCGACCATCGCGGCTTCGGCGAAGGACACGTTGTCGGGCAATCTGAACGTGAAGGCGGCCGGATGAACCACCTCGGGCGTCAATACGCCGTGGACCGGAGGCGTCGCCCAGAAGACGACGCTCGGGTCGACGTTGTAGAGCCCGAGCTTCGAGGCCCGCGACGACAGGTCTGGGATGCCGGGTTCCATGCACACCCGGTCGCCGCGCTTCAGGTTCGTGACCGCGGAGCCGACCTCGCTGACGATCCCGGCGGCCTCGTGACCCAGCACCATCGGGGCGTCGACCACGAAGGAACCGATCCGGCCGTGCGTGTAATAATGCACGTCGCTGCCGCAGACCCCCACGGTGTCGATCTTGATCTTCACGTCGGTCGGCCCGACCGTGAGGGGCAGGTCGATCTCCCGCAAGGCGAGTTCGTGTTGCCGTTCGAGAACTAGGGCGCGCATGGTCGATCCTCCTCGTTTCGCACCGTCTTCGATTGTCGATCAATTGATCAGGAAGCCGCCGTCCACCGGCATGTCGATGCCGTTCACCATCGCGGCTTCGTCCGACAGGAGATAGGCGATCACGGACGCCACCTCGTCGGGCTGGACGAAGCGGCCCGACGGGATGCGGGCCAGCATCGGGCCGGATTTCGCGGGATCGCTCCAGGCTTTTTCGGCCATGGGGGTCAGGGTCACGACCGGATGGACGCCGTTGACCCGAATGCCCTGCCGGCCGAGCTCGTTGGCCATGACGCGCGTCAGCCCGTCGAGCGCCCCTTTGGAGGCGCAATAGGCGGCGTGGTTCGCGAAGCCGATGAAGGACGCGACGCTCGAGACGTTGACGATCGCACCCTTGGCGCCGCGGCCGATGACGCTGCGCGCATATTCCTGCGCCACGATCATCGGGGCACGGCAGTTCACCGCCATGATGGTGTCGAAGGTCTCGGCCGGCAGGTCGAGGAAGGCGTCGAGTTCGGTGGTGCCGGCACAGTTGACCAGAAGGTCGGCCGGCATGGCGTTTCGGGCTGCGGCCCGCGTCGCCTCGGCCTGGCCAAGGTCGACCGCGATCGTGCGGCAGCCGGTCTCTGCCTCGAGGCTCGCGAGATCGTCGGCCGATCGGCTGAGGGCCACGACCGTGGCGCCTTTCGCGACCAGCATCTTCACCGTGGCGCGGCCGATTCCCTTGCCGGCCCCCGTCACCAGGACGGAGCGTCCTTCGAAACCCATGAAATCCTCCCGTTCCGATCGACGCTTCAGAGCGCCTGTCCGGCCTTCTCGAAGATATAGGCCTGGGCGGCTACGAATCCGGCCGAAAAGCTCTCGGGCAAGCTTCGGATGCGCCTTTCGTGCATGTCTTGCAGTCGTCGGACCGGCGACCATCGGATCGCCGGCCCGCGCACAGCCTCTTGGTCTTGCCCTTGGCCGGGACTCTAACCAGGCGATCGGATCGGACAAGCGGTTGCGAAGCGCCCGATCTATACTTTCATGCGTTGTGCGCCGCAGCAGAGACCTTGCCGCCGTCGAACCCAGCGCACCACCCGGGTCATGCCATGGCGGGCGCGCTGATGCGTGGCGCGATCGAGATCTTCCGATTCCGGGCAAGCCTTCGATAGGCAGACGGCGTCAAGCCGCGCAGCCGGAGAAAGGTCCTGTTGAAATTCGAAACGTTGGCATAACCGACTTCGTAACAGATGTCGGTCACCGACATGTCGGAACTCGAGAGCAGCTTGCAGGCATCGCCCAGGCGCAGCATCGTCACGTAATCCGTGAAACTGTTGCCGGTGTTCTTCTTGAAGAAGCGAGAACACGCCCATTCGCTCAGGCCGAGCGCTCCCGCCAGATCCGCGAGGCGTATGTCGCGCCGGAAGTTGTCGAAGATGAAGCTCAGGGCCTTGCCGACGGAGTCCAGCGTCTCTCGATCGGTGTGGGGCGCGAAGTGATCGGACGAGAGGACCTGGTGCTCGTGGCCCCGTGCGAGCTCCCGCAGGAGGTCGAGCAAGAGCGTGAGCCGTTCCAATCCTTTGACGGTGCCCATGGCTTCCATCAGCTCCGCGCCCCGACGTCGCGTCTCCCCGCAAAACGCAAGGCCGCGCCCGGCTGCGGCCAGCAGAGGGTCGAGTTCCGAGATTTCAGGAAAGATCTCGGCGGCGCGACGCAGGCGGTCGGGATGGAATTGCACGACGATATCGCGTTGCCGGATGATCTCGCCGGGTGCCGTCGAGGTCACCCAATCGTGCGGCAGGCCACTGCCGACGAGGGTCAGATGGCCAGGTTCGAAGGATCCGATATGGTCGCCGACGAGCTCCACCCCCGAGGCATTGCGGACGAGATGCAATTCATACTCCGGATGCACGTTCCAGACGTTGCGTTCCCAAGGATAGTCATCGCAACGCCAGAGAAAGCACTCCTTTTCGCCCGTCACGATGTGCTCGAAGACCGGGCGCTTGGCGGGACGGATCGGGTGTTGACGCACGGCGGGTTGCTCGCGAAGGACGAGCCGCTTTGACACGGCGTTCGAGAGAAGCCAACGGATTCGAGTGCAGCAGGCGATGGCGCAGCATCGAAGCGAGGGCAGAGGCCGCTTCCGTTCAGTCCTGCAATGGGGCCGAGACCTCGCCAGCCGGTCCCGTTTCTACGGCCCGACGTTAACGGCCCTGCGTTTCCGGCATTCTCTCCACGGCGGTTGTTGTGCGCGCCGACCGGGCAGTGTTCAATGCGAAGCGGCCGGTTGAGACCGCACGGGTTGGAAGGCAGCAACGAATGCGCTATGAGCAGGGTTCGGTCGTCGCGTGCGGGCGGTTAGCTCAGTTGGTAGAGCATCTCGTTTACACCGAGAGGGTCGGCGGTTCGAGCCCGTCACCGCCCACCAGGATGCATCCGACGATGGCTCGCGGCGCCTTGGCGCGAAGCGTGGCCGCTTTCTTCGCGTCTGTGGCCGTCGCGGCTTCGCTGTTGGGATCGTCGATCGACGCTCGTGCCGCGACCGAGCCTATGTCGTTCCATCTCGATACGATCGCATCGCCGGCGGCCTGCAAGAAGCATTGCGATCGCCTCGTTTCGGCGGATGTGATCAGTGCCGAGGGTGCCATCACCAACGACACGGCGGATGAGTTCCTGGCGTTCCTGCAGCAGCATCTCGGCGACCAGGAGCTTCGTCCCGTCGTGCTGATCCACTCCCCGGGTGGGACGGTGGTCGGGGCCATGAAGCTGGGGCTTATGTTCCGAAAGATCGGTGCGGCCGTCATCGTGGCCCGGGCTGTCGGGGAGCAGGGGTCCGATCGGGCCCATGTCGTGCCCGGGGCCTGCATGTCGGCGTGCGTCTACGCGTTCTTCGGCGGCAAGCGGCGGGTGATCCCACCCGTGAGCCGGCTGGGGATCCACCGCATGGCCATCTATGCGCACAGCCACGATCCCGCCGGGGGCGAACAGGTAACCCGCACTTATGGCACCGACGACCTCGTGACGGCGCTGAGCGACTACACCAAGCAGATGGGGATCGACCCCGAGGTCATCGACGAGGCCGAGCAGATCGCGCCGGAGTCGATCCACATCGTCACATCGCGCGAGATCTTGCGCTGGCGGCTCGGCTCGCCGCGGCTCTGAGTCTTGCCTTGCGCGATCCGCATCGTCGAATCGCGCAAGGGTCGTCGGCGATCGAATTGACCGGGGCCGCTGCTCTGCCTATGTGCTCCGGTCTCCCGCACAGAGTCCGTCATGGCCGTCCGCCGCATCATCACGCTTCCCGATTCACAACTCCGTTCCTCGTCGTCGCGTGTCGCCAAGGTCGACGGCGCCGTTCGGACCATCCTCGACGACATGATCGAGACGATGTACGACGCGCCGGGGATCGGTCTCGCGGCCGTGCAGGTCGGGGTTCTGCAACGGCTGGTGGTGCTCGACACGGCCCGCAAGGACGAACCCCCGCAACCTCTCTTCCTGGTCAATCCCGAAATCGTGCAGAGCTCGGACGAACGGATCGTCTACGAGGAAGGCTGCCTGTCGATCCCGGACTACTACGAGGACGTCGAACGACCGGAGCGGGTCCGGTTCCGCTTCCAGGACCGTGACGGCGCCGAGTGCGAGATGGACGCCGACGGGTTGCTCGCCATCGCGGTTCAGCACGAGATCGACCATCTCAACGGGGTGCTCTTCGTCGACCATATCTCGCGGCTGAAGCGCGAGCGCGTTCTCAAGAAGTTCGCCAAGGCGGCACGTCTCGCGGCGGAAGAGGGCCGCGCCTTCGATCCCCGCTCCGAAGAGCGCGAACCGCGGGGCGCCCGGAAACCGCCGCGCCGGCCGGAATCGGCGGCCTGACCGCGGGCTCATGCGCATCGTCTTCATGGGAACGCCCGAGTTCGCGGTCCCGACCTTGAGCGAGATCGTCGGGCAGGGCCACGAGGTCGCGGCCGTCTATACGCGGGCACCCGCGCCCGGTGGACGGGGCCTGGCGGAGCGGCCGTCGCCGGTCCATGTGCTCGCGGCCGGCCTCGGCCTGCCGGTTCTGCATCCCCGAACGCTCCGCGGCGAGGAGGCGCTGTCAACCTTCCGGGCCCATGCGGCCGACCTCGGCGTCGTCGTGGCCTATGGCATGATCCTGCCCCAAGCCATCCTCGATGCGCCGGCGCAAGGCTGCGTGAACCTGCACGGGTCTCTGCTGCCGCGCTGGCGTGGTGCCGCGCCGATCCAACGCGCCGTGATGGCCGGGGACGCCGAGGCGGGCGTCGCCGTGATGCGCATGGAGGCCGGGCTCGACACGGGCCCGGTCGGCCTGGAGGAGCGCATCGTTCTGAGGCCCGACATGACGGCCGGCGACCTCCACGACGCCCTGGCCCCGATCGGCGCCGACCTGATGGGGCGGGCGGTCGGCGCCATAGGCCGCGGCACGTTGCGGTTCCGTCCCCAACCCGAGGCCGGCGTCACCTACGCACATAAGATCGACAAAGCCGAGTGCAGGATCGATTGGAGCCGGCCCGCGACCGCGGTCGTGCGCCAGATCATGGGCCTGTCGCCGTTTCCGGGAGCCTTCTTCGAGGCCGACCTCGGCCGCGGGCGCGAGCGGATCAAGGTGCTCCGCGCATGCGTGGCCGACGCGGCGGGGCCGACGGGAACGGCGCTCGACGATGCGCTGCTGATCGCCTGCGGCGATGGCGCCTTGCGGGCAACCCTGCTTCAGCGGGCCGGCAAGGCCCCGCTCGCGGCCGCGGACTTCCTGCGCGGGACCCGCATCCCGGCAGGGTTTCGGGTCGAGTGACACGGAGCCGTCATGCCCCGTTACAAGCTGACGATCGAATATGACGGAACGGCTTTCGTCGGCTGGCAGAGACAGGCGAACGGCTTGTCGATCCAGGAGGCGATCGAGACGGCGGGCGAGCCTCTCGGTGCCCACGCCAACGGTTTGCGGGGGGCAGGGCGAACGGACTCCGGCGTCCACGCGACCGGGCAGGTGGCCCATCTCGACCTCGCTAAGCCCTACCGTCCCGACAGCGTCCGCGACGCCCTCAACAGCCGGCTGAAGCCGCATCCCATCGCGGTACGCCATGCCGTCGCGGTAACGGCGGATTTCGATGCCCGCCATTCGGCCGTTCGCCGCCGCTACCTCTATCGGATCGTCAACCGCCGCGCGCCGCTGACGCTCGAAGCGTCGCGAGCCTGGCTGGTCAGACCCGCGCTCGATGCGGAAGTGATGAACCAAGCCGCCCGCGGCCTCCTGGGCCGGCATGATTTCACGACGTTTCGGGACAGCGAGTGCCAGGCCGCGAGCCCGGTCCGAACGCTCGAGGGTTTCGAGGTCGCGCGCCTCGACGAGCATCTCGACATCACGGTCTGGGCGCGCTCCTTCCTGCACCGTCAGGTACGCTCCATGGTGGGATCGCTCGTCGAGGTGGGGCTTAGGCGCTGGTCTCCCTCGGACCTGCGGGACGCGCTCGAGGCCCGCGACCGCGCGCGATGCGGTACCGTGGCGCCCGCCGCGGGCCTTTATCTGACGGCCGTGGACTATCCTTGAGGCGTCGTGGCGGGGCTCGGGCTTTCGTTGCGACTTCCGAAGGCCAAATGCGGCGACAGCTTTCGTCGGCTCGCCTCGAGGCCGTCCAGAGCCGCCCGGAAGTCGAGGGCCGTGCGGATCAGGCCGGGCAACTGCCCGGGTTTGCGGAAGAGGGAGAGCAGGACCGCGCCGACATCGGTCGAGCCATCCGGTGCCATGCCGGCGAGCGCCGCCGGTGGAAGAGCGCGCTCGGCGGGGTCGGAGACGACCCGCAGCGCCGCAAAGGGAAGGCCATGGCGGGTCGCGAGCCGCCCGACGATGTGGGACTCCATGTCGGCCGCTCGAGCGCCTGTCCGCGCGTGGAGTTCAGCCTTGGACGAAACGTCGCAAACGGCCTCGTCGACGCCGGCGATCTCGGCAAGTTGCGCACCGGGCAGGGCGCTGACCAGATCGGCGACCCATGCGGGATCGGCCACAAGGCGCGTCGTGCCGTCGTGAACCGCGTTGGCGATGAGGACCGTGCCGGGTTTCACCCCGGGCTGGAGCCCGCCCGCGATGCCGAAGCTGATCATGGCGCGGACGCCGGCTCGGATCTGCTCCTCGATCAGGCCGGTGAGCCTCCGGCCGTCACCGCCTCCGGCCAGCACCGCGACACCAGGTCTCCGGGCGATCCTGGTCTCGGACGCGAGACCCGAGACCGCGAGGACCCGATCGCCGAGGTTCACATCCCGACCATGACGGTGCGGGCGTTGCCGCTCTTCAGATTGCGGTAGCGGGCCAAGGCCCAGAGGGGGAAGAACTTCGGATATCCATGATAGCGCAGGTAGAAGACACGCGGAAAGCCTGTTCCCGTGAAGAGCTCCTCGGGCCAGAAGCCATCCTCGCCCTGGGTCCTGCGCAGGAACGCGATGCCGCGCTCGACGGCCGAGCCGTCGACCTCCCCGGCCGCCATCAGGCCGATGACCGCCCAGGCGGTCTGGGACGCCGTGCTGGGCGCGGCCTTGTAGGCCTTGTCGACGAGGTCGTAGCCGGCATCGCTTTCGCCCCATCCGCCGTCCGGGTTCTGGATCGACAGCAACCATTCGACCGCCCGCCGCACCGTCGACGATTCGAGATCGATGCCCGCCGCATTGAAGGCGCAGAGCACCGACCACGTGCCGTAGATGAAGTTGACGCCCCAGCGGCCGTACCAGCTTCCGTCCTGTTCCTGCTCGCCGAGCAGGAACGCGATGCCGCGCCGCATCGGTTCGCAACTGTCGGGCGTCTCGCCGAGCTGTGCCAACATGGACACGACGCGAGCCGTCACGTCGGCCGTTGGCGGGTCGAGCAGTGCGCCGTGATCGGCGAACGGGATGTAGTTCAGATAGGTCGATGTGTTGTCGGCGTCGAAGGCCGCCCAGCCGCCGTTCCTGCACTGAAGCCCGATCACCCATTCACGGGCACGCGCGATCGACTCGTCGAAGCCGTCCTCACCGGAGCGGCTACGCGCCCGGTCCATCGCCATGACGACGACGGCGGTGTCGTCGAGGTCCGGGTAGTGGTCGTTGCGGTACTGGAAGGCCCAGCCGCCGGGCCGCACGTCCGGCTTCTGCTCGGCCCAGTCGCCCTTGAAGTCGAGCACCTGCAGAGGCTTCAGCCAATCGAGGCAGCGCTCGCCCGCACCCGTGCTGATGCCGCCGGCTTCGAACAGCGCGTGCGAGGACAAGGCCGTATCCCACACCGGAGACAGCGCGGGCTGGCAGAAGGCCTCCTCGCCCTTGATGGCCAGGAGCTTGTCGACGGCAGCGCGCGCCGTCACGACATCCGGATGCTCGCGCGGTATGCCCAGCACGTGGAACATCATCACGGTATTGGCCATCGCCGGGTAGATGGCGCCGAGGCCGTCCTCGCCGTTGAGCCGGGCGCGGACGAACGCCACCGCCTTGTCGATGGCGCTCTGGCGCTTGCCCTTCGGGAAATAGGGTTCGGCGGCCTGGAGCACCTTGTCGAGCGCGCCGAAGATGATGCCCCAGCCTCCGACCTGATTGGTCCCCTTGGGCCAGATGCGGACCCGGTCGGGCGGCGTGAGGAACAGCTCCGGGATCGCGATGCCGCGCGGATTGGCGGCTTTCGGCTTCAACGCCATCAGGACCAGGAGCGGCACCAAGGTATCGCGGGCCCAGTAGGAGATGCGGTAGATGTGGAAGGGGAACCACGAAGGCGCATTCATGATCTCGATCGGCATGACCGGGACGGCACGCCAGGGGACCATGCCGAAGAGGGCCAGTGTCGTGCGGGTGAACACGTTGCTGTAGGCTGCTCCCCCTTGAGCCAGGATGGCGTCCCTGGCCCGCACCATATGCGGCGCGTCGGGGGGGTCACCGATCATGCGCAAGGCCACATAGGCCTTCACGCTCGCCGACATGTTGAAATCCGCGCCCGTCAGCAAGGGCCAGCCGCCATGCTGTTCCTGAGTCCGCCGGAGATAGGCGCCGATCTTGGCCTCGATGCCGGGATCACTCTCGCCGAGGAAGTGCTGGAGCATCACGTATTCGGCCGGGATCGTCGCATCCGCCTCGAGGTCGAAGGCGAAGTGACCGTCCTGCCGTTGCTCCCGTCGCAGTGCGGCTGCGGCCCGGTCGATGGCACGATCAAGGTCATCGAAGACCGAAGCCGGGACGTTGGGAGGCGAAGCGACGGCAACGGCGGCAAGCGACATAGTGATTCGTAACTCGACAGACATCCTGCAACGCAGGCGACATTTAGGCTTTTCACGTCGTCCCAAAGGCGACAAGCCGTAATCCGGCCCGCCCTCTGCAAAGCTGAAGCCCGTGGCCAAAGGGTGACATCGTGGCTTTGGTCGGATCCCATGCCTTGGATCGCGCAGGCTTGGACCTGGCCTCTGCGGCGCTGGGCGCCTTGGATCAGCCTGCGATCTGGGCCGAAGCCTGACGGTCCACTGCCCTCTCGATGAGGAGCTCGAGTTCGTTGGGCGCGACCGGCTTGCTGATCAGAAATCCCTGAACCTCATCGCAGCCGCTCTCTCTGAGAAAACCGAGCTGCCGTTCGGTCTCCACACCCTCGGCGATCACCTTGAGGTTCAGGTTGTGCGCCATCGAGATGACGGCCGAGGTGATGGCCCGGTCGTTGTTGTCATCCGGCAAGCCGTCCACGAAGGACCGATCGATCTTGAGACGCGTCACGGGAAAGCGCTTGAGGGCACTCAGGCTCGAATAGCCTGTCCCGAAATCGTCGATCGAGAGCTTGATGTTGATGTGCGCCAGCGCCTGCATCGTGGCGATGGCCTGCTGCAGGTCCTGCATGATCACCGACTCGGTGAGTTCGAGTTCCAGATGCTCCGAACTCAGGCCGGTATCGCGTAGCGCCTCGCTGACGTCCTGAAGCAGGGTCCCTTCCTTGAACTGAAGCGCCGAGACGTTGACGCAGACGACCAGTGGTTCGAAGCCGTCCTCCTGCCAAGCCTTGTTCTGACGGCACGCCTCCCGCAGGACCCAGCGACCGATCGCCCCGATGAGGCCGCTCTCCTCGGCAATGGGAATGAACAATCCCGGGGGAATCAGGCCCAGGACGGGATGCTGCCACCGCACCAGAGACTCGGTCGCGAAGATCTTGCCCGATCGAAGGTCGACCAGCGGCTGGAAGTGAAGGCGAAGCTCGCCTCGCGCGATGGCGTGACGCAGGTCTTCCTGGATCGCGAGACGCTCCTGCATCTCGGCATTCAGCGCATCCATGCTGAACTTGAAGGTATCGCGCCCGACGTCCTTGGCCCGATACATGGCGGCTTCGGCATTGGCCAGAAGGGCGTCCACGGTGGGCGCATCGCGGGGGAACGACGCGATCCCCATGCTGCTGGTGATCTCGACGACCCTGGTGCCAAGGCCGATGGGTTGCGACAACGAGGCGCGTATCGCCTGCAGGACGCGGGTGACGCCGTCCGAGTCCTTCGGCAGATCGGCCAGGATGACGACGAACTCATCCCCACCGAGCCTTGCGACCGTATCTTCGGCCCGGACGCAGCCGACGATCCGGTTCCCCACCGTCCGCAGGAGTTCGTCACCGAGCAGATGGCCGAGGCTGTCGTTGACGAGCTTGAAATTGTCGAGGTCCACCAAAATGATGGTCACGTCACAGCCTCGCCTTTGCGCGCTCAGGATGGCGCGCTCCAGGCGATCGGCGAGAAGCGTTCGGTTCGGCAACCCGGTCAGCGCATCGTGGTGCGCCATGAACTGGATCCGGTCCTCGGATCTCCTCCGCTCGGTGGCGATGCCGACAAGGCGTGTCGACAGGTCCAAGAGGCGTATCTCGGCCGCGGTCGGCTCGTCTCGCCGCCCCGTGTAGATCGCCACGGTTCCCAGGACTTCTCCCGTATGCGACAGGACCGGGGCCGACCAGCAGCCGAGGATGTCATGGCGCAAAGCCGCGCCGCGGAAGTCTGGCGAATGGGGATCGCCGGCAAGATCGGTCGCGACGACCAACTTTCGGCGGTACGCGGCCGTACCGCAGCACGTCACGTCGGGTCCCACCGACATGCCGTCCAGGGCATTCCTGAACGGCGCGGGCAGGCTCGGAGCGGACGCGACACGCAGTTGAGAACCATCCGGCTCGAGCAGCATCACGCAAGCCTTCACGCCCCGGATCTGGGCCTCGATCATATGCGCGAGTCGATCGAAGACCTGCACCAGCGGCGCATTCATGGCCACGAGTTCCAGGACCTCGGCCTGCTCCCGCCGCATGGAATCGGCCTGCCGCCGCGACGTGATGTCATGACAGACACCGACCAAGCCGACCACCCGCCCGGCTCCGTCGCGGCAGGGCAGCTTCGTCGTCGAGAACCACTTTTCGCCCGTGGTCTCGTCGAAGCTTCGAGCCTCGTGGTCGACCGAAGACCGCCCGGAAATGATGATCTCCTGCTCGTGCGCGAAATGCAGCGCGCCGACGGCCTCGGGATAGAAGTCGAGGTCGGATTTGCCGATCAATTCGTCGGCCGACGCCAATCCCAGGTCGATCGCGGTCGCCCGGTTGGCGACGAGAAACCGGCTTTGCTGGTCCTTGACGAAGAGCAGGTCGGGCAGCTGATCGATCAGGGTGCGAAGCAGCGATCGATCACGCTCGGCTGCCTGAAGACGCGCCGAGAGTAGCGCGTTTTCCTGCTCCAGCGCAGTCTCCCGCGGCGGTACTGGCGAAGCAGGTTCTAACGGGTCTCTGAGCAGTGCCAAGGTAACCGGTCGCTTGCGCGGCATTACATAAGATCCGGATGAAGACGACGCATCTTCATCCAATACGATGCCCGGCAAACCTTAAGCCATGGTGATCAGGACCTCAGACTGTCAAGTCACTTTCGATGTCAATCGCTTATGAACTCTCGTGCAGCGCCGCGAACACTCGTGCCGGCGTCGCCGGCATATCCAGATGCGTGATCCCCTTGGCGCGGTGGAGCGCGTCCACGACGGCATTCATCACGGCCGGGCAGGCTCCGATGGTTCCGGCCTCCCCGGCGCCCTTGAGGCCGAGCGGATTGGTGGTCGAGGGAACGTTGCGCGTCCTGAAGTCGACGAAGGGAAGGTTCGCGGCCCGCGGCAGGCAGTAGTCCATCAGCGAGGCCGTGATCAACTGTCCATCGGAGCCGTAGACCGTGTTCTCCAGCAGAGCCTGGCCGACGCCCTGCGCCACGCCGCCGTGGACCTGGCCGGCCAACAGCATCGGATTGAGCGTCATGCCGAAGTCGTCGCAGATGGTGTAGCGAACGACATCGACGATGCCGGTCGCGGGATCGAGTTCCACCTCGCAGACGTGGGTTCCATTGGGATAGGTGGCGTGGGGTGGAGTATAGGCATCCGCCGCGGTGCGGACTGCCTCCGTGGCCCCGGGCAATTTCGCGATCGCCTCGTAGCTGATGGTTCGGTCGGTGCCGGCGACCCGGATGGAGCCGTCGGCGATCTCGAGATCCGCGACCGCGGCCTCGAGTTCCTCCGCCGCGAGCTCCTTCAACCGGCCCGCCAATGCATCCGAGGCCCTGGCGATCATGGCGGAGCCGACCGGGATCGAGCGCGAGCCACCGGTGCCATGGCCCGTCTTGACCCGGTCGGTGTCGCCCTGAACGATGCGGACGCGCTCGGGCGCGACGTCAAGATATTGCGACACGGTCTGGGCATAAGCCGTAGCGTGGCCTTGGCCGTTCGATTGCGTACCGACCAGTACCGTAAAGGTGCCGTCGGGTTCGAGCGCCACCGAACCTTCCTCGCCCGACCCCCAGGCCGTGCATTCGATGTAGCTCGACATGCCGATGCCGCGCTGCTTGCCATGGGTCAAAGAGGCCGCGGCGCGATGCTCGAAGCCGGCCCGGTCGGCCGCTGTCAGCGCTTCGCGCATGGCACCCTCGAACTCGCCGACGTCATAGGTGCGGTCGGTCAGGGTCTTGTAGGGCATCTGCGAGGGCTTGATGAAGTTGAGCGCCCGGATCGCTTCGGGCGCCAGGCCGAGCTCTCGCGCGCAATTGTCGACCAGGCGTTCCAAGACATAGGCGGCTTCGGGACGCCCGGCCCCCCGGTAGGCATCGACCGGCACCGTATTGGTATAGACCCCCCGGCACCGGGCATAGAGCGCCGGAATGTCGTAGGTTCCGGTCGCCATGGTGGCGCCGAGCCACGGGATGTAGGGTCCGAACTGCGACAGATAGGCTCCGAGGTTGCCCAAGATGTCGACCCGCATGGCCAGGAACCGGCCGTTCCGGTCGAGGGCCATCTCGGCCGTCGTGTCGTTGTCGCGGCCCTGGGCATCGCCGAGGAAGTGCTCCGTGCGGTCCGCCACCCATTTCACAGGCGCACCGGTTCGCTCGGCCGCGACCAGAAGGAGCGGATACTCCCGATAGATGACAGCTTTGGTGCCGAAGCCGCCGCCCACATCGTGGGTCACGACGCGGAGTTCCTCCGTTTTGAGCTTCATGACCTTTTCGGCCACCGAGGTCTGCAGGCCGTGCACGCCCTGGGTGCCGGTCGTCAGGGTATAGCGTCCCGACGCGCGGTCGTACTCGCCGATGGCGGCGCGAGGCTCCATGTAGTTCGCCACCAGGCGGTTGTTGACCACCGTGAGGCTGACCCGGTGGGCCGCGGCGGCGAAAGCGGCGTCCGTCGCGGCTCGGTCGCCGAGGTGCTGGTCGTAGGCGAGGTTGGTGCCGATCTCGGGCCAGATCGCCGGTGCGCCGGGTGCCAAGGCTTCGGTCATGCCGATGACCGCGGTCTCGGCGTCGTAGTCGATCTCGAGCGCTTCTGCACCGGCCCGGGCCGCATCGATGGTGTCGGCAACGACCAGAGCGACCGCGTCGCCGACGTGCCGCACCTTTCCGAACGCCAGGACCGGGTAGGGCGGCAGCGGCATCGGGCTGCCGTCATGGTTCGACATCGGCGCGAGGCAGGGCAGGCCCTCCAGATGCGCCACGTCCCTGGCCGTGAGGATCAACCGGACGCCGGGGTGGGCCGCGGCAGTCGCCGTGTCCGCGATCGTGAAGCTCGCCATCGCATGGGGCGAGCGGACCACGACGGCGTGCAGCGTGCCCTCGGGCTCGACATCGTCCGTGTAGCGCCCCGCGCCGGTGATGAATTTGGCGTCTTCGAGCCTTTTGACGGGTTGCCCCAGTCCGAACTTCATGGGCTTCATGGGGAGTCTCCATCGTCTCGAAAGCGCGTCGGTCGGCACGTCGCCACGTCCTTAGCATAGGCCCGGCGGTCAGCGCGACAGCGCAAGCCGGCCTGCAGCGATCTGACGTCATAGCCGGAGAGCGCGCTTGCTTCGCCGCGTGGCCTGTGGCACAGCACGCCTCGCCCCGCGATGCGAAATGCGGGCGGCGTTTCATCGCCTTGGCTGCCGTAGCTCAGTGGTAGAGCACTCCCTTGGTAAGGGAGAGGTCGAGAGTTCAATCCTCTCTGGCAGCACCACGACACCGTGGCCGTAGGCCCTGGACATTATACCGCGGGTCGAGGACGCCGCCTCGTGCGGCATCATAGGGTGGGGTACCTGGCCCCGGTCGGTCGGCAGAGCCACTGCCGCTTAGCT
>CAXUOD010000109.1:0-17431 GCA_964252585.1 uncultured Lichenihabitans sp. | reverse complement strand
TCAACCTGCTGCTCGCCGGCGCAGCCTTGGGCGTCGTGTCGGAGCGACGCGCCGTGGCGCGCTCGCTCAATCGTCCCGCCGAGATCGCGATCGGAACCGTCATCGTGCAGGTCAGGATCGACACCATTTCGACCAGCGGCTGCAGCGTCTCGGCGGAGGCTGGCGGCATTCCGGCTCGGCTGCCGAGAGGCACGGTGGGCATCCTGAACGTTCCCAAACGTGCGGGTCAGGTGGCCCAGACCGTACCGGTGACGCTCGAGTTCGCCAACGGTGGAGAGGACGGCCTCCGGGCGGATTTCGGCTTTCCTAGCCTGAAAGCCGAGCACTACCGCATGATCGCCTCCACGCTCCATCCCGGCAGCGACACCCTGGAGGCTTTCCGGGCGAAGCGTCGCAATCACAAATCGATCTTCGGCGGGATCGCGAGTTTCGTGCATTGGGGCTTGACGGAACCCTTCCGGGGCTTCGCCTTCCTGTTTCGCCATCTGGCCGCGGCACGTCGCCCCGTGGCGGCACCGCCAGGCCTGCCAAGGCCCGTCGAAGTGGCCGCCCGTCCGGATGCGACCCACGCCTTCCCGGCCAATGCCCAGGCAGCCCACTCCACTGCGAGCGGGGATGAACGACCCTTCGCGACGGTGGCGCGCCAGTGACCGTCGTGTTCTCGCCCCCGCACCGCGTCGATTCGATTCTTCGGGCGCGACGCATCCCGCGAGCCGTCAGGCCGAGCCTCTTGCTCGTGACGGCGTTGCTGGCCGGTTTGGGCGTCTTGGCCCATGCGGGGCCGCTCCGGGCCGAGCCGAAGGCCACCGTGGGCGACGCCTCGAACGATCTGATGCTGCACAGGTTCGGCTCCGGCGCGCATCGCCTGATGTTCAGCGGCGAGACCGACGCGCGCGCTTTCCCGATCTTCCTGACCGGGACCGAGGCTCGGGCCAGGGCTCACATCCACATCACCTATACCAACGCCGTGTCGGTGATGAGCGAAGCCTCTCGGATGAGGATCAGCGTCAACGATGTCGTCGTGTCGGAGACGCCGATTGCGTCGCCGGCTGCGGAAGACCCCCAGACGCTCGATGTCGACCTGCCGGCGAGCCTGCTCGAGCCGGGCTACAATGCCGTGAAGTTCGAAGTTCAGCAGCGTCACCGGGTCGATTGCTCGATCGCCGCGACCTACGAGCTCTGGACTCAGATCGATCCCGCCAACTCCGGCCTCACCTTCGATGGCCTGACGCCGGAGCCGATCGGCGATCTCGCGGAGCTTCCGGCCCTCGCGCCAGCGGCCGACGGCGCCGTAGCGCTGCGGCTCGTCGTGCCGAAGGGCATCGACGCAACGGGCCTCGAGCGGTTGATGCGCGTCGCCGAGAGCGTGGCCCTGAGAGGGCACTTCTACCACCCGGTCGTCGAGGTCGTGGGAGCCCCGGTCGAGAAGCCCGGGCTCGACATCGTGGTCGGCACCACGGACGACCTCAAGGCCGCGAACCTGACGGACGTGCTGCCCGATGAGGATCAGCTGGTGGCGTTGCGGGCCGGACAGACGCCGGGCCACAGCATTCTCGTGCTCACGGGACAAAGCCCGACCGACGTCGATGCCGCCATGGCGTCGCTTGTTCCCGCTCCCGGAATCGAGTCCTCGTTCGGCACGCCGGCCGGCCTCAGGGCCGTCGCGCTGATGGGCGGCCGCCCCGTCGAAGGCGGCTCCGTCCTGAACCTGCGCGACCTCGGCGTTTCGAGCCAGGAGTTTTCCGGCCGGCTGTTCCGTGCGGGCTTCGACCTGCTGATGCCGCCCGATTTCTATGCGGCCGACTATGGCAAGATGACGTTGCTGATCGATGCGGGCTACTCGTCCGGGCTCGACAAGAGCAGCCAGATTCTGGTGCGCGTGAACGACCGGGACGCGGCGTCGCTGCAATTGGCCAATCGCGCCGGCGATGTGTTTCGCGACCGGCCGATCACGGTGCCCCTGTCCAATCTGCGCCCCGGGTTCAACCACGTCGAGATCGAGGCCGAACTGGGCAATCCGGCCGACAGATCCTGCGATGCGGCCGTCCTGATGTCGACCAAGAAGCGTTTCGTCCTGCTCGACGACAGCGCCGTGAAACTGCCCTCGATCGCCCGCATCGCCCACATGCCGAGCCTCTCGGCGACGGCCGGAAGCGGCTTTCCCTATGTCGGGCGCGTCGCCGAGGGCGAGATCGACCTGCCGCATCCCGACGCCGATACGGTGGGGGCCGCCGCGACGTTCCTGGCCCGAGCCGCCGTCGCGGCAGGCGTCCAACTGACGCCGAATCTCGTCCTGTCGCGCAACCCGTCCCCGAAGGGCTCGGCCATCGTGTTCGGGGCCTTCGCCGACGTGCCCCCCGGCCTGATCGAAGCCGCAGGGCTCGACCTCAATGCGATGCGCAGCGCCTGGACCCACGTCGAAGCCCGCTCGGTCGCTACCGCGCGGCTACGCGATGGCCGTGCGACGGGGAATCAGGCGTCCGGCGCATCGTTGACGGACCTCGCGGCCACCAACGATCACGATGGATCCGTTCTCTATCGCAAGTGGTCCGAGGATGTTTCGGCCGGTCAGTGGCGAATGGAACCCATGCGGCTTCTTGCCGAGATCCTGCAGAAATCCACGGGGTTGAGCCGGGACAACCTGCCGCATTGGGGCCAGGCCGAGGATCGCTACGCGGTGGTGCCCGACACGAGGCTCGTGATGGCGCAGCACGAAGCGCCCGGCACCCACGGCGCCACCTTGACGCTGCTGCTCGCGCCGACGAGCGAAGCCCTTGCCGCATCCATGCACGACCTCACCGGTCCTTGGTCGTGGAACCAGCTCGACGGCCGGATCTCGGCCTTGGACTCCCATTCGCCCCGGCTCGCGGTGGTGCCGGCCGTGACGGATTACTTCATCCCGACCGCTACGCTGTCGCCCGGCAACCTGCGTCTCATCGCAGCCGGATGGCTGTCGTCTTCGATCGAGATCTACGTGCTCATTTTCGTGCTGATGGCCATTGCGCTCGGCGCGGCAACGACGGCCACGGTGAAGCGGTACGGGATCAAGCCATAATGCAGTCGTCGATGCCGATTTTTAACCGACAATCCTGCATCTTGACCCTCAAGGCCATGGCAGCGCTCCTCGCGGTGACAGTGGTCATGACCGCGGCTGCCGCGCCGGCCGGCGCGGCAGCGCCAGGGCAGGTCGACGCGCTTGCGATCGAGGTCACGCCGTGGCGGACGGCGCCCGAAGCCTTCGCAACGCCGGTCGCAGCAACACCCGAGGGTTCAGCCTTGCTCCAGGGTTGGGACAACTACAAGAGCCGGTTCGTCTCTCCCGAGGGCCGGGTCATCGACGACGGCAACGGCGGCATCAGCCACAGCGAGGGCCAAGGCTACGCGATGCTTCTGGCGGTGGCGGCGGACGACAGCCTGGCGTTCTCGCGCGTGTGGGGATGGACCGTCAAGGAACTCTACCGTCGCAACGACGGGCTCGCATCCTGGCGGTGGAGCCCCACGGCCAATCCGCACATCACCGACGCGAACAATGCGACCGACGGCGACCTCCTGATCGCCTGGGCCCTGGCTCGTGCGTCGCACCGGTGGCGGAGTCCGGAATATGGCGATGCGGCCCGCCGCATCGCGCTCGCGATCGGCCGGAAGGCGACGTTCCAGAGCCGCTTCGGCTTGACCCTGAAGCCGGGTGCCTCCGGGTTCGACCCCGGCAACATGGCGGACGGCCCGGTGGTCAACCTCTCCTATTGGGTGTTCCCTGCCTTTCCGGCTCTCGCCGAACTGGCGCCGGAGGTCGACTGGGCCTCGCTGACGAAGAGCGGCTTGGCGATCTTGGCGGCGTCCAAGTTCGGACCCGTCGACCTGCCCTCGGATTGGATCTCGATCAAGGCCGCGCCCGTTCCGGCCAAGGGCTTTCCGCCGCTCTTCGGCTACAACGCCCTGCGCATCCCGCTCTACGTCGTCTGGGGCGGCCTCGGGACGACCGAAACCCTGGCGCCCTTTCTTCGCCTGACGCGCGACGGCGCCGCCGCTCCTATGGTGGTCGACGTTTCGAGCGGCCTGCCGACAGAACCGTTCTACGACAAGGGCTATCGGGCCATCTTCGATCTCGCGGCCTGCGCCACCGGATCGCACGAGGCGCCGCTCGCGCGGGAGCCGGTCGACGCGGAGCATTACTACTCGACGGCATTGCACCTCCTCGCCGTGCTGGCGGCCGAAGATCGAGGTCTTCCATGCGACTGACCCTCGCAGCCCTCCTGCTGCTGACGGCAGCGCCTGCCTTTGCCGGCGAAGTGCTCGTGACCGAGCCGTCGGCCACCGACGCTTCGAGCCATGACGAAGCCGCTCCTTCGACCGCGCCATCGTCGGCGACCGACCCCGCCGCGGCGGCGAGCCCCGCCACCGCTACGGTCCCGGGTCCGGTCGTCCTCCTTCCGGCCGCTCCTCCGGCGCCCGCCGCCCCGCCCACAGCCTATGCGGCCATCTACGACGCGCCGGTGTTCGGCCGCGCCACCGGCGCGTCGGCGAAGGTCGACGAGAGCGCCCTGCGTTACTACGCGGGCCAGAAGAACCGCACCCGGGTCGAAGCCGAGATCAAGCGGCTGCGCGACCTCCATCCGACGTGGAAACCGCCCGCCAACCTTTATGCGACCGGGAGCGGCAATGACGAGCAGCCCTTGTGGGACCTGTTCGGCGCCGGCCGCATGGACGAGCTGCGCTTCGCGATCCAGGCCCGGGAAAAGAAGGAAGCCGGCTGGCGTCCCTCGGCCGACCTCCTGACCAAGATGGCCCATCAGGAAGCCGCCGCGGGTCTGATCGCGCTCTCGAAATCCAAGGAATGGGCGCGGCTCCTCGAAGACGCCAACACGCATGCCGAGATCCTCACCTGCTCGACAATCGACCTCGACTGGCGGGTCGCGGAGGCTTTCGCGAGCCTCGGCCTGCTGCAGCGCGCCTACGAAGTCGACGCCGCGATCCTGACCAACTGCAAGAACCGGGACGAACGTCTCGCGACGGTTCGAAAGGCCGTCGAGCTCTTGGCGAGCGCAGACGTCGAGAAGCTCATCGCCATGGGTCAGCCCCTGGCGGATGGCAGCGGCGAGTTCGATGCGGTCAAGCTCGACCTGGCGCGGCAGCGGTTGGGTCGCGTCCTCGCCGGAACCGACCACGAGGAAGTCCCCAAAGCCAGCCTCGAGGCACTCGGGCAGGCGACGCTGCAGAGCGGCGATCCCGCCGATGCGGCCTTGCTCGGCTGGTATGCCTTCGGCCGCGAGCATTGGGCCGAAGCCGACGGCTGGTTCAAGCTCGGGCTCGCGGGATCGGGGGGCGACAGCAAGCTCGCCGAGGGCCATGCGCTGGCGCTCAGCAAGCTCGGGCGCTTCGAGGAAGCCGAGAAGCTGGCCTTTGCCTGGCGCGAACGCTCCACCGTGATGCGATCCCTGTTCATCGGCTTCGTGACGGACCGGCTCGGCAAGGCCACGGCGGCGATCGATCCCGACGAACTCGCGGATTTCACGGCCCTGATCACGGCAGACCGCAGCCTGCCGGGCGCGCAGGCGATCGGATGGGCGGACGTGAATCACAAGGACTGGGAAGGCGCGGTTCTCTGGTTCGGCCATGCGATCGAATGGGCCGGTCCCGGGGACGCGTCTGGTCCCGCGGCTCTGCCCGAGAAGGTGATCGAGGGCTATGCCCTGGCCCTGAAGAGCCTCGGCCGGTTCGAGGAGGCCGAGACTTTCGCGTATCGCTACCGCGCCACGTCGGCCGCGGCGCGAGAGCAGTTCGTCGCGGTCGCGATCGCGGCCTTGGCGGCGAGCGTTCCGGGGTCCGGAGGCGAGACGAGCCCGGTCGGCCCCTACGGCCCCGTTCTCCCGGTGGCCGTGGCGTCCGACGCCGCCGAGACCCCCCTGATCGCGATCTCGGCCGAACGCATGGACCGTTTCGCCGAGGCGATCCGGGACGCGAAATCAGCGCCAGGGGCGACCGCCATGGGCTGGCGCAGCCTTCGCGACAACCGCCCGTCGGCCGCCGTCGACTGGTTCCATGATTCCATCGCCTGGTCCGGCGACCACAAGGGCGATCTCAAGACGATCGAAGGGCTCGTGCTGGCGTTGAAGAATGCCGGTCGCCTGCCGGAGGCCGAAGACGTGTCGTTCGCGCATATCGCCGAATCCGCGCAGCTTCGCGACGCCTACCGCAGCATCATGGTGGCCCAGCTGGTCACGCCGGCATTGGCCGACCTCGTCACACCCGACAGGCTCGATCGCTTCGCGGCACTGGTCGAGGCCGAGCATCTCGCCGAGGGCGCGCAGGCGATCGGCTGGTACCGGCTTCAGGATCACGGCTGCGGCTACGGAACCGAGTGGTTCCGCAAGGCAATCGACTGGTCGCCCGACCAGCGGGGTACCGCCAAGGCCAACGAGGGCTATGCGCAGGCGCTGCAACGATCCGGCGACGTCCTGTCGGCCGCCGAAGTCGCCTTCGACTGGAGCTCCAAATCGGCCGACATGAAGGCTCTCTACATCGAGATCATGGTCGACGCGATCACCCGGGACCACCTGGCGCCGCGGGTCACCGAACCCATGCTCGACCGCTTCTCGGACGTGGCGCGGACCGAACACTCGTTCAGCGGTGCGCAGGCGCTCGCCTGGTACCGGTACCACGATGCCGGTTGTGGCTACGGCGTGGAATGGTTCGCCGATGCGGTCGCCTGGTCGCCGGATCGGCAGGCGGATGCCAAGACGATCGAAGGCTATGCGTCGGCGCTTCGCGACGTCGGGCGGCTCGGCGAGGCCGAGGACCTGCTCTTTCCATGGGTCGACCGGGTCGCCGTGATGCGCGACATCTATATCGACACGGTCGTGTCCGAACTGACCCTCGACAACCCGCCCGAACCGATGCCGCACGACCGGTTGGCGCGTTTCATCGCGGTCGCGACGCCTTTGAAATCTGCCGCGGCCGCCCAGGCGCTCGGCTGGTACCGCTACGCGCGGCACGAATATGCCGACTCGGTCATCTGGTTCAAATATGCGGTCGACTGGTGGCCGGCCCTGCCGCCCGATGCCGACCGCTTCACCTTCGTGCCGGAAGGCTATCGCCCCCTTTTGGCCCATCTCGCGCTGAAGCCCGAGGACTACCGGCGGACGCCGCGCGCCTTCTCCAGCCTCGCGCATGACCGTGGCCAGCAATCGCAGCGCTACGTCGACACCTTCGGCGGCCTTGCCACGACCTGGACCGGATACGCCCTCGCGCTTCACGCCGTCGGGCGCACGGCCGAGGCGGAGGATGTCGCCTATGCGTGGCGCGATCGTTGGCCTGCGCTCGGCCGCCTCTTCCTCGATCTTGCGGTCGAGACCCTGACCCAACCCGGCAATCCGGCGATCGACCCCGAGCGGCTGAAGCGCTTCGCGGCCGTGATCGAGGAGCGGCACGACGCGGCCGGCGCGGCCGCGCTCGGCTGGTCGGCGTCGGCGCATGGCGATTGGAACGAGGCAACCGTCTGGCTCAAGGCTGCCACCGATTGGCGTGCGCCCGATACCGCGCCGGATGCCAAGGTCGTGGCCGGCTATGTGGATGCCTTGCGGCAGGCCGGTCGCTACGAGGAAGCGCTGGTCGTGGCGACGTCGTGGCAGGACCGCGTGCCGGCCCTGAAAGCCGGGCTGGTCGATACCGCCATCGCATTGCTGGGGGCCGCGGGCGACGCGGCTCATAAAAACCCCGGCGACGCCGCGGCCACCCTTCCCGCCGAACGGCTGGCCGCGGTGGTCGAGATCGCCAAGGCCGATCCGGGTTCCAGAGGCGCCTCGGCGCTCGGATGGTTCTACTACAATTCAGGCCAACCCGCCACGGCGCTGCCGTGGTTCAAGATCGCCGTCACGCGAGCCGCCGACGGCCTCGCGGCCTCTCCCGCGACGGCGACAGGCGCCGCCCCCGCGACCGGAGACGGCAGTGCGGGCGGCGGCGTCGCTGCCGGAGGCTCTGGCCCGGCCGCTACCGATGTCGCGCTGCTGAGCAAGGCGGTCGAAGGATTTGCGCTGACGCTGCGAGCTCTCGGTCGCGACGCCGATGCCGTGACGTTCGTCTCGGCCTGGGGCGATCGGCTGCCGGGGATCGGCGACATGTTGGGCGATGTCGTTGCGGATCTGCTCGGCCACGCCGATTCGAAGGGCCCTCTGGCTCCCGACCTGCTGGCTCGCCTGTCGGCCGCCACGGAAAAGGTCCGCTCGGTCTCGGCCGCATCCTCCTTCGGCTGGTACGACTACGCGCATCGCGACTGGGCCGGAGCCGCGGCGTGGTTCGGCAATGGCCTCGCCTGGTCGCCCGATCAGAAAGCCTCCGTCAAGATCGTCGAAGGCTATGCGGCGAGCCTGCACAACCAGTGCCGCTTCGGGGAGGCCGAGGCCGCCGCGGCATCCCGCATGGACGACGACGGCTCGGGGGCCCTGCGCCGGATCTACGTCGACAGCGTCAGCGACAGGCTGGCACGTCAGAAGGCCGGCGTGGCGCTGGCACCCGACGAAGCCGAGCGCCTGGCGTCTTCCACCCTCGCCAGTCAATCGGCCAATGGCGCCCAGGCTCTCGGCTGGTACGCCTATCGGTCTCGCCAGTATCCCGCAGCGGTCGCCTGGTTCGTCAAATCGGTCGGTTGGGGAGCGACCGAGGCCAATGTCTTCGGTCTCGCCTTGGCGTACCGCCGCAACCGTGACGCCGAAGGTCTCGCCCGGCTGTTGTCGGCCTATGGCAGCCGCTTCCGGTCGCTCGAAGCGTTCCAGCGTGTCGGCCTGAATGGCCCGGACCCCGCGGTTCCGGACTTCGGCAACCTGAACCGCGGCGGATGCGCACCCACGGGCCAGCCCGGGCCGTCTCGCCCCGGGGTCGCGTCCAACGTCGATTCGACCGATGCTTCGGCGCTCCTGGCCGCCTCGTCGGCGCCCGGTCCGGCACGGTCGTCCCAGCCCGCAACCGCGACCCCTTCCGCGGTCTTGCCCGTACCGAGCGCGCCTCAGGCCGTGGCTTCCATGGACCCTCCGCCGGTCGGCCCCGCCGTTGTCGACCAGCCCGCGCAGGACGCTCTAGCCGTCCCGCCCCGCTCGGACGCGCGCCCTTTGACGGTGCGTCCCCGCAAGGAAGACCGACGCGAGGCTTCCGATCAACAGCGCGAGAGGCCTGAAGAGCGCCGGCGAGACTCGGACGAGTCCGACCCCGAGCCGCGTGCGGCGGCGGGCGCGGCAGGGCATGGCCGTTCGGGCAGCGCCGCTGCCGCCCTCGCGGCGAAGGATTACACGGGCTGCCTCGCCATCCTCAGCCGGAGAGGGCGCGCGATGACGAGCGACGATCGGGGAACCGAGGGGTGGTGCCTGCTCGGACTGCAACGTCCGGCCGAGGCCGCGGCGGCCTTCAAGGAAGCGCAGGCCGGCGGAAGCAGCCGCAGCGCGAGCGACAGTGCGCTCGGCGAGACGCTGTCGCACCTGCGCGACGGTGACACGGACGCGGCGGTCGACTCTGCGAGTCGCACAAGTCTCAACGCCGAGAAGCGCAGGACGCTCGGCGTCCAGATCATCAGCCAGAAAGCCTATGATGCCTACAGGGATGGTCGGTGGCAGGAGACGATCGAGTACCTGCGCCAGCGGGCCGCCTACGCGACCGAGACGCGCGATCTCCTGATGCTTCGCGGATGGGCGCTTTATCACCTGGGAGATTTCGACGGCGCGCGTCGCGTCTTCACAACGGCCGACCAGCAGATCTCCGATGTCGCGAGCCGGCAGGCCCTCGCGACCGTGACCACAGCCGCCGATCCGAGGGCTTACCGATGATCCTGGACAGACTGGCGCCCATCCTGGTTGCTTCGCTCTGCCTCGCCGGCTGCGCGGCCTCGCCGTCCCTGGCGCCGGACTACATCGGCCGCTATCCGGGGTATGAACCGGTGTCGGACGCGACGGTGCCGTCGGGCGCTCCCATCGCGTCCTTGCCGGCCAGCGCAGGCAGCGTCCTCTCGATCCGGAACATGTCGTTCTCGAACGGCTTGCGCCAGGTGATCGTGCTCGAAGGGCCGGCCGCCATGACGGGGGAGAACACCATCGTCGTCGAGGCTTTGACGCCACCGATGGTGGGTGTGGCCTCGGGCAACGATCTTCGGCTTGCGCCACCCTCGGACACCGAGATCCAGTCCGAGCTCGCGAAGCTCTTTCCGACCGTCGCGATGCAGATCTCCGGCGACGTCGAGCATGGTCCTCAGGGCTCCTTCGGCTATGCCTCGGGCAAGAGCGGCGGGCTGAATTGCCTCTATGCTTGGGAATACCTCGCGCCACGGCGTCCCCTTACCCTGCTCGAGGGTGCGTCGGGCACCGGCGTCTACCCGGCTTCGGTCAGGGTGAGACTGTGCCGGGCGGAGCCCCTGGCCGACTTGCTGGCCGACATGCATCGCCTCACCGTGACGCCGCCGGGAGGCTCGAGGGGCATCACGAGGGTGGCGCAAGCGCCGGATCCGAGCCGCGAGGACGCGCTCGACGCCGCTGTCGGCCCGCTGGACCGGCTTCCGGTCGCCGAGACTCCGACCTTGGAGCGACGAGCCGGCCGTCATGTCCGCTCGACCCGGAGCAGCCCGCGGCAACGTCGGTTCGCGCGGCCGAGGCGCGACCGGGAGCTCGATGCCCCTATTGGCAGGTCGTCGGTGCCGCCCGTGCCGTTGCCCGGCGACCTTACGACGGGCGCCGCGTCACCCGCCGCCACGGCGCCCGCCGCACGATCGGCAACCGCCACGGCGCCGAGATTCGACCAGGATTCGATGCCTTTGCCGAAGTAATTCCAAAGGCGTGACGCGGATTCCGGAAAATTTAAGGCCTTGGCTGTCAGTTTCGAAATTCCTAGGGGATGAGAGATCATGAGCTCAGCAGGAGTGGAAAGACGGATCGCGCCTCGCTTCGCGGTCAGCTGCCTCGGCGAGTTAGCCTCGGGGAACGCCGTGCTCGACGTGCAGGTCAGCAACATGTCGGTCACCGGCTGCGGCATCGAGATGCCCGGCATTCCCGACCCGGTGTCGGGCAGCTTGGGGCGAACGGGTGTTCTCAACGTACGGGCCGAGGCCGGGACCGTGATGCTCCCCGTGGCGATCAGCAACCAGCGCAGCGTCGAGGGTCGGACGCTGATCGGTCTGCAGTTCCGGCAATTGTCGATGCAGCAGATGCGCTCCCTCATCAAGGTTCTCGACAGCGTCATCGACAAGTAGCGTTCATGACGCGGACGCAGCATCGCGGTCCCCGGGTCGCGGGAAGCGGGGCCGGCCTTCGCGCCGTCCGAAGTGCCGCCAGTGGATCAATGCGTCGACACCGGCGGCAAGAACATCGGGGTTGGCGGCCAGATAGGCCGGTCCATCGAACCCGACCTCGTCGAGCGAAAGGGGACGTCCCTCGCGCCACCCCCAGAGACTCCAGTGCGTCCAAGGATCGTGGCCCGCATCGACGACGTCCGGGTTGGCCTCGCTGTAGCGGGCGGCATCGAAACCGACCACGGCCTGCGTTCTCCCGGCTCGCGCCATGAGGGCGTCGTTGTCGAGGCCGGTGGCCTTGCCGAAGTGGAAGTCGCCTAGGTAATAGTCGGGAACTCGGGGATCGTTCGGGCAGTCCAGTTCGGTCGGAAACGTCTCCGGATCGTCGGTGAAAGCATAGACCTCGCGGTTAGCGAGCGTGAGTTCCAGGACGTTGGGCATCGCCTGGTCCGCCACGAAAAGACGTCCGCCGCAGTTGTTGCCATGCACATGGACGACCTCGAAGTTCTCGCGAAGCCGGCGCAACGCCCGCATCATGAGATCGAAATGCTGGTCGTCGTGGACCAAGGCGAGATCGTGGGACTCGCACAGGATCTGGGGGAAGCGTGACAACGTTGCCGGGTCGGCCTCGGCCAGCAGCGCCCACTCCGATCCTTCGATGTCCAGCTTGAGAAGGTTGGAAAAGGGCGCCGTCGAGCCGCTCTTCTCGAGAACAGTTTCGAGGTTGTCGGTATCGCCCGACGCCTGCGCGTCGATCCGGCGCCTGTTGAAGTGAAACCCGGAGTGGCGCCTCGGAGGACCCGTGACCGTGTGATCGAACTGGTGAACCGCGATCCCACGCTCCGCGATCGCGTAATCCCAGTCCACGTTGGGACCGACGCCGAGCGAAAAGGCGGTCTGCAGCTTGCTGAAATCGTCCAGCATCACATAGCCGCCATCCGTGCGTCCGCCGACCCGGATCTTGCGGTGACCCGTGACGCGGCGAGGCGCCATGAGCAGGCCCAGCATGACGATCCGCGCCTGCAGATCGTATGAGAGGGGGCGCCGGCAAGCCTCGCCGACGGCAGCGTGATGCGCCAGCATCATGGAGTCCTGCGCCGAGGCGCGCGACCGCACGACCTCGTATCCGAACACGCGCGATAATCCGCGATTGAGCCTGGTCGCCAGCCGTCCCACTTCCACCCCCCTTCCACGTTTGCCGCAGCGATGTCGCTTGGGTCGCGATGCCCTGAGCTGTCCTTCGAGCTCTGAGCAGCCTCGCGTGGCGAACGCCACGATCGGTTTGGCTTTTTCGAAGCAGTAGTGATGCCCCTTCGAGTTTTGCGTGCGAGCAGACCTGCAAAAGTCTGCTTAGCCGCCCGTCATGATCATCGCTTGCCGGAGCGCGGTTCTGAGGCTCGCGTGATCCGCGACGCCGCGTCCGGCGATGTCGAAAGCCGTGCCGTGGTCGACGCTGGTGCGGCAGAACGGCAATCCGACCGTGATGTTCACGCCGTGGTCGATGCCGAGGTACTTCACCGGGATGAGGCCCTGGTCGTGGTACTGCGCCACCACGACATCGAACGCGCCGCGACGTGCCCGCATGAAGATGGTGTCGCCCGGCCAGGGTCCCGTGGCGTCGATGCCCTCGGCGCGCGCCGCCGCGATCGCGGGTGCGATGATGTCGAGGTCCTCCCGTCCGAAGAGGCCATTCTCGCCGGCATGGGGGTTGAGCCCCGCGACCGCGATGCGCGGCGCTTCGAGCCCCATGCCGCGCATCGCCCCATGGGCGAGCCGGATGGCGCGCAATTCGCTGGCCGGTGTCACCGCCCGGATGGCCTCCGCGAGCGACAGGTGGATCGTGACCAGCAGCACGCGGAGCTCGTCGTTGGCCAGCATCATGGCAAAGTCCGCCGTGCCGCTTCGGTCCGCGAGGATCTCCGTGTGGCCGGGGAAGTGGACGCCGGCGGCCCGCAAGGCATCCTTGTTGATCGGCGCCGTCACGATGGCCGACAATCGGCCCGCGAGGGCGTCGTCGATGGCTCGCGTGATGAACCGATAGGCCGCGGCCCCGGCCTTTGCAGAAACGCGACCCATGACGAGATCCGCCGGAACGTTGCCGGCCTGCACGACATGAACCACGTCGGACCGCGACGACCCGCCTCCAGGAAGGTCGACGACCGCGACGTCGAACGAAGCCCCGACCAGTCGCGCGGCCCGGCCGAGGGCCGCGGCGTCGCCATAGACCACGCAGCACAGGGAGGGCCTTCGCCGAGCACGCGGGCCACGATCTCCGGCCCGATCCCGGCCGGATCGCCGAGGGTGATGCCGACCGGCAGGTTTCTCATGTGCCGTGCCCCTCGGAGGACGGGCATGCGCGATCGCTCCCGCCGGACCCGCCGACTTCTCTGCGGACCGGCTTATACCAAAGCCGAGAACCCTGTGCCATATCGGGTCCAGTGCAACGAACAGGCGTCGAGCCTTGGACGGCGAACATGGTGGACCAGACCATCTCGGAGCCCGCACATCCGAGACCGGGCCAGGGCGGCCCGGCCGCAGCGGCGGCCCATCTCGGACAACGGGGTTCCGCCTGTGTCGACGGCACCGCCCTGAGGGCCATGCTGGGCGAGGCGGGTTCCGCGGATTGGGACGGCTTCGCGCGAAGTCGGGAGGATCTCGGCCCCGACCGGTCCATGGCCGACGGGGGACACTATCGAAAGCGCCGTTACGCTGGCCTGAAGGCCACGACGAGCTGGTGCTGACGTTCCGCGCCGAATCCGACGAAGGGAGGGCATGAGATGGCTCGGCTGAGCGTCAACCTCAACAAGATCGCGCTGCTGCGCAACTCGCGCCGGACAGGCGTCCCCGACGTGCTGCATTTCGGCCGCCTGGCTCACCAAGCCGGCGCCCACGGGCTGACCGTCCACCCGAGACCCGATCAGCGCCACATCCGCCGCGATGACGTGCCGGCCTTGGCGGCCATGATGGAGCCCTGGCGGCCGTCTTTCGAGTTCAACATCGAAGGATACCCGGACGATGATTTCATGGCGCTCGTGACGGCCGTCAGGCCCGAGCAATGTACGCTCGTGCCCGACAGCCCGGGGGTTTTCACCTCCGAGGAGGGGTGGCACCTCGACCAGACGCAGGACGCATTGGTCCGCGACGCCGTCACGCGCCTGAAGGCGATCGGGTGCCGCCCGGTGGTGTTCGTCGACCCAGACCCCGATATCGTGAAGCGCGTTGCGGCGACCGGTGCGCAGGGCATCGAGATCTACACGGGATCCTACGGCGCCGCCTTCGCCAAAGGCGACGGGGCGCGGCTTCTCGATCTTTGCGCCGAGACCGCACAATGGGCGGCGGCTTACGGTCTCGTGGTCAATGTCGGCCACGATCTCAACCTCGCCAACCTCCCGTCGCTCGTCGCCGCCATCCCCCATATGGCCGAAGCCTCGATCGGCCACGAACTCACGGCCGACGCCTTGGAGATGGGCTGGACGAACGCGATCGAGGCCTACCGCAACGCTCTCGACGCCAATCCGAGGTGACCGTCGAGCCTTACTGGCCGAGCGGCTTCAGCCCGGCCTCGATGGCGGCGCGGCGCCGTTCGAGGAAAGGTGGTAGCGCGAGGGTCTCGCCCAGGCTTTCGAGAGGTTCGTCCGTGGCGAAACCAGGCCCGTCGGTCGCGATCTCGAACAGGACCCCGCCGGGATCGCGGAAATACAGGCTGCGGAAATAGTAGCGGTCGACGGGGCCGCTCGACGGCATCCGCAGGGCCTGGAGGCGATCGACCCAGCCCCGGTAGGTTTCGTCGTCAGGCGTGCGCAGGGCAAGGTGGTGGACACCGCCCGCGCCTTGCCGCGCCGCGGGCCGAGACGGTTCCACCATGACGTGCAGCTCCTTCGCGGTCTCGCCGCCACCCGCCATGGCGTAGACGTGGACCGCGGCACCGTCGGTCTCGTAGCGACGGACCGACGCCATGCCGAGCACCTCCCGCAACACCCGATCGGTGGGTTCGAGCTGGCGCACGCTCATGGTGATGCCGCCGAGGCCGAGGATCTGGTAATCGCGCGGCACAGGACCCTGAAGCCAGGGATGGTGCGGCTCGCTGCCGGGGTCGGCGATCAGCGCGAGCCTTTGACCCTCTGGATCCTCGAAATCGACGACGAGCCGCTCGTCGCGTTCGACGATGCCCGATTGCACGATGCCGGCCGCGGAGAGGCGATCGACCCACCAGGCCAGCGCATCCCGCCCCGGCACGCGCAGACCCGTCCGCACCACCGAGCCTGTGCCGCGCTGCTCTCGCCCGACCGGCCAATCAAAGAAGGTGACATCGCTTCCAGGCGACGCGAGCCCATCGGCGTAGAACAGATGATAGGCCGATACGTCGTCCTGGTTGACGGTCTTCTTGACGAGCCGCATCCCCAAGACCTGGGTATAGAAGCGATGATTGCCCGAGGCGTCGGCCGTGATGGCGGTGAGGTGATGGAAGCCGGTCAGGTCCATGGAGGCCTCGGGGTTCGAAAACGAGAACGGCCGAGTTCCCCTTGGGAAACCCGGCCGTCTTCAGATTGGCAGTCGAAACCGGGGCGTCAAGCCGCTCGACGGACCAGCCGAATGATCAGCAGCAGGATGACGGCGCCGATCAAGGCGTCGATGATCGCCGCGATGATGCCGGCACCGAGGCTGATGCCGATCGCCGGCAGGAGGTATCCGGCGATGACGGCACCCACGATGCCGATCACGATGTCGCCGATGATGCCGAAGCCGCCGCCCTGGACCAGCAGGCCGGCCAGCCAGCCGGCGACACCGCCCACGATGATCCAGGTGATAATTGATGCGCCGTCGATCGGCATGGTCCACTCCTCGTCAAAAACTCGAGCCGATGCGGCTGCCGGAGAAATGGCTGGGCTGCTCAAAGGTTCCGCTCAAGCCAGAGCTCGAGCGGGGTGGAGCGAGAGCGATGGTGCTTGGGTCGACAGTGGTGGTCCGGTCATTGCGTCCGGACGACGCCGAGGCGGTGTCGGCGCTCTATGGGGCGTGTCTGGCGACCGAGGCCGGCATAGGGCCGGTGTCGGCGTCGGCCTGGTCGAAGACGATCCGTCTGCCGCAGTTCGGCGGGGGGCGCGACTTCCTCGTCGCCTTGGAGGGCGGGAAGCGGGTCGGACTAGCGGAATCGTCGCTGTGGGACAGCGGGCCGCGGCCGTCGAGGATGGTCAAGATCCTGGTCCATCCCGGTCGCCGACGGCAAGGGATCGGGACATCGCTTCTGCGCGCCGTGCTGGAACAGGGTCCGGTCGGTCGGTCGCTCGTGCTGGAGGGCTTCGCCCGTGCCGATTGGCCGGCGGGGCTCGCCTTCCTGCGGCGGTTCGGCTTCATCGAAACCGAGACCGAGATCGTCATGCGGTGCGAAGTGCTGGCATTGGCGCCGATTGGTCCAGCCGGGGTCCTGATCGCACCGGTGACGGATGTCGAACCCGTGCTGGAGCGGATCGCCGGGATCCACAACGAAGCCTACCGGGACGACTTCGGATTCAGCCGAACGACTGCCGACGACCAGCGCGAGTTGCTGCGCGATGCACGCCTTTGGACCGCGAGCCTCGCGAACGAGATCGTCGCCTTCGCGGCGGTCGAGCGCGATCCCGCGCTCGTCTGGCTGGAGTCGCTGGCGGTGATGCCGAATGTCCAGGGCGCGGGTTTCGGGGAGGCGTTGGCGAGATGGGCCCTCCGAGGCGAGGGCATGGATGACGGCTGTCCGGCCGGCCTCAGCGTCTCGTCGCGAGCCGCGAGAGCGCTGCGGCTTTACGGGCGCCTCGGATTTGCGGAACGGTCCCGCAAAGAGCGGTATGCGGCGTTGGCCAACGATGTTCGGGCGCGGATGCTTAGCACTCATCCATTCGGGTAGGCGGTGACAAGCGTGGCCAGGTGAGTGCCGCTGTGCACCTGCCAAACCACTAGGATCGTCGGCGCGCTACCATCAGGACATTGAAGTGGTCCGACAATCCGATGCTTCGTCCCATAAAGATCTGTGATTATCCCACCTGGCCAGTGCGCAATGCGTGTTGCGCGAGCGCGTCCGCTGAAACTGCTGCGTTGCTCTTCGTGACGCCTCCGGCGAGAAAACGGCTCTCGATCTAGCTCGCCGCAGTTCGACGACGCCCTGCACACGATCTTGGGCCCCGCGTCGACGCGCGC
>CAXUOD010000108.1:14530-17454 GCA_964252585.1 uncultured Lichenihabitans sp. | reverse complement strand
CTGCGAGACGAGCGCGGCAAGGATGGAACCGCCATGCTCGTGGTCGAGCAGAATCCCGACTTCGCCCTCCGCGTTGCCGACCGCTTGGCCGTGTGGAAATGGGCGACATCGATGACGAGGGCGTCGGTGGCCAGGACGCCCGTGCCCGCGTGCTCGAACACCTGAGCCTTTGAGGACAGCGCTCGCATCTCGCCCGCATGCCGCGCGATGCGATGCACGCGAGGGAGCAGTGGCTGGGGCTAGGAGGTCGACAGGTCAGGCCAGGAACCGCTCGGCTCCTTCGCCCAGCACCTGCACCCCGAGCACGAGGTCCTCGCGCCTGGTATCCTCCGACCAATGGTGGCTAATTCCACCGATAGAGGGAACGAAGAGCATGCCGATCGGCAGCTTGCGGGCGAGGATTTGACTGTCGTGGATCGCACCGCTCTGCATCGTTTGCCAGTGTCCTGGGCAGAAGGCTTCAGCGGCCGCCGCGAGCGCAGACTGGACGTCGTCGTCGCAAGGGGACGGCTCGAGGCGGGCGATGGGCTCCAGGGTCGCCCGACACCGCTCGCGGCGATTGCTTTCCCGGACGAGCCCACGAAGGCAGTCCTCTAGCCGGTCCATCACGACGTCGGATAGGTCGCGGAACGAGAAGACCAGCTCGGCCCGGCCTGGAATGATCATCGGCATGTTGGGTTCGAGCACGATCCGACCGGTCGTCCAGACGGTACGCTCCCCGCAAACCCGTGGAAACGCCTCATCCACCGCAGCCAGAAGACGCACGGCCGACAGGCCCGCGTCGCGGCGTTCCAGCATCGTGGTTCCGCCCGTATGGTCCTGCTGGCCTTCGAAGACGATGCGCCAGGAGCGGATGCCGACGATCCCGCTCACCACGCCGATGCTGAATCCAAGCGCCTCCAACCGCGTTCCCTGCTCGATGTGGAGTTCGAGAGCGCCCCTGTAGCGTTCCGTTTCGAGGGCGAGGCGCGGCACCCCCGCGAGCCCGGCCGACGTCAGGGCGTCCCGAAGCGAAGACCCATCGCCGCGGTTGCGCGCCTCGTCGATCTCCTTGTCGGTGACGTCGCCGACGAGGCTCCGGCTCCCCAAGAAGTCGCCCCAGTGGCCTTCTTCGTCGCTATAGACGCCGACGTCGACCGGCAGACCGGCACGGGCCAACGCGAGAGCCGCCACGACGCCCAGCGCGCCATCCAGCCAACCCGCGTGGTTCTGCGTCTCGATGTGACTGCCCACCAGCAGATGGGGGCCCGGGCCCCCGTGCCGACCGATGATGTTGCCGATGCCATCCATCGTTGGATGGAGGCCGAGCTCGGCCATGGCGTCCATCAGCCAGCGGCGGCTTTCCATGTCTTGCGGGCTGAAGGTCGGGCGGTGTACGCCGGTTCGATAAGTGCCGATGGTCCTCAGCGTATCGAGATCGCGGAGGAAGCGCTCGGTATCGATCGCGATCATGTCAGTTCCTTTCGCTCGGGCCTTCCCCTTGTTCCGCTTTCGATCGTCCGGCCGAGCCGCGGGCGCCGAACAGAGACCCGACCTCCTTCGCCACCCGAATGAGATGCCGATCGGTGTAGCGGGGTGAGGTCAGCGACAAACCCACCGGCAGGCCCGACGGACCGGTGAACCCCGGCACCGAGATCACGGGACCATGCAGCAGGGTCCACATCGCGTTGACGGCGGCATCGCCCGTGATGGTCCCGGAGGGAGCTTCGCCCCGGGCGCTCGGCGTGAGCACGGCATCGAAACCACCGGCAAGGTGGTCGAAGGCGATCCGACACTGCGCGGCGGCATCATAGGCGGCGACGAGCGCTCCTTTGCTGATGCCCTTGGAGTTCTGGGCCATGGCGGTCAGATCCTCGTGAAGAAGGTCCGGTCGGGCCCGGATTTCGCTGAGGAAGCTCACCTGCGCTTCTCCGAACATCACCGTCGCGTGGTGCCCGACGAGCGACGAGAAGTCCGGCGGCAGGTCCAGGGGTTCGACATCGGCGCCGGCTTGCTTCAACAGGGTGATACCCAGCTCGAACGCCTCCCGCGTCGCCGGTTCAGTCTCGTTCCAGGCCGGCGACCGGCAGGCAGCGATGCGGGCTCCGCGCAAAGTGAAAGGGGCAAAGGGGCTGCGGTCCTCGAGTGCAAAGACGTCGGCGAGCAGATCGAGATCCTCGGCCGACCGGGCGAACAGACCCAGCGTATCGAGGCTCAGCGACAACATCTTGAGCCCTTCGCGCGTGATGGCACCCCAGGTGGGCTTCATCGCATAGATGCCGCAGAACGAAGCGGGACGGATCGTCGAGCCGGCGGTTTGCGTTCCGAGCCCGATCGGCACTTGGCTGTCTCCCACGACGGCCGCCGAACCGCTGGAAGAACCGCCTGGCGTGCGACCCGCGTCGAGCGGGTGGCGGGCCGTACCCCCACGCGTGACGGCCGCGAACTCCGTCGTGTCGGTCTTCCCGAAGATCAGCGCACCGGCGGCCCGGAGCGTCTTGACGCAGCCCGCGTCGACGGCCGGGAAGCTTCCCTTGTAGAGCGGCGAATTGTGCTCCGTCGGCATATCGGACGTCAGGATGACGTCCTTGACCGCGATGGGCACGCCGTGCAGCGGACCCCTGACGGCGATCTCGTCGAGCGCGCGGGCGTTGCGGAGAACCAGGTCGGGATCGAGGTGAACCCAACCCCTCACCACAGGATCGCGCTCCCGGATCCGCGCCAGGCAAGCTTCTGCCATGTCGACCACCGACAATCGGCCCGTCTTCATGAGGGCGACCGCCTCGGTTGCCGTCAACGCATGGGGATTGGCCATCTCGGACTCCGCTTGCTCGGCTGCGAACGTCAATAGGTCTCGTAGAAGCGCTGGATCTCGTCGGGGTCGCGGGTCACGGTCAGCGCGAGGGCCAGCAGGATCCGTGCCTTCTGTGGGTTGAGGTTGTCGG
>CAXUOD010000108.1:1098-14430 GCA_964252585.1 uncultured Lichenihabitans sp. | reverse complement strand
GGAATAGGCGATGTCGACGCGGGGCAGGGCGTCCAGCGCGCGGATGTCGAACACGGTGTCCGGCGCATGCCGGCGCTCGCTACGCCTGTAGTAGCGGACCGCCTCGCCGTCGACGCTCCCCAGAATGCCGAAATCGGGCGTGCGGAAGGTTTGAAGGCGGAAGGTCGACGTCTTCGTCACGTCCCGCGCCGCCTGGATCTCGTCGTTGAGCACGACGAGCACGCCGCGCCCGCGCGAGGTGGGGCTGCCGGCGGTGCGGACCGCGGCCACGAGGTTGTTGGCGGCGTCGGTGGACAGGCCGCTGAGCGGGCGTTGCGAGCCGACCAGCACCACGGGCACCTCCACCTTGAGGGTGAGGCCGAGCATATAGGCGGTTTCCTCCAAGGTCGCGGTGCCGTGGCCGATGACGATGCCGGCGAGGCCGGGTTCGTCCCGCACCAGCGTCAGCTTCGACCTGCGGGCCTACAGCCAGGACCCGGCTTCTTACAACCAGAGCCTTCAGGGGGTTCTTCATGGGAATTGAGGTGATCAAACCGGGCCTGGCGACGACCGTCCAGGACCTCGGCCGACCCGGATACTATGACATCGGTATCCCGCTTTCGGGCGCCATGGATCGCTTCGCGCTCCGGGCCGGTGATCTCCTCGTCGGCAACGACGAAGGCGCAGCGGCCCTCGAATGCACGTTCATGGGTCCGGAACTCGCCTTCACGTCGGACGCGGTGGTGGCCGTGACGGGAGCGGAACTGCCTCCCAAACTCGACGACGGCTCGATCCAGGTGCCGGGCGGAACGGAGCCGATCGTGTTGCACCGCGACGCCGTATCGGGCGGGGGCTATGTCATGATCGGAACGGTGATCTCGGCCGACATGGATTTCATCGGGCAGCTGCAACCACACGCAAAGGTGCGGTTCGTTTCGGTGACGATGGACGAGGCCCTCGCGGCCCGGCGGGAGCGGCAGGACACGCTCGCGAAAGTCCGTGCGCTCTTGGTGTGACCGTCGAGGCCGGGACCGTGGAGCTGATGGCTCTATGGTCAAGCCTGATCCTGCGCCGATCGAGACCAGCGCGACCTGGCTGAAGCGCAACCTCAAGACCTAGGAACCGGTGCTGGCGCAACTTGAGGCAGCAGAGTCTTGTATGTGGATGCCGGGCCGGCGTGGCTCGACGATGGCACGGTGCTTGCTGATCTGTCGGGACTAATCTGAAGGAAATAGACGATGATGTCTCGATCGAGCCTGCTTGCGTTGGCCCTGGTGGCCGCGTCCGCTTGGAGCGCCTCGGCGCGAGCCGATGACCTCTCCTATTTCGAAAAGCAGATCGAACCTTATGAGAAGAAGCCGGCGTTCGTCGCGGCCGGGCCGGCCTTCGACGCCGCCGATTGCATGAAGGGCAAGTCCATTCTGAGCATTCCGGTCTCGAGTGCCAATCCTTTCACGGCCAATATTGAAAAGGCCATGCAGGCGGCGGCCAAGAAGGTCGGCTTCACGTTCACAACCTGGGAGAACCAGGGCCAGAGTTCGCAATGGGTCCAGGGCATGAACACGGCCGTGAACCAGAAGGTCAGCCTCATCGATCTCCTGGCCGGCACCGACCCGCGCGTGCTCGTGCCCCAGGTGCAGGCCGCCCGCGAAGCCAAGATCCCCGTCATCGCGTCGCATTACAACGGCGTCGAACAGACGGCGGACGTGCTGAAGTTCGCCGATGGCGACGTGCCGATCGACTACGCCAAGGCGGGCGCGATGCTGGCCGACTACGCCATCCTGCAGACCAAGGGCCATATGAACGCCCTCGAACTCATCGCCACAGGGCCGCTCTCGACGGATTCGATGATGGCGGGCATCGACGCCGAGTTGAAGCATTGTTCAGACTGCAAGACCAAGGTGATGAATTTTTCGGTGCCGGACTGGGGCACGCGCATCACGCCCGGCGTGCAGGCGGCACTGCTGGCCGACCCGACCATCAACTACATCATCGTGATCTATGACAGCATGGCGCAATTCGTCGTTCCCGCAGTAACGATCACCGGATCCCATGACCGCGTGAAGATCGACGCCTTCAACGGAACCCCCTTCGTGCTCGGTCTCGTCCAGCAGGGCCAGGTGCAGATGGACATCGGCGAGAACCTGGATTGGATCGGCCACGCGCTCATCGACTCGGAGATGCGCCGCGTATGCGGGCTGCCGCTCGTCGCCGATCCCAAGATCCCGTTCTACATCTTCACCAGCGAGAACGCGAAGGACGCCGGAACGCCGCCCCAACTCTCGCAAGGCTACGGCGACGCTTACGTGAAGGGCTATGCGGACCTTTGGAAGCTGCACTGATGACACCGGAGGGCGCAGCCGCGGCCGCCCTCCAGCTTTGGGACCTCAGCAAGACATTCGGTGGACAGAAGGCGCTCGACGCGGCCTCGCTCCACGTGGCCGAGGGCGAGGTGCACGGCCTGCTCGGGCAAAACGGCTCGGGCAAGTCGACGCTCATCAAGGTTCTGGCGGGCTTCCACCCGCCCGATCCCGGCAGTCGTCTGCAGATCGGCGGCCACGATGTCCCGCTACCGCTCGCCCCAGGGGCCTTCCGTCACTATCGCATGAGCTTCGTCCACCAGCATCTGGGGCTCATCCCGAGCCTCACGGTACTTGAGAACCTGTTGCTCGGACGCTTGGCCGAGGCGCAGAACTGGGCCATCAACTGGGCTGCGGAGCGTCGCCTGGCGGTGCGCCGCTTCGAGGAGCACGGCGTCGCGCTCGACCCCGCGTCCAGGGTTGCCGATCTCGCGCCTGTGCAGCGCGCCTTGCTGGCCATCGTCCGGGCGGTGGGCGAGATGCGCCAGGAGAGCGGCACCGGCAACGGCCTGCTGGTGCTCGACGAGCCGACGCCCTTCCTGCCACGGCGGGACGTCGACCAATTGTTCCGACTGGTCCGCACCGTGATCGCCGGCGGGGCCAGCGTGATCTTCGTGTCCCACGACGTCGACGAAGTGATGGAGATCACCGACAAGGCGACGGTCCTGCGCGACGGCCGCGTCGCGGCGACGCTCGATACACCCAAGGCCTCCAAGACGGATTTCATCGAGGCTATCGTAGGACGCCGCCTTGCGGCCTCGCCGCCACCGGTCGCGCCACGGGCCCGGGGTAAAAGCCATGCGATGGTGCACGATCTCAGCGGCGGCAGCGTGAGGGGTTTTTCGCTCGACATCGCGGCCGGCGAAGTGGTGGGCCTCACGGGCCTGATCGGCTCGGGCTACGACGAGATCCCCTACCTGCTCTACGGCGCGAAGCGGGCCGATCGTGGTTCACTCGACATCGCCGGGCGCGGCACCGCGCTCGGAATATTGACCCCGGAGGACGCCATCGCGCGTGGCGTCGTGCTGATCCCCGCCGACCGCGCGAACGCGGGCGTGATCGGTCCGCTGTCGGTCAGCGACAACGTCACTATGCCGACGCTCGGCACGCGCTTCGCCCGCTGGCTGCTGAACCGCGGCGCCATGGTGACTCATGCGGACGAGATGGGACGTCGCTTCGAGGTTCGACCTGCCGACGCGACCTTGCCGATCGCCTCGCTCAGCGGGGGCAACCAGCAGAAGGTCGTCCTGGCCAAATGGTTCCAGATGAACCCGCGGCTGATCCTGCTCGACGAGCCGACGCAAGGCGTCGACATCGGGGCGCGGCAGACGGTGTTTCGCCATATCGCGGAAGCCGCGGCCTCGGGGGCCGGCGTACTCTGCGCGAGCTCCGACTACGAACAACTCGCTTCGATCTGCAGCCGCGTGCTCATCTTCGTCGCCGGGCGCGTGGTGGCGACGCTCGAGGGTGCCGCGATCAGCAAGGAGGCCATTGCCGAGCGCAGCCTCGGCGGTTCGGGCCAAGAAGGGTTCGGCCATGTCGCAGGATAGATCGCTCGATGGTCCAGCGGCCCGACCCAAGCGCGGGACCGGGCTCTTCGCCCGTCGCGCCGAGCAGTTCGGCCTCATCGTTGTCTGGCTTGTGCTCATCGCCATCTTCGGCGCCCTGCGGCCGGACACGTTCCTGACCTGGCCGAACCTGTCGACCATTCTCGGATCGCAGGCGGTGCTCGTGGTGGTGACGCTCGGGCTGATCATCCCGCTGACGGCGAACGATTTCGATCTCTCCATCGCCTTCGTGATGACGCTCGCCTCTATGATGGTGGCGGTGCTCAACGTGAACTACGGCATCGGTATCGGCTGGTCCGTGCTGGCGGCACTCGCTTTCGGTCTCCTGTTCGGGATCGTCAACGGGCTGCTGATCACGGTCTTTCGCATCCATTCGCTTATCGTGACGCTGGGGACGGGCACCTTCCTGCATGGGTTCACGTTGTGGATGAGCGACTCGATGACGATCAGCGGCATTTCGCAGACGCTGATCAACGTGGTGATCATCGACAGGCTGTTCGGCGTTCCACTCGAATTCTACTACGCGGTCGGTCTGGCAGCATTGATCTGGTATCTGCTCGACTATACGGCACTCGGGCGTCGCATCCTCTTCGTCGGGCGTGGCCGCGAGGTGGCGAGGCTCAGCGGCATCAACACGGACCGGGTCCGCATCGCCTGCATGGCCGTCTCAGGGCTCTTCGGCGCTCTGGCGGGCGTGCTCTACGCCGGAACGCAGGGTGCGGCCGATCCTGTGTCCGGCGTATCCTACCAGCTGCCAGCCTTCGCGGCCGCCTTTCTCGGGTCGACCAGCATCGTGCCGGGCCGGTTCAATCCGTGGGGCTCGACGGTCGCGGTCTATTTTTTGGTGACCGGTATCACGGGTCTGGTGTTCCTGGGCTTCAGCTCGTTCATCCAGGAGATGTTCTACGGCGGCGCATTGGTGATCGCGGTCTGCCTGTCGCAACTCGTCCGCGGACGGCAAGAACAGCAATTCTGAAGGAGGCCTCGACGTGATTGCCCGCTCGCTCGACCGCGACTTCGTCGGCTACGGCGGGCGCCCGCCCGACCCACGATGGCCCAAAGGCGCGCGCCTCGCCTTGAACTTCGTGCTGAACTACGAGGAAGGGTCCGAGTACAGCATGATGGATCAGGACGGGGTCAGCGACATGGCCCTGACCGAACTGGCGAGCGCCGCCGTGCCCCGCGGCGACCGTGATCTCGCGGCCGAAAGCATGTTTGAGTATGGCAGCCGCGTCGGCTTCTGGCGCCTCCTCCGCCTGTTCGAGGAGCGCGATCTGCCGATGACGGTCTACGCCTGCGCGCTGGCGCTCGAGCGCAATGCGGCCGCGGCGGCCGCCATCCAGGCGGCGGGGTACGACATTTGCTGTCATGGCTGGCGCTGGGTCGAGCATTTCAAGCTGAGCGAGGAGGAGGAGCGCGAGCACATCCGCCTCGCGGTCGAAAGCCTGCAGCGGACCGTGGGCGCGCGGCCGCTCGGCTGGTACTGCCGCTATGGGCCGAGCGTGAACACGCGCCGGTTGGTGATGGAGGAAGGCGGCTTTCTCTACGACAGCGACAGCTATGCGGATGAACTGCCCTATTACGTGCAGGCGGACGGTCGTCCGCATCTCGTCGTCCCCTACACGCTGACCAACAACGATCTGAAATTTGGAACCGGCAACATCGGAAGCGGCGAGGACTTTTTCGTCATCCTGCGCGAAGCCTTCGACATGCTCTACCACGAAGGCCACGCGGCGCCGAAGATGATGAATGTGGGGATGCACATGCGCCTGCTGGGCCATCCGGGCCGGGCCTCGGGCCTCGCCCAATTCCTCGACTACGTGAAGGCCAAGCCGGACGTGTGGGTCTGCAAGCGGATCGACATCGCCCAGCATTGGTTGACCCATCACCCCGCCGAGGCCGCGGCATGAAGACCTTGACCCTGGAGGACATCACGGCCGAAGCCTTCATGCCGTTTGGCCTGCTGCTACCGCCGCAGGTGGACGGGACGGCGCGGCAGGACCTGATCGAGGAGCTGCAGAACGATCGGGCGGGTGCCAAGACGCGCCTCAGCCTCGCCAACGTCGAACCCAAGGCCCTACCGCTCACGGCGGTCGAGATGGAGCGGCACGTCCACTCCTCCCAGGCCTTCGTGCCGATCGCGTGCGCGAGCTATCTGGTGCTCGTGGCACCTCACGGAGCCGACGGCCTCCCCGACATCGCCGGTTTGCGGGCTTTCCGCGTGCCGGGCGACACCGGCATCAACTACAGGGCCGATACATGGCACTACCCGCTGTCAGCCCTGGAGCGGGCGGGTCGCTTCGTGGTGCTCACCTTCGTGGACGGCACGGCGTCCGACGAGCAGTTCGTGCCCTTGCCGGAGCCGGTGCGGATCGTCGGATAGACCGCCGTGATCGATGGCGTCAGGCAGAGCATGATCTCACCCCGAACCCAGTGCCAACCGTGGCTTCATCCAGGCAAGGCTGCCAGCCGCCGTCGTCGCAGTTCGGCGGTCGCGGGCTCGTTCACCCTTGCCGCCTCGATCACGACCCCATAGGCCTCGCCCGCCGTTCTGGCCGTGATCAGTTCGTCCAGCACGTCGTCGAGCACGCTTGCCGGATCGCGGCGGAAGGGGTCGCCGTAGCCGCCGCCGCTCGGGCCGAGCGACACAAGGCGGTCGCCGGCCTTGGCCTTGTGGTAGGGAACTTTGGAGGGAAGCTCGATATCGACGTTGCTTGCCGCGTCGTGCAGCACCAGCGAGGCGGTGTAGCCGTCGGTACCGCCGTCGAACCCCCATGGCTGGAAGCGGTGGCCGTCGCCCTCGAGCGCGAAGCCGCTGTCTTCGAGGAACATGAACTCCCGCACCGCGCCGATACCGCCACGCCACTCGCCCGATGCCGCCGCGTTGTTGCGCAATTCGTAGCGGTTCACGCGCAGCGGTAGATGGGTCTCGATATCCTCGATCGGGTTGTTGCGGGTATTGGCGTAGAGCGTGTCTACGGCGTCCATGCCGTCCAATCCGTAGCGGCCGCCGTAGCTGCCTTCCATGATCTCCATGTGGACCCAGTGCTGGCCGTGGTGCAGGCCGCTGATCGCCACGACGCGCAGGTTGCCGATGCCGGCGCTCACCTGCTGCGGCACGGCCTGGGCCAGCGCCTTCATGACGGTATCGGCCAGCTGGTTGCCCGGGCAGAAGCGGGCGATCACCGGCGCCGGGAAGATGGGGTTCGCCAGCGAGCCGAGGGGCGCCACGATGGTGATGGGCCGCGTCAGCCCGCTGTTCTGAGGAATGTTGCCGTAGACCGTGCTGTCGAGCAGGATCGACCGGATGGTGAGCCAGATCGCGCAGTCCACCGTGCCTTCGAGCGGCATGTTGATCGGCTTGTCGGGTATTTGCGGCGCCGTGCCGGTGAGGTCCACGACGAGTTCGTCGCCCGAGACCGTGATGGCGACGGCGATCGGCAGTTCGCGCCGGCTCGGGTCGGGATCGTCGAGGTAGCCGTCGATCTGCGTGAGGGCCTGATAACGGCCATCGGGCAGCGCCCGGATGGCGTCGCGCATCAGGCGCTCGGAATAGTCCATCAGGTCATCGTAGGCGGCGTTGACAGTGTCGAGGCCATAGCTCTTCACGAGGGCGAGGTAGCGCTCGGCGCCGATCTGCGCCGCCTTGATCTGCGCCTCCATGTCGCCGACGACGAGGTCGGGCGCCCGTATGTTGTCGCGCAGCATGTGCCAGACCATCGTGTTGCGGCGGCCCTCCTCGAACACCTTGATGGCCTTGAACTGCAGCCCTTCCGCATAGGTGTCGACCGCGTCGACGATGCCGCAACTGCCGGGCGCCAGGGCGCCGATGTCGAGGTGGTGGGCGGTGGTGACGGAGAAGCCGATCAGCGTGCCGTCGAGGAACACGGGTACGCAAAAGCCGACATCCGGGCCGTGCGACGCGCCGGCGTAGGGATCGTTGTGCATGATCACGTCGCCGGGATTGATCGTCTCGCCCCTGGATTTCAGACGCGCCAGAATCCCGCGGACGTACCCCGGGATGGGCCCCGACTGGAGCGGCGTGCTCATGCGGCATTCGCAGAGTTGGCGTCCGCCCGCGTCAGTCAGGGCCGCGCCGAAATCCTCCGACTCGCGGATGATCGAGGAATAGCTCATCCGCATGAGTTTGTGGCCCATCTCGACCGCGATGCTCTCGAGCGCACCATGGATCACGACGGCCGTGACGGGGTCGACGCGGGTCGCCGCGGGCGGACGGAGGGGCGCATTCATGCGGGGCTCCTGAGATCGATGATGACGTTGCCGATCGGGTCGACGACGGCGGTGGTGCCGGGCGGGATCACGGTCGTGCTGTCAGTCTGCAGCACAATGGCGGGGCCGGCGAAACGCTCTCCGATCGGCAGCAGCGTACGCCGGTAGTAGGCGGTGGGCACGGCCCGGAGCAGCCCCGCAACGCGGAACCGGCACGGTTCGGTGCGGATCAGCGCCGCCTTCAGCGAGCCGCCGGTGGGCGCCGTCAGGGTGGTGAGTTTCGGCATGTAACCGGCCCCGCTCACGCGCACGTTGACGATTTCGATCGGGTTCGTTGCGAAGGCGTGGCCGTACTCGGCCGCGTGAGCGGCGTGGAAGCGATCGAAGACCTCGTCGAGATCGGCCGCCGTCAGCACGCCCGCGGGGACGGCGATGCGGAGTTCGTAGCCCTGTCCGACGTAGCGCAGGTCGCCGGCGCGGCTGTAGGCGACGCCCGCGGGGTCGATGTGATCGGCCCGGAACTGGTCGGCCAGCGCCGCTTCCATGCCGGCGAAATCGGCCTGCAGCCGGTCGAGATCGACGGTGCCGCTCACCTGAAACTGCGTGCGGATCGCATCATATCTGAGATCGGTCGTGAGCAGCCCCATGGCCGAGGTGATGCCGGGGTAAGGAGGAACAATGACCTCCGGGATCTCGAGCATGGCCGCGACCGCGGCGCCGTGCAACGGACCGGCGCCGCCGAAGGCCACCAAGGCGAACTCGCGCGGGTCGATCCCTTTCTGGGTCGTGCGCGAGCGCACCGCATTGGCCATGTTGCTGTCGATGACGGTCAAGATACCCTCGGCCGCCTCGAACGGATCGAGCCCCATCTCGGTCGCGAAGGCGTCGATGACGCGGCGCGCGGCCGCGGCGTCGAGGCGCATGCCGCCACCCAGGAAATCGCCCGGATCCAGCCGGCCGAGCACGAGGTTGGCGTCCGTCACGGTCGGTTCCGTGCCGCCTCGCAGATAGGCGGCCGGCCCCGGCACGGCGCCTGCGCTGCGCGGCCCCACCTTGAAGGCGCCGCCGCGATCGCGGTAGGCGATCGAGCCGCCGCCCGCCCCGATCGTGTGGACGTCGATCATCGGCATCAGCAGGGGGAAGCCCCCGATGAAGGTCGAGCGTGCGTCCGTCTGGACGATCTCGCCGTTCTGGATGATCCCGATGTCTGCACTGGTGCCGCCGATGTCGAAGGTGATGAGTTTGCGTCGCCCTGCGCGGTCGCCGATCCATCCACCGCCGAGCACCCCCGCCGCAAGGCCCGACAGAAGCGTCAGTGCAGGCCTCTCGGCCACCATGGCCGCGGTCGCGACACCGCCGTTCGAGGCCATGATCCGCAGGTCTGCGACGAGGCCGGCGCCCTTCAAGGCATTGTCGAGGTGCTCGACGTAGCGCCGCACCTTGGGGCCGATGAAGGCCGCCAGCGCCGCCGTCGTGAAACGCTCGAACTCCCGGAACTGCGGCGACACCACCGACGAGGTGGTGACGAAGGCCTCCGGCATCACCTCGCGCACGACCGCGGCGGCCCGGTCCTCATGGGCCTGATTGAGGTAGGAGAACAAGAAGCACACCGCGACGGATTCGACCCCCTCGGCCTTGAGCTCCAGGGCCGCACGCCGCACGCCGGCCTCATCGAGCGGCTCGAGTTCGGTGCCGGTCGGCGGAACCAGCCGGCCCCTGACCGTCTTGCGGTAGCGCCGCTCTATCAGCGGCCGGCTCTGCCAGGGCAGTTCCTGTCGGATCGAGTAATGCTCGACGCGCTGGTGGCGCGCGATGTGAAGGATGTCGCGGAAGCCCTCGTTGGTGATCATCCCGGCGCGCGCGCCCTTGTGCTCGAGCACCGCGTTGGTGGCCGTGGTCGTGCCGTGCAGCACGTAGGCGACCTCGGCCGGATCGACGCCCTGTGCCCTGCACAGCTCCAGAACGCCCGCCATGACGCCCTGGGACGGGTCGGCCGGTGTGGTCGAGACCTTGTGGATCGCCACGGTCCCGGTCGCCATGTCGCCATAGACGATGTCCGTGAACGTTCCCCCGACATCCACCCCGATCAGCTTCATCGTTGGAACCCGCTGTTAATCAGCCGCCGCCGCGCGGCTCGGTGGCGCGTTGCCGGCGAGCGAAGCAAGGGCTGCGCCGAGCCCGTCCGCATCGAACGGGATCGCCAGGGCACGCAGCCCGAGTTCGATGGCAGCCAGCGTGCCGGTGACGGCCGTGTCGGCGAAATCGCCCAGGTGGCCGATCCGGAAAACCCGATCGGCCAGGGGGCCGAGACCGTTGCCGAGCGACACGTTGCAGCGGGCCAGGATCTCGGCGCGGAGCCGGTCGGCTGAGACGCCATCGGGCAGTCGCACGGCCGTGAGCGAGGCCGAATAGGCCTCCGGGTCGGTGCATTGTATCTCGAAGCCCCATTGCGTCACGCAGCGTCGCGCCGCGTGTGCGGCGCGTCGATGCCGGGCGAAAACGGCGTCGAGGCCCTCCTCGTGCAGCATCTCGATCGCGACCTTCAGACCCTGCAACAGGTTGGTCGAGGGCGTGTAAGGGAAGAACCCGTTGGCGTTAGCGGCCAGCATGTCGTCCCAGGCCCAATAGCTGCGCGGGATCCGCGCGGCCCGGGACGCTTCCAGCGCCTTGCCCGAGACGGCGTTGAAGCCGAGCCCAGGGGGCAGCATCAGCCCCTTCTGCGAGCCGCCGACCGTGACATCGACCCCCCACTCGTCGTGCCGGTAGTCGATGGACGCCAGCGACGAGATCGTGTCGACCAGCAGAAGCGCCGGGTGCCGCGCCGCATCCATCGCCCGCCGCACGGCCGAGATGTCGGACGTGACGCCTGTCGAGGTTTCGTTGTGGACGATGGCGACGGCCTTGATGCGATGGTCCTTGTCGGCCATCAGCCGCTCCGCGATGCCTTCGGCACGAACCGGCGTCCGCCAATCACCGGACATCACGATCGTCTCGAGGCCGAGCCGCGCAGCCATCTTTTGCCAAAGTGTCGAAAACCACCCGGTTTCGGCCATCAGCACGGCATCGCCCGGCGACAACGTGTTGACGAGTGCCGCCTCCCAAGCACCGGTTCCCGAAGCCGGATAGATGATGACCGGCGACGCCGTCTTGAAGATCGTTTTGATGCCGTCGAGCACCGCGTGGCCCAGCACCTGGAACTCGGGCCCACGATGGTCGATCGTCGGGCGGGCGATCGCTTCGAGGATCGGCAGGGGCACGTTGGTCGGCCCTGGAATTTGCAGAAGATGACGTCCGGCTTGACGGGACATGGGTCTTTCGAGCTCTTGTCGAGTCCGGTGACGTTGTATGATAAATGTACGGGCCGCAAGGCACGCGGGCACCAGGCACGAGGGTCGATGCGCCTGGCGCGCGACGCAGCCGACATTCACGACAACCGGATAGACCGAGAGGCGCACGCGGTCACGGCGCGTTTAGCCCCAATACAGCAATGCGCGGGTCATCTCGGCGGCACGCGGCTCGCGGGCCGGCCTCGTCGGCGGAGCAGGAGAGACGGATGGACATCGGCGTTCACAAGGTGGCCATGAATGCGCCGAGCGACGTGTCGGAACTCGATCGGCTGATCGAAGCCGGATCCGTCGATCCCCGGGCTATCGTGTGCTTGATCGGCAAGACGGAGGGCAACGGCGGCGCCAACGATTTTACGCGCGGCTTCGCCACCCTGTCCTACCAACTGCTGCTCGCCCGTCATCTCGGCTGCTCGCCGGAGGAGGTCGGGCGGCGCATCGCCTTCGTATGGTCGGGCGGATGCGAAGGAGTGCTGTCTCCCCATGCGACCGTTTTCACGCGGACCCAAGGCGATGCAGCCGGTGCGCCGGGCGGCCGGCTCGCACTCGGCATCGAGGTCACGCGTGACATCCTGCCGGAGGAGGTCGGTACCATGGCAGAGGTCGAGGAAGTCGCCGCCGCCGTGCGGCGCTGCCTGACCGCGGCGGGCATCACGGATCCGGCCGATGTTCACTACGTCCAGGTCAAGGGACCGCTGCTCACGCCGGGCAGTATCGCCGACGCCGACCGACGCGGTAAGAGCCTGGTGACGCGGGATCCCAACGGCTCGAAGCCCTATGCGCGGGGCGCGACCGGGCTCGGCGTCGCGCTCGGGCTCGGCGAGGTGAAGGCGGCCGATCTCTCGGATGCGGTGATCGCGAAGCGGTTCGACCTGTTCTCGTCGGTCGCCTCGACGTCGGCCGGCGGCGAACTCAAGAACTGCGAGGTGCTGCTGTTCGGCAATTCCACGAAGGCCTCTGGCGCCTTCCGCATCGGTCACGCCGTGCTGGCCGACGCGATCGACGCCGATGGCGTCAGGGCGGCCCTCCACGATGCCGGGCTTGAATTCGCGTGCAATCCTTCGCGAGACGACGCAACCCGCATCGCGGCCGTTTTCGCCAAGGCAGAGGCGAGCCCGACCGGCGCCATCCGGGGTCGCCGCAACACCATGCTATCGGATGCCGACATCAACTACGAGCGGCACGCCCGCGCTGCCTTGGGTGCCGTCATCGCCAGCATCACGGGCGACCCGGCCGTCTTCGTGTCGGGCGGCACCGAACACCAATGCGCCCCCGGTGCCGCGCCGATCGCCGCGGTGGTGCGGGTGTGACGAAGCCTTGCTTCGAAACGCAGGTCTTCCGGCTCGGCATGGCGGGACCGAACGACGTTTCGGCCCTGCGCACGCTCTTCGATACCGGGAGCCTCGACCCGGCCCACGTCATAGCCGTGATCGGCAAGACCGAGGGGAATGGCGGCGTCAACGATTTCACCCGCGGTTTCTTCACCCAATCGCTGATGTTGCTGCTGGCCGAGCGGCTCGACCTTTCGCCCGAGGCGGCCCTGATGCGCGTGCCCTGCGTGTTGTCGGGCGGCACCGAGGGTGTGTTAAGCCCGCATATGGCGGTGTTCGCGCGTATTCCGGCCCGGCAACCCTCGGGGTCGCCTGCGCTCGCGATCGGCATTGCGTTCGCAGCCGAGGTGCCGGCCGAATCGGTCGGACGTATGGCCCACCTCGACGCCACGGCGGCGGCCGTCATTGCCGCGATGACCGATGCCGGCCTCGAGCGCGGGGAGGTCGAGTTCGTGCAGGTGAAGGCGCCCGGCCTGACCTCGGCCCGCATGGCCGCGGCCCGCCGGCGAGGTACTACCGT
>CAXUOD010000108.1:0-1088 GCA_964252585.1 uncultured Lichenihabitans sp. | reverse complement strand
TCTCTTCTCGTCGCGCGTCAGCGTCTCCTCGGGCATCGAGATCACCCGGACGGAGGTCATCGTGCTGGGCAATTCGGCCCGCTGGAGCGGGCCGCTGCGCATCGCCCACCGTCCCATGGCCGATGCGCTCGACATCGGCGCCATCTACGGCACGTTGCAGGACCTCGGGGTCGCGTCCTTCCCGGCGGTCGGTGAAGCCGACCGGGCTCGCATCAAGGCGGTCTTCGTCAAGGGCATGCCGGACCCGAGCGGCCTCGTGCGCGGCTTCCGCCACACCATGCTGGACGACACCGACATCAACGCGCAACGCCATATCCGCGCTGCTCTCGGCGGCCTGGCCAGTGCCGTGACGGGCGACGGCCGCATCTTTGTGTCCGGTGGCGCCGAGCACCAGGGGCCGGACGGCGGGGGCCTCGTCGCGATGATTGCGGATACGGCACAATGACGGAGATCTGGCAAAAGGGTGTGGCCGAGCTCGGGGAGGATTTTCGCGCAGGCCGCCTCGATCCCGTCGTGTTGCTCGAAGTCTGCCTCGAGCGCATTGCCCGGATCGACCCGCTCCTGAACAGTATCGTGACCCTCGACGCGCCCGGCGCCCGGCGGGCCGCGGAGGCGAGCGCCGCACGCTGGAAAGACGGGACGCCACGTTCCACCCTCGACGGCGTCCCGATGACCATCAAGGACAATCTGCTGGTCGGTGGGCTTCGCGCCACCTGGGGAAGCCAAGCCTACGCGGATTATGTCCCGGACCGCGACGAGATCCCGGTCGAGCGGTTGCGCATGGCCGGCGTCGTGATCGTCGGCAAAACCAACGTGCCGGAACTGACGCTCGAGGGCTACACCTCCAACACGCTCTTCGGAACCACGGGCAACCCCTGGGCTCCGGCGCTCACGCCGGGCGGGTCGAGCGGGGGCGCGGTCGCCAGCGTCGCGGCGGGCCTCGTGCCCGCGGCGGTGGGAACCGATGGCGGCGGCTCCATCCGCCGGCCCGCCTCGCACACTGGGCTCGTCGGGTTCAAGCCGTCGATCGGTCACATCGCCCGTGGCGATGGCTTTCCGGAACGCTGATCAAGGTCAACGCGCCCGAC
>CAXUOD010000107.1:14877-17469 GCA_964252585.1 uncultured Lichenihabitans sp. | reverse complement strand
GTCCGTCCTGTTGTTAGCGATGATGTAGCCCCACGGGCCCATCCAGGCCAGATCGAGCTGGCCGGACCCCATCGCCACCGCCATGCCGGCCCAGTCGGTCGTCGAGACGAGGGTGTACTCGACCCCGAGCTGCTTCGCGAGATGATCGAAGATCGGCGTGTAGGCCTTGACCGTGTCGGTCGGGCTCGGTAGCAGCGGCCCAACGCCGAAGCGCAGCTTGGACGCCTGCGCCTGTAGGGGCCGCAGGCCGATGCCGGCCGCGGTGCCGGCCGCGGCGGACAGCAGTCCACGTCTCGTAAATATCATGACCGTCTCCGTTAAGATGACGTCCTATGACGCGGAGGCGCGCAGAGCCTGATCGAGGTCCGCAAGGAGGTCGTCGGGGTGTTCCAGGCCGATCGAGAGGCGCACGTATCCGGGCGTGACCCCGCTCGCCATCTGGTCGGCCTCCGCCAACTGGGCATGCGTCGTGCTGGCCGGGTGGATCGCAAGGCTTCGGACGTCGCCGATGTTGGCGACATGATAGAAGAGCTTCAGGGCATCGATGAACCGCCTCCCGGTTGTGACGCCGCCGTGCAGTTCGAAGCCGAGCAGGCCGCCCTGGCCGTCGGGGAGGTAGCGGGCACTGAGTTCCGCGTCGCGCCCTGTCATGTGGGCGGGATGGATGACCTTGGCGACCTCGGATCGCTCCGCGAGCCAATCTGCGATTACCCTGGTGCTGGCAGAATGCTGCCTCATCCGCAGCGCGAGGGTCTCCATTCCCTGCAGGACCAAGAACGAGTTGAACGGGCTGATCGCCGGGCCGAGGTCGCGCAGCAGCGTCACACGGGCTTTCAGGATATAGGCGATGGGGCCGAGAGGCTTCGCGGCCTGCGTCCAGACCGCACCGTGGTAGCTCGGGTCCGGCCTGTTCAGGGCTGGCTGCCGGTCGGGATGCGCCTCCCAATCGAAGTTGCCGCCGTCGACGATCACGCCGGCGATCGACGTGCCGTGACCCGACAGATACTTGGTCGCCGAGTATGTGACGACCGCGGCGCCGTGATCGAACGGACGGACGAGGAGCGGCGCGGCCGTGTTGTCCATAATCAACGGTATTCCGAGCGGACGGCCCAGCGACGCGACCTCGGCGATCGGGAACACCTTGAGCTTTGGATTTGGTAGGGTCTCAGCGTACCAGCAGCGCGTTCGCGCGTCGCTGGCACGCGCAAACGCCTCGGGATCGGACGCATCCACGAACCGTGTCTCGACACCCTGGTCCTTCAGGGTATTGGCGAACAGGTTCCAAGTGCCGCCGTAGAGGCCGTCCGAACTGACGATGTTATCACCCGCCCTTGCGAGGTTTTGGACAGATAAAGCACTCGCTGCCTGTCCAGAGGCGACAGCCAGCGCAGCAACTCCACCCTCCAATGCAGCAACTCTTTTTTCCAAAACGTCCGAGGTCGGATTCATAATCCGGGTATAGATATTCCCGAGCTCTTTGAGAGCGAACAAATTTGATGCGTGCTCTGCGCTGTCGAACTGAAAAGCCGTTGTTTGGTAGATCGGGACCGCTACTGCTCCCGTTGCATCGTCACGCCGCCAGCCGGCATGAACCGCAATCGTTTCTGGATGCATGTCAGTTCGCCGCGTTTACGGAGGCCGACTATCTTCGATTGATAGCCTTGCGTCATACGAGACGTTAAGCAGTCGAGCCGACACAAGCAATGGAAAGTCGAAGGTTTTGAGGTGCTCAAAATGCATGGATTCGATAGCTTTCCTTTGTTGACGAAACTTTCAGCTACTCGGCGCCATTGAGGCCGCGCTCGTCGTGCGGAAGTGACGATGTCAAATTCTGCGTGCGGTAACGAAACGACCGGCCGTATGAGCTTTGCACGCCTATTTTCAACGGCCCGAGGCGCAACAAACGTGAGTCGATTCAACTATGTCGAACCCGGTACTCGATCTCATCGGATTCCTGACGGCGGGCGCCAGCGATTTCAATGCGCTTGGTGGATGGAAGTATCTTGTCCTCCTCATTTTTTATGGCCTGATGGCCGTGAGCTTGTGGCTCGCCATCGTCAATTGGCGCGAAGACCCGGGAGAGCGCAACGGTACGACACTATGGCTTTGGGCTGTTCGGGTCATGGTCGGATGCATGTGGTTCCAGGGAACGTTGTGGAAGCTGCCCTTTGGTCACGCGAACGGCCTCTACTATTGGACGCAGCAACTCGCCGGTCGTGCAGCCTTCGCGATCCATCGCGATTTGGTCAACGACGTCATCCTGCCCAACTTCGACCTGTTCAACCCTGCTGTCTATTTTGCCGAACTCGGGTTTGCTGCGGCGCTTATTCTAGGCCTTTTCGTGCGGCTTGCTGGCACAGCCGCGGCGCTGTTCACCTTAAATCTTTGGCTCGGCATCTATAACAAGCGCCCAGGCGATCCAGACGAATGGTCTTGGAGCTACATGTTCCTGATCTTCCTCTGTGCGACCTTTGCGGTGCTAGCCACGGGCCGGGCGCTCGGCGCCGATGCCTGGATCCGTCGCCACATGACAGACGTACGTGAGAAGCGCGGATGGGGCGCCCTGGTCCGTAGAATCACTTAGACGCCCGC
>CAXUOD010000107.1:7549-14867 GCA_964252585.1 uncultured Lichenihabitans sp. | reverse complement strand
CGAAAGCCATAGTGGGTTTCCATGTGCGCCCTGACGAGAGCGGCAGTGCAGTGGCATTTCAGAATGCGAATCCAGTGCTGCCGTGCGGCATCACTACTCGAGTCGGGCCGAGCATCTAGATCGCGCTGAAGCCGTTGTCGACGTAAAGCTGCGTCCCACTGACGAATGACGCCTCGCTGGATAGGAGGAACAGGGCCGCGCGATTACCTCCTTGCACATGCGGCTCTGCTGACCGAGTGCGGCGTCCGACAGTTCGATTCTCGGCCGTGCTGCTCGACTGGCTTGGGCCTACCTGACGTACCGGCGTGACACGCGGCTCATTACTCAGGCACGAACTCCGGTGGCGACCAGACCATCCTCATGACGCGTTCAACTCTTGAAAGAAAACCGCTTTTCGCGGCGGATCATGTCCAAAGCGCGCCAGAGATATAACTTTGCGTCCTGACGCACGGTAGCGGTTTCAGCCAGGATGGCGAGCAGGCTCAATCTTGCCGGTGTCGATGAATTGACGGTGCCGCACAATCTTACCATTTCTGATCTCCCAGATGTGAGAGTAGTCGACCTCTACACTCTTTCCGGTCACTCGATTTGTTCCTTTGAACCGTCCCACCGACACAACCTTGCCACCATCGCAGATGAATTCGTGCGGTGTCAGGGTGTACGGCTCCCATTCCTGCATTGCGGGCACGAGCATGCCCTCGAGAACCTTTTGCGGGCCGCGACCGTCGACCTTGTAGTCCATCATGGGGATCCACTCGATGTTCTCGGACATCAGAGCGAGAGCGCCGCCTGCATCGCCCGTGGTCAGTTTCGCGTAAAGCTCCTTCACGATTTCAAGGGGTGTTTCCATCGCGGTTCATCCTACTCTCGGGTTACGGGCCCGACATCGAGGGTAGGCCCGCACGGGCCAGCTATTCTCTTTCCGCTCGGCGATTTAGCCGCTTCGATTGAGAAAGACCCTTCTGCGTAACGGGAGGGCTTTGACCCAAGTTGGACTGGCGACTGCGGACGGCGCTTTCCGGCTCGAGGTCGCGAACTCCTGCCACATCGACGCTGAAAGGCTGGCGATTAAGCCTCGTCTTTCAAGACGCTGCAAAGGCTATCGCATATCAGGCGCTCCAGAGAGGCTCTACGGCGTACCGGGCGCAGGCCTCTCATTTGACGAAAGGCTGCTTCCCGAATTGATGAGCTGCCCGCAGTGTTCGGAATGGCCGACAACGACATCACCAAACGGGACGGCAATTGCCGCGAGATCCGGGAGAGTGGGTGATGACCGTTCGCTTCAATACCGTCGACGTCGACGGGCTCGAGATGTTCTACCGCTCGGCCGGCGATGCCAGCGCTCCCACCGTCCTCCTGCTGCACGGCTTTCCTAGCGCCAGCCACATGTTCCGCGACCTGATCCCGGAACTAGCCGGCCACTACCATGTCGTCGCGCCGGACCTGCCGGGCTTCGGCATGACCGAACAGCGCAGCCGCGAGGCCTTCTCCTACACCTTCGACAACATCGCCAAGACGGTCGGTCGGTTCACCGAAGTGCTGGGCCTCGAGAGGTTCGCCCTTTACGTCTTCGACTATGGCGCCCCGGTCGGCTTTCGCCTGGCGGTCCAGCGTCCCGAGTGCATCACCGCGATCGTCACCCAGAACGGCAACACATACCTCGAGGGCCTGTCGGAGGCCTTCTCGCCGATCCGGGCCTATTGGAACGAGCCGATCCAAGCCAATCGGGACGCCCTGCGCGGCTTTCTGACGCCGCAGACCACGCTCTACCAGTACCTTTGCGGCGTGAGTGACCCGGCGCTGGTTTCGCCGGACGGCCGCAACCTCGATGACTACTACTTGGCGCGGCCGGGGAACGACGAGATCCAGCTCGACCTCCTGGGCGACTACAAGACGAATATCGCGCTTTACGACACTGTCCAGGCCTATCTGCGCGAGCGACGACCGCCGGTGCTGGCGGTGTGGGGCAAGAACGACCCGTTCTTCATTCCGGCGGGCGCCGAAGCGTTCAGGCGCGATGTGCCCGCGGCCGAGGTCCGTTTCGTCGACAGCGGACATTTCGCCCTGGAGACCCACGCCCGCGAGATCGGCGCCATCATGCGCGACTTCCTGGCCAGGCACATCGGCTGATCTGATCCCATCGCGAGCACTGAGCATCCGGCCCCTTGGCGGAGACAGACCATGAGCATCGATCCAACAGACATCGTGCGAAGCTTCTACGACAAGCTGAAGGCCGGGGACGCTCCCGGCGCGCTTGGCCTGATGGCGCCCGACATCGAATGGATCACCATGTGGCACTACAAGGTGCAGGGCCTCGGCCCCGAGCGGGTCGCGGAAGGATTGTTCAAGCCGCTCCTGGCGGAATGGTCGAGGTTCGCGCTCGTGCCCACCGAGTTCATCGCGGAGGGCGACAAGGTGGTGTCCCTGGGCGTCTTCACCGGCGTTCATGCCACCAGCGGCAAACCCGCCGAGGCCCGCTACGCGCATGTTTGGACGGTGCTGGGCGGCAAGATTTCCCGCTTCCGCCAGTATATCGATACGCTGGCGATCGCTGACGCCCGCCGGCCTTGAGTCAGGAACCGGATCGTGAAAATTCGTGATTTCGGTGCGGCGATCGCCGGTGCCGCAGCTGTCGCGGGCGTCGCGACCGCCAACGCCCAACCCGTCCCGTCGACCAATGCCACGACCACCTACCATCGCGCTGAGGTCGACCACGTCGGGATCTTCTACCGCGAGGCCGGGCCGAAGGACGCCCCGACCATTGTGCTGCTGCACGGCTATCCGTCCTCCTCCCGAGAGTTCGACTCCCTGATCCCGCTGCTGGCAACGCGCTATCACCTGATTGCGCCCGACTTTCCGGGGTTCGGACAGAGCGAGGCTCCGCCGCCGTCGCAATACAGCTACACCTTCGACCATCTCGCTCAAACGATGGACCATCTCGTCGACGCGCTGAAGATCGCCTCGTACACGCTGTACGTCCACGATTACGGCGCGCCGGTCGGATTTCGCATGATCCTGGCGCATCCCGAACGGTTGCACGCCCTGATCGCCCAGAACGGCAACATCTACGAAGCGGGCCTGGGTCCGAAATGGGCCAGGATCGCCCAGTTCTGGGCCGACCCGAAATCGCATCCGGAGGTCGTCGACGCCTTCCTCTCGTTTGACGCCACCGAGCAACGACACACCCTCGGCACGTCGCACCCGGAACGCTACAATCCGGATACCTGGACCGACGAGTTCGCGCACTTGTCACGGCGCGGGCAACGAGACATCCAGGCGGCGCTCCTCTACGACTACAGGACGAACGTCGCGTCCTATCCGAGGTGGCAGGCTTGGCTGCGGGAGCACAAGCCTCCGACGCTGGTCGCCTGGGGTGCCAACGATCCGTCCTTCATCGCCGCCGGCGCCACCGCATTCGTGCACGACCTCCCGGGCGCCGAGATCCATCTCCTGGATGCGGGCCATTTCGCTCTCGACGAGAAGACCGACGAGATCGCCAGCCTCATCCTCGAGTTCATGGCGAAACATCCCTGATGGCGACGGCGATCCGGGCCGCAACGCCAGCGGCTCAGAGGGTCGCCGCCGTCAGCCGCTCGCGCAGGCGGGGCACGACGAAATCGACGAAAGCGCGAAGCTTGAGCGGCAGCCGGTTCTGTTTGTCGTAGACGAGGTGGACCGGCCGGGGTGGAGGTTCGTAGGGCTCGAGGAGGAGTTTCAGCCGCTGGTTCCGTACGACGTCCGCCACCTGGTACGACATGGCTCTCACAAGGCCGGCGCCGGCGAGCCCGGCGTCGATCGCGGCGTCGACGGTGCTGACACTGAGGCGCGACTTGAACGGGACGACGATCTCGGTCCCCTCCGACCAGAATCCCCACGTGCCCTGCGCCGACACGTTCCCGAACGAGATCACATCGTGCGAGGCTACATCCGGCGGGGTCGCTGGTGGCGTCCGTGCCGCGAGGTAGGCCGGACTCGCGCAGACGACCCGGCGAACGGCGCCCAGGCGCGTCGCGATCAGATCACTGTCGGGGAGGTCGCCGATGCGCAACGCGACGTCGACTTGATCGTCGAGGAAGTGGGTGACCCGATCGGTCAGCATCAGTTCGGCCGATACGTCCGGGAAGGCGGCCAGGAAGGTCATGACGACCGGGAGCAGGTGTAGCCGACCGAACATGGTCGGAGCGGTGACCACCAAGTCGCCCTTCGGCTCCATATACTCGCCAGCAACGGTGCGTTCGGCCTCGTTCAACTGCTCGAGAATCGTTTTGGCGGCAGCGACATAGGAGCGGCCGGCGGGCGTGAGGTCGAGGCCCTTGGCGGAGCGGATCAACAGGTCGGCTTTCAGGTGGCTCTCCAACTCGGAGACTTTGCGGCTTACCGTCGCCAGGGGGACGCCCAGCTTGCGGCTCGCCTTGGAGAGGCTTCCGCACTCGACCGCCGTCAGCATCACCGCCATCGCTTCGAGACGATCCACGAACCTACCAGACTCCGAACATCAGTCTCCTATCCTAGCCGCTACTTCGTAAATCAGAGAAGAGCCGGGCGGAGCGCTCACGCGGCAGCGCGATCGTAAGGTCACCTGCCAGTAGGGAGGGAACGGCGAGATCGCGTTCGTCGTTGACCGTCCACGCAAGAGCCAACCATCGGCTACGCCGTGCGAAACCTGCCGTTCCGCTCTCCACCCGAGCGAACCCTACCGTAGCGCACCGTCGTTTCGGATTCCCGTCGCCAGTCGGAGCACCGCCACCCCGCTCAGCTGTTGCCGATCAGGATGCCGGTGGCGAGCACGAGGCCGCCGCCCAGCATGACCTTGGCCGCGGCGGACACCGGCGACGCGTCCATGAAGCGCCATTGCACCCAGGCGATGGCGAGCAGCTCGAGCACCACCACGACCGCCGCCACCGCCGTCGCCGTGACGAAGTCGGGGATGAGGTAGGGAAGCGTGTGGCCGATGCCGCCGGCGATCGTCATCAGCCCGCAGACGAGCCCGCGCAGGATCGGCGTGCCGCGTCCTGAAAGCTTGCCGTCGTCGGCCAGGGCTTCGGCGAAGCCCATGGAGATTCCGGCCCCGAGGGACGCCGCAAGGCCGACCAGGAAGGCGTTCCAGGAGCTATGGGTCGCGAAGGCGGCCGCGAAGACCGGCGCCAGCGTCGAGACCGAGCCGTCCATCAGGCCGACGAGCCCCGGCTGGATCACCTGGAGAATGAAGCGGCGGCTCGCGTCCTCGTCCTCCTTGCCACGCGCTTGGCCCGGCAGGTGTTTCGCCTCGGCCTCGCCGGCCTTGCGTTCGTGTCCGGCTTCGGCCTCGGCGAGATCGCCCAAGAGCTTGCGAATCCCCGCATCCGTCGAGCGGCCCGCGGCCTGCCGGTAGAAGCGTTCGGCATCGCGCTCCATCAGGGCCGCTTGCCGACGGACCGCCTCCACACCGAGCGGCCGCACTTGCCAGACCGGCTTGCGGGCGATGTTGCCACGCACGTCCTGCCGGCGGACGAGCGGAATGTGATCGCCGAATCGGCCGACGAAAAGATCGATGAGCTGGCGCCGGTGACCGTCCTCCTCGATCGCCATCTCGACGAACATCTGCGCCGTGTCCGGATAGTCGTCGCGCAGGCTATGCGCGAAGTCGGCGAAGATGCGGCCGTCTTCTTCCTCGTTGCTGATCGCGAGCGCCAGGATCTCGCGTTCGGTCAACTCGTTCAAGGCTTTCACGATCTCTCCGAGATTAAATTAGAGGAGTTCTAAGGTGGATATGCCGTCGCTAGCTCGCGTGTGTCAACGCCCGCACGGAGTTTCGACCGAGACTCACGTCGCCATGGCGGCGGATCATGGATCGGTGCGAAGGACGAACCTCGACGACGGAGTGGCCCGACACACCTGCATGCTTTATCGGTTCGGAGCCGTCGATGATCGGCTCGGCGCCAGAGGCCACGTCGAAGGCCATCCATAACGAGAACGACCGATGCCGAAGGCCCTCTGCATGATCGTGGCGATCGTGTCCGCCGTCCTGCCGTCGATGCAGGCTGTTCTGGCGGACGACGCCGTGCTGCGCGTCGCCTGGCTCGATAGCGCCGTCTCGCGTCTCGCGGCACTCGCGGTCTTGGAAAGCCTCGACGCCGATCTCCTGAGCCACGACAGCGCCACGCTGACGCTGGAGCGCTGGTGCGATGCTCACCGATTGGCCGCTCCTCCTGCCAGGATCCGGGCCGAACGGGTGCTCGGGGTCGACAAGCCCCCGGGCGACGAGCAGCGGCGCCTGCTGGAGGTCGGGGCCGCGGAACCTATCCGATACCGCCGCGTGCGCCTCGCCTGCGGGGCTCATATCCTGTCGGAGGCCGATAACTGGTACGTGCCGGCTCGCCTTACACCGGAGATGAACCAGGTGCTCGACACGTCGAACGTCGCGTTCGGCCGCGCCGTTCAGGCCCTCGGGTTCCAGCGCCGGACGCTGTCGGCGGAACTGCTGTGGCATCCCTTGCCGGAGGGGTGGGAGATGGCTGGGTCCCTGCCTCCGCCCGGCCCCGCCGCGCTCGCGATCCCTGCGGAGGTGTTGCGCCATCGTGCGGTGCTCACCTTGCCGGACGGCACGCCGTTCAGCGAAGTGATCGAAACCTACTCGGGCGAGGTTCTGGCCTTTCCGGCGCCACGTCCGTGACCCGGTCCCGCGTACCCCCGAAGGGACCCGGTCGCAATGCCATGCCGGCCATCGTCAAAGCCCTGAACGGGGGACGGAACGACGAGGCCGCAGCCCTTTGCGCGGCGGAACTCGCCGCGGATCCCCGGGATGCCGCGCTGAACGAACTGGCCGCCATCGCGGCGCTGCGTCGCGGCCGCGCCGGCGAGGCCGGCGCTTTCGCCCGGACATCGCTGGAGAGCCGCCCGGGGCATCCGGCGACCCTGATGCTCTCCGGCCGTGCGGCCCGCGCGCTCGGCGATGGCGCCGGCGCGGTCTCGGCCTTGGCGGCCGCCGCGAAGGCCGCCCCCGAGCGGGCCGAGCCGGCCTTCCTGCTCTGTGCCGCATTGGTCGAAGCGCGGGATCCGGCCGCGGATCCGATGCTGCAGGGGCTCGCGGCGCGCTTCCCGCGCGAAGGCGCAGGCTGGGAGGACGTCGCCCGGAGTCTGCTCGGGGTGGGCCGCCGTGCCGCGGCCGCGGAAGCCCTGGCCGAGGCGTGCCGGGCGACGCCGAGCTTCCGGCCGGCCTTCACCCGGGGGCTTATCCTCAAGGACATCGGCCGGGCCGAAGACGCCGCGGCGGCTTTCGCCGAAGCCGTGCGCCATGATGCGGGCGTGGCCCGCGCCTGGTTCCTGCTCGGCGTATCGT
>CAXUOD010000107.1:0-7539 GCA_964252585.1 uncultured Lichenihabitans sp. | reverse complement strand
ATGCCGGGCTGAGCGACGCCGCGGCCACGGCCTACCGACGAGCGCTTGCGATCGAGCCGACGCTCGCGGAAGCGGCTGTCAACCTCGGGACTTTGCTCCAGGAGAGCGGCGACCTCGCGGGGGCCAAGGCCGCCTACGGCGAGGCTCTGAGGCTCCGGCCCGACACGTTCGGGCGCATCGCCCAGGCCATGACGACCTCGGCCAAGGGCGAGCTATGGCTCGATCTCGCGGCTTTGCGCCGGGAACTGGTCGGTCCCCGGGGCCTCGCCGGATGAGCGGGGTCGCTTGACCCGGAAGCTCTTGCGATATGTCCCCTGCGACCCGACCAGTGTCGCGGCCGTGTCGGCGTAGCGCCGCGCGTCATGTTCCTTGAAGGCCCGGCAGTCGAGGTCGAGGGCGGTTCGCGCCACGGGGAAACATTGCGCCACGGGTGTTCCGCGCGGCAGCACGCCCTCGAAGCCGGGATCGGTCCAGACCGCGGGGAACAGGATACCGACATCGGTGAACCGGTCGGAATCGACCATGCCGGTCAGCAGGCGGAACGGCAGGTCGTCGCGGTTGACCGGGTGGGTGGCGAAGAGCGCGTAGCCGGGTTCGAGCTCGATCGTCCAGAAGCTGTTGAACTTCACGATCGCGCGCGCCTCGTGATGGAACGGCGTTCCTGCGACCTGAGCCGGGACGTGGAACGAGATTGGCGAACGCGGATGGGCCCCGACGGCGAGCGGCGGCAGGTCCCAATCCCACGACAGCCTGCCATCGGCGACCGTCACGTCGCAGGGCAGCGGGATCACGAAGCCATGGCTCATCGCGTCGACGAAGGGTGGGCATTGCTTCACGGTCCGCACGTCGGCGTCGTGCACGGCCGAGAAGGCCTCGGCCGGCATGGTCCGCAGCCACGCCGGCAGGGCCGCGCGGGCCGGGACCGGGCGCTCCAACCGGTCGAGCAAGGCGGGATCGCAACGGAAGATGACGCGCATGGACGCTCTACTCGGCTCAAACCCTTCAGACGACCTCATATCACTTCACGACCCTCACGAACTCATACCGGCACGAGTTGTTCAGAGTGTTCGTCTTGCGGAGAAGCGTCGACGACGCTCCGACGTGAGGGTCAAAAAGCGGGTCTCCTCCAACGGCTCGTCGTGGGCCGACCGCAGCATGCGGTCGTGTCGAAGGACGCTCCAGGTCACCTCGGAGCGCCGGCCCGTGCCATCAACGCCGTGCGTGCTCCGACCCGGACGCTCCGCGTCCGACTCAGCATGAGGCTGGGCGGGGCGGGCTCGCTCACCCCAGCCGCGGCAGCACCGTGCGAGCCACGGCGTCTCGCCAGCCGACGAGCTTGCGGTCGCGCTCCTCGGATTTCATCGTGGGCGTGAAGCGGCGCTCACGGCGCCAGGTTTCGGCGAAGGCCTCCGGACCCGGATAGAACCCCGATTGCCAGCCCGCGAGGTAGGCGGCGCCGAGCGCCGTCGTCTCGAGCACGGCGGGGCGGTCCACCTCGGAGGCGAGAACGTCGGCCAGGAACTGCATGGTCCAGTCGCTGGCACTCATCCCTCCATCGACCCGAATCACGCCCTGGCCTTTCGCCTCGGCTCCGCTCTCCGAGCCGCCGGTCAGCGCCTCGGCATCGGCCAGCATGGCATTGATGAGGTCGTAGGTCTGGTAGCCGACGCCTTCGAGGGCCGCGCGGGCGATCTCGCGTCGGGTCGTGCCGCGCGTCACGCCCGTCAGGGTGGCACGAGCATCGCTGTTCCAATGCGGTGCTCCCAGTCCCGCGAAGGCCGGCACCAGATAGACCGGCTGGGCCGGATCGGCCTCAGCCGCGAGGGGCCCCGACTCCGCCGCTGAACCGATGATGCCCAGGCCATCGCGCAGCCACTGGATGGTGGCACCCGCCGAGAAGATCGACCCCTCGACCGCATAGGTGCGTTGGCCGCGAAACTGGTAGGCGACCGTCGAAAGCAGGTTATGGCCGGACGCCACCGGTTCGGGCCCGACGTTCAGCAGCACGAAGCCGCCCGTGCCGAACGTCGCCTTCACCATGCCGGGCTCGAAACAGGCCTGGCCGATGAGCGCGCCCTGCTGGTCTCCCGCGATCCCGCGGATGGGCAGCGCGAGACCGAGATGGTGGCTCGCCGCAGTACCGAACTCGGCCGCGCAATCCATCACCTCGGGCAGCATCGCCACCGGCACGTCGAAGAGCCGGCAGAGGTCCTCGTCCCAGACACCGCGATGGATGTCGTAGAGGCAGGTGCGCGACGCATTCGTGGCATCGGTCGCATGGACGGCGCCGTCCGTCAGGCGCCAGAGGAGAAAGCTGTCGACGGTGCCGAAGGCGAGCTCGCCACGCTTCGCCCTGTCGCGCGCGCCCGGCACATGGTCAAGGATCCAGGCGACCTTGGTGGCCGAGAAATAAGGGTCGAGAAGGAGGCCCGAACGGCTCTGGACCAAGCCTTCGTGACCTTCCGCTTTGAGGCCGGCGCAGCGCGACGCGGTGCGCCGGTCCTGCCACACGATGGCGTTGTGGATCGGCCGGCCGGTCGCGCGGTCCCACACCAGGACGGTCTCGCGCTGGTTGGCGATCCCGAGGGCCGCGACCGCGACGCCGTCGCCGGCACGCCGGAGCGCCTCCCGCGCCGTGGAGATCGTAGTGGACCAGAGGTCCTCGGGGTCATGCTCGATCCATCCCGGCTCGGGATAGATCTGACGGAACTCCTCCTGCGCACTTGCGACCGTGGCATAGGCGGCATCGAACAGGATGGCACGCGTCGATGTCGTACCTTGATCGATGACGAGGATCGCGCCGGACATGAAGAAACTCGGGCGGAAGGGAATTGGACCGGAACCCTCTCCCGCTTCGCGAGGGAAGGTGAACGGAAGAGACGGTCGAACCAGGGAAGCCGCGCCGCGGGAGGACGCCGCGACTTCCCATGCCGATGAGCCCTTTCCCGCGGGCGGGAAAGGGCGAGCGACCATCAGGCCTTTTTGGGCGGGGTCGACGGCCAGCTCTTGATCAGCGTGTCGTAGTCCACCGTCTCGCCCTGCGGCTTCTCGTTGGCGAGCTTGCGCTGCGGCGCGAGGTTGCCGTCCTTCTCGGCCTGAGCGTACCAGTACTCCGCCGTCTTCTCGGGGTTCATCTTGGGGCCGAGCTTGCCCTGCACGCCCGATTTCTCGATGCGCGCCATGATGGCGTCCTGGTCGCGGGCAAGCCCGTCCATGGCCTGCTGCGGCGTCACCTCACCCGAGATGGCATTGGCGATGTTTTGCCACCAGACCTGGGCCATCTTGCCGTAGTCGGGCACGTTGACGCCCGTTGGCGTCCATTGTTTGCGGGCCGGGCTGCGGTAGAACTCGACGAGGCCGCCGACCTTGGGCGCGAGCTCGGTCATGGCGGGATGCCAGACGTCGCTTTCCCGGATCAGGTGGAGCGTCGTGAGCGCCTTCTTCAGGGTCACGGTCTTCGACGTGCAGAACTGGGCATAGAGCCAGCCCGCCTTCACATGCTCGATCGGGGCATACTTCAGCATGGTCCAGCAGCCGACGTCCTGGTAGCCGAGCTTCATGCCCTCCTTCCAGTAGGCGCCATGGGGCGAGGGTGCCATGCGCCACTTCGGCGTACCGTCTTCGTTCATGACGGGGCCGGGTTGGCGAGCGCTGTCGGTAAAGGCCGAATACCAGAAGATCTGCTGGGCGATATGGCCTTGGCCGACCACCGGGCCCGACTCGAGGAAGTCCATGCCGGTCGCTTCGGGGGGAGCGTACTTCTTCAGCCACTCGATATACTTCGTCAGAGCATAGACGGCTGCTGGACCGTTGGCGTCGCCACCGCGGGTGATCGACGATCCGACCGGCAGACCGTTCTCGAGACGGATGCCCCACTCGTCCACCGGCTTGCCGTTGGGCAATCCGCGGTCGCCGGCACCGGCCATCGAGAGCCAGGCATCGGTGAAGCGCCAGCCGAGCGACGGGTCCTTCTTGCCGTAGTCCATATGGCCGTAGACCTTTTGGCCATCGATCTCCTTCACGTCATTGGTGAAGAAGTTGGCGATGTCCTCATAGGCCGACCAGTTGACCGGCACGCCGAGATCGTAGCCGTACTTGGCCTTGAACTGCGCCTTCAACTCGGGCTTCTGGAACCAATCGTAGCGGAACCAATAGAGGTTGGCGAACTGCTGGTCGGGAAGCTGATAGAGCTTGCCGTCCGTGAAGGTGCCGAAGCTCAGACCCATGAAATCTTCGAGATCGAGGGTCGGGCTCGTGACATCCTTGCCCTTGCCGGCCATGAAATCGGTCAGCGAGCCTTCGACGATGTCGTTATAGCGCGGATGCGTGCCGATGAAGTCGGAATCGTTCATCCAGAAATCGTAGATCGGGCGACCCGACTGCATCTCGACTTCGATCTTATCGACGAGGGCGCCCTCGTCCATGATGTCGTGCTTGACCTCGATGCCGGTGATTTCGCCGAAGGCCTTGGTCAGGGTCTTGGATTCGTAGTCGTGGACCTTGAGCGACTCCGAGACGCAGCTCAGCTTCATGCCCGCGAAGGGCTTCGCGGCGTTGATGAACCATTCCATCTCGGCCATCTGCTGCTCCTTCGACAGAGTCGAAGGGTTGAACTCGGTGTCGACCCACTTCTTGGCCGCATCCATTTTTTGCGCCATGGACGGCGTACTGGTCACGATGCCAGCCGCGCTCACGGCACCGACGGCCGCTGTACCCTTCAGAACTGTTCGACGATTGAACATGCTATCCTCTCCAGTATGAGCCGGGTACGGAATCGCCCCGGGTCTGTTGCTGTTGACGTCGCCTTGGCAGGCGACGCTGATTTCCGACCGCGAAACGAAGCCGACTGCCGAAGCGATCGGAGGTTACGCGAAACGAAACATGATGGCCGCCGTTACAAGCGCAACCAGATCCGGATAGACGAAATTGCTACCGCCGAACCGGATGAAGATCAGGAAAATGAAAGCCGCCAGGATGAGCGACACGAAGAAACGGTCGCCCCTCGTGGTCGCGAAGCGCAACAAACCCGGACGCGGGGTTTCGGGACGGACCACGGCCAAGGTCGTCAGCACGGCAAGGCAGCACGCGACGGCGACGAAGAAGACCACCGTCTGCCACGTCCAGGCCATCCAGGCGATATGGTCCGCGATCCCGTCCACGTCAGTCTCCTCAGACCCGGCCCAGGGCGAAGCCCTTCGCGATATGGTTGCGCACGAACCAGATGACGATCGCGCCCGGGATCATCGTGAGCACCCCGGCAGCCGACAGAAGCCCCCAGTCGAGGCCTGCCGCCGAATAGGCACGCGACATCATCCCGGCGATAGGCTTGGCGTCCACCGTCGTCAGGGTTGTGGCCAGCAGCTGCTCCACCCAGGAGAACATGAAGCAGAAGAAAGCCGCGACCCCGATGCCGTTGGCGATCAGCGGCAGGAAGATCTTCACGAAGAAGCGCGGGAACGAGTAGCCGTCGATCATGGCGGTCTCGTCGATCTCGCGTGGCACGCCGGAGATGAAGCCCTCGAGGATCCACACCGCCAGGGGGACGTTGAACAAGCAGTGCGCCAAGGCCACGGCCCAGATCGTATCGAACAGCCCCGTCGCCTGGTAGAGGTTGAAGAACGGCATGGCATAGACGGCCGGCGGCGCCATCAGGTTGGAGAGAAGCCAGAAGAACAGCGGCTTGTCGCCGACGAAACGATAGCGGCTGAACGCATAGGCAGCGGGCAGCGCCACCGTCACCGAGATGATGGTATTGATCCCGACGTAGAGGATCGAATTGACGAAACTCGCGTGCCATTCCGCATCGGCGAAGATCCTGCGGTAATTGTCGAGCGTCGGATGCTGCGGCCACAGGCTGAGGGCGCCCAGGATATCGCCGTTGGTCTTGAAGCTGATGTTCAGCAGCCAATAGATCGGGACGAACAGGAACAGGATGTACAACGTCATACCGATCGGGCGGCCGAGGGACGGGCGCGTCAGCGGCGCGGTCGTGGCGGGAGCAGCCGTAAGGGGCGCGCTGAGGGTGGACGTGCTCATCAGGCGTCCTTTCGTGCATCGGCATGGGTCGTATAGGTGAAGAACACCCAGCAGACCGTCAGCGTGATGAGGTTGTAGACCAGCGAGTAAGCGGCCGCATTGCCGAGGTCGACCTGGCCGAGCGCCATCTTCACAAGGTCGATCGACAGGAAACTCGTGGCTTCGCCCGGGCCCCCGCCCGTGACCGTGAAGGGCTCGGTATAGATCATGAAACTGCCCATGAAGCGCAGCAGCATGCCGATCACCAGCACCTTGCGCAGCTTCGGCAGCTCGATGTTGCGGAACACGCTCCAGCGGTTGGCCCCGTCGATGCGCGCCGCCTGGTAATAGGCGTCGGGGATGGCCTTCAGCCCGGCATAGCAGAGCAGCGCCAGCATCGACGTCCAATGCCAGACGTCCATGATCACGATGACGAACCAGGCCGAGCCGGCACTCTGCGTGACGTTGAAGGGAATGCCGAAGGTGTTCAGTCCGACACCGAGCAACCCGATGTCGGTGCGGGCGAACAACTGCCAGATCACGCCCACGACGTTGTAGGGAATGAGCAAGGGCAATGCGATGGCCACCAGCGTGGCGCCGACCCTCCACCCCGATTTGGGGATGCACAGCGAGACCCCGATTCCGAGCGGGACTTCGATCGCCAGCACGACCGCCGAGAAGATCAGGTTGCGGATCAGCGCGCCCTGGAACCGCTGGCCCACCTCGGTCGTCGGATCGAGCAGGTTCTGGAACCAGGCGACGCCGTTCCAGAAGAAGTTGTTCTGCCCCATCGAGTCTTGAAAGGAGTAGTTCACGACCGTCATCATCGGCAGGAGCGACGAGAACAGAACGAAGAACAGCACCGGCAGCACGAACAGCCAGGCGCGGTTGTTCCAGACCCTCGTGTCGATCATGAGGCTCTCCCTTCGACGAGGCTCGCCGCCCTCCCCTGAGCGAGGGCCAGCCCCGGGACCCGCTTTTCGTCCACGTAGATGTGAATGCGTCGCGGATCGAGGCGAAGTTGCGCTTCGCTGCCCTCGATGCTCATGTCGGGTGGAACCAGGGCCACGAGGTTCTGGCCGCCGAGGCTGACATGGGCGAGGCGCTTGCGGCCGAGATCGTCGATCCGGCGCACCTGCACGGGCAGCGTGGGACCGGCGCCCGGGAGCGGGATGGGAACGAGCGACGCGTAATCTGGGCGGATGCCGAGCTTGGCGGTGCTCCCGTCCGCGAGACCCGGATAGGCGGCGCCGAGGGCGACCTCGTGGTCGCCGACCCGCATGCGGGTGCCGTGCATCTGGCCGTCGAGCAGGTTCATGCCCGGCGAGCCGATGAAATAGCCGACGAAGGTGTGCTCGGGCGTCTCGAAGAGTTCCGCCGGCGTGCCGATCTGCACGGCGCGGCCATCGTTCATGACCACGACCTTGTCGGCGAACGTCAGGGCTTCGACCTGGTCGTGCGTGACATAGATCATCAGGAGGTCGAGGGCGCGATGCACGGCCTTCAGCTTCGAGCGCAGCTCCC
>CAXUOD010000106.1:4038-18160 GCA_964252585.1 uncultured Lichenihabitans sp. | reverse complement strand
GAGCCACCTTCCCCGTTTCGGGGAAGGATCGACGCGTCATGTCTGGCAGGGTCAAAGATGTGTGCCGACGCTAGGCCTCGGGGCAGGGAAAGCGCCTCACGCCCCGAAGATCGACCAGCCCGTTTGCTTGGTCAGGCGTTCGAGCGCGATCCGGCCGAGGTGGGAATTGCCGGAGTCGTCGAGGCCCGGCGACCACACCGCGATCGAGGCCTTGCCGGGGGCGACCGCGAGGATGCCGCCACCGACGCCGCTCTTGCCCGGAAGGCCGACCCGGTAGGCGAACTCGCCGGAGCCGTCGTAGTGGCCGCAGGTCAGCATCAAGGCGTTGATGCGTCGGGCGCGCTCGGGCGAGACGACGGACTGGCCCGTCGAGGGGTTGCGGCCCGAGTGGGCGAGGTAGCGTCCCGCCATGGCGAGCTGCCGGCACGACATCGCGATGGCACAATGGTGGAAGTAGACGCCCAGCGTGAAATCCACCGGGTTCTCGACCACGCCAAAGGACTTCATGTAGTTGGCGAGCGCGGTGTTGCGGTATCCGGTGCGCTTTTCCGACGCCGCGACCGCCTGGTCGATCGTGATCGACGGGTCCTCGGCGATGAACTGCATGAACCTCAGAATCTCGCCCAGCGCCTCGCGGGGCTGATGCCCCGACAGGATCACGTCCGTGACCGCGATGGCCCCGGCATTGATGAAGGGGTTGCGCGGGACGCCGCGCTCGAGCTCCAATTGAACGATGGAGTTGAACGGGTTGCCCGAAGGCTCGCGGCCGACCCGTTGCCAAAGCCTGTCGCCCACCATGCCGAGGGCCAGGGTCAGCGTGAAGACCTTCGAAATGCTCTGGATCGAGAACGGGACCTCGCTGTCGCCACCGGCCGCGATCGTGCCGTCGGCCGCCACGACCGCAAGGCCGAAAGCTTCGGCGTCGGCCGTCGCCAGTTCTGGGATGTAGGTCGCGACCTTGCCGCGATCCGGCCTCTTCCGCATCTCGTCGGCGATGTCTTCCACGATCCGGGCAAGGTCGGGTGCGGTGTCCTTCATGGGTTCGGAGTCCGTTCAAGAGCGACGAACGCCGGCGTGCCGGTCGTCGATCGGCGTCTCGACGGAATACGCCGGAGCTCGTTCTCCTTGCCAAGGGTCGAACCTTGCAAAGGGAAAAGCCCCGGCGTTTGGAGAACCTCGACGCCAAAAGCCGGATCTCAGGATCCGGCCCGAAACGCCTCAGGCGGTCGGTACGGTCGCCACGGTCTTGAGGATCTGGGAGGCGATCTGGTAGGGGTCCCCTTGCGAGTTCGGGCGGCGGTCTTCGAGGTAACCCTTGTAGCCATTGTTGACGAAGCTGTGCGGAACGCGGATCGAAGCGCCTCGATCAGCCACGCCATAGCTGAACTGATGGATCGATGCGGTCTCGTGTTTTCCGGTGAGCCGCATGTGGTTGTCGGGGCCGTATACCGCGATATGGTCTTCGCGGTTCTGTTTGAAAGCCTCCATCAGCTTCTCGAAATATTCTTTGCCGCCCTTCTCGCGCATGTATTTGGTCGAGAAGTTGGCGTGCATGCCCGACCCGTTCCAGTCGGTGTCACCGAGCGGCTTGCAGTGGTACTCGATGTCGATGCCGTATTTTTCCGTGAGGCGCTGCATGAGGTAGCGCGCCACCCACATCTCGTCGGCGGCCTTCTTGGACCCCTTGCCGAAGATCTGGAACTCCCATTGGCCCTTGGCCACCTCTGCGTTGATGCCCTCGTGGTTGATGCCGGCGTCCAGGCACAGGTCGAGGTGTTCGTCGACGATCTTGCGAGCTACGTCGCCGACATTCGAGTAACCCACACCCGTGTAGTAGGGACCCTGCGGGGCCGGGTATCCGGCGTCGGGGAAGCCGAGGGGCCGGCCGTTCTTGTAGAAGAAGTATTCCTGCTCGAACCCGAACCATGCCCCTTCGTCGTCGAGGATGGTGGCGCGCTTGTTCGACGGATGCGGGGTCTTGCCGTCGGGCATCATGACTTCGCACATCACGATGACGCCGTTCTTGCGGGTGCTGTCCGGGAAAACGCTGACCGGCTTCAACACGCAGTCCGAATTGCTGCCCTCGGCCTGCAGGGTCGAGCTACCGTCGAAACCCCACATCGGCAGTTCCTCCAACTTGGGGAACTCACTGAAATCTTTGATCTGAGTCTTCCCGCGGAGGTTGGGGACCGGAGTATACCCGTCAAGCCAGAGATATTCTAATTTGTACTTGGTCATGCAGAGTCTCTCGTTCGTCTACAAAGCACGCACACACCGGGTGCAACCGGAGCGGTCGCGGGAGGATGGGGCCGGAAACGCGTTGGCAAATCCTATGCCAGCCAAAGCGATCGCCCTGCACCGATCCAGGCCCCGACGGGGCGACTCGACGTGTTTCTCTGCGGCATGGGGGCGTCGCTGCGGAACGTCGCCAAAGGACCTGATGAGGCGCACCGGCCCGTCATCTCCCGTCCAGACTCCCATGTCCTGCCGCATGGCGCGGTTCTACCGGGATGACGCTCGAAACGCAGGCGGCGCATCTCGCGCAAGCAATTCAACGGGGCGATGCTGCATTATTAAGCAGCCTTCGTCGAAATCAGCGCGACGGGGTTCGTATCTCCGCATGGGTCCACGCCTCGCCGTCTACACGGTCACGTCTCTTGTAACGGGCGACCGCAGCCAAGCCCCACCCAAGAGCCAATCCCGCCGAATGTATATCTCAGGTTACAATTCGAAAGCGATATGCCCTTTCGAGTGTAGTTGCCGTTCGTCTTCGGCCGTTCGTTTCACTCTGGATTGGGAAAGGGCGATCTACATGCAGTCTATGCCGGACAAACCGGCAGCCTCCATTAGCCCGATGTTAACAGGGGCATGAGACAGTGTTGATCTGATTTTCTCGACGGATCAATGTTGTGACCCAGACTGCGCTTGTCAGCTTAAGGGGTGATTGCTTGGTTTCCAACATCAATGACCATTACCGGATCATCCGCCAAGCCTTTCAAAGCGAAGGATTGGTGATGCTCGACCTGGCAAATGTTGGGGCGGCTGACATCACCTTGATACAACTCATCGTGTCGGCGTCGAAGACCGCGGCACGAGAGCACCGCGGTTTTGTGCTGAGGTCTGTTCCTGACAGCCTCCAGGACGCAATTTGCTCAGCTGGAATCAGCCTAAACTCAGAATCCGGTCAGATTTCTTGCTAAGGAAGTACCCATGCCGACGATCCTTACGGTTGATGACTCTGCCAGTATTCGGCAGGTCGTCAAAACAGTTCTAAGTGGCGCCGGTTATACGGTCATCGAAGCCACCGACGGGCTGGAAGGCTTGGCCAAAGCCAAGTCCACTCCCATTCACATGGTGATCACGGATCTCAACATGCCGGTGATGAACGGCTTGGACCTGATCCGCAACCTGCGGAAGCTTCCTGCCATCGTCGGCATTCCGATCGTGTTTCTCACGACGGAGTCGGACGACGACGCCAAGCAGGACGCCAAGGCGGCCGGCGCTACGGGCTGGATCACGAAACCCTTCAAACCCGAGCAGCTGCTTGCGATCGTGTCCAAGCTGGTGCGGAAATGACCACACCCGACGCGGCCGATGTCTACCGGCAAGAGGCCGGTGAACTGCTCGACAGCCTCGAGGGCACGCTCCTCGACCTCGACAAGACGCCGGCCAATCGGGACCTCATCGATGCCGCGTTCCGGGCCCTCCATACGATCAAGGGTTCGGGCGCAATGTTCGGCTTCGATCGTGTGGCGGCCTTTGCGCACGACTTCGAAACGGTTTTCGATCTCGTGAGGAAGGGCAAGGTCGCGGTCAGCCGGGAGCTTCTGGCGATCGCGCTGGCCGCCAAGGACCACATCAGGACGCTCATCGAGGCGCCGGAGGGCGCGGACGAGCTTATCGGCGAGGCCATTCTGGGCAATCTCCAGGGCCTCGTCGCGCCGGCCGTCGCCTCGGGCTCCGGTTCCGGCGCTGCAGCGCGTCCCGCGGTTCTCGCAACGGCGTCCTTGCCCCCGGCGACCTCCGGGATGCCATCCGGCAGGCCAGGCTGGCACATCGTCATCGGGTTCCAGCCCGACGTCCTGCGCAACGGCGCCAATCCGCTCGCCTTGCTCGACGACCTGCGAGAACTTGGCCCCTGCACGGTCGCTGCGATCACGTCCCCGATCCCTGAACTTCAGGGGCTCGACCCGCAGGATCTGCTGATGGCCTGGAGCGTCGATCTCATCAGCGACTGCCCGATCAGCGCGATCGAAGACGTCTTCCTGTTCGTCCTCGACGAGATGCAACTCGAGGTCAAGCCGCTCGTCCGTGATGAAACACCCCCGATGGTCGAATCGACGCCGACCGCCGCATCGGAACCTCCGCCGGGGTCAGCCCCTCGCGATGCAGCAGCCGCCGCGCCGTCCGAGGCGGTCGGCCGTCGGGAGTACAACCGCCGTGCCGAGGACAAGGGGTCGAGCGTCAGAGTGCCGGCCGAACGTCTCGACGAACTGATGGACCGCGTGGGTGAACTCGTCATCGCCCAGGCTCGCCTCAGTCAGCTCGCCCATGCCCGCACCGACTTCGGCATCAAAGCCATCGCCGAGGAGATCGAGCGTCTCGCCTCCGGCCTGCGCGACACCACCATGGGGATCCGCATGGTGCCGATCGGTTCCCTGTTTGGGCGATTCCGGCGGCTTGTCCACGATCTCTCCCGCGATCTCGACAAGCCCGTCGAACTCGTCACGTCCGGAGAGGATACCGAACTCGACAAGACCGTGATCGAGCGCTTGGCCGATCCCATGGTCCACCTGATCCGCAATGCGATCGACCACGGGATCGAGACCCAGGCCGGTCGGGCCGGGACGCCGAAGCCCTCGGTCGGACGCATCGAGCTTCTGGCCGAACATGTCGGTGCTCAGGTCCTGATCACGGTCCGCGACGACGGTCGAGGGCTCGATGTGGTCAAGATCCGCGCCAAGGCCGAGGATCAAGGATTGATCCAGCCCGGATGCGTGATGAGCGACCAGGACCTGTATCAACTCCTGTTCCATCCCGGCTTCTCGACGGCGCAGAGCATCTCGGCCCTTTCGGGTCGCGGCGTCGGGATGGACGTCGTCAAACGCACCATCGAGAGCCTGCGGGGCACGATCGAATTGGCCACGACGCCAGGGCAGGGCTCGTCCGTGGCGCTTCGGCTCCCGCTGACGCTGGCCATCATCGAAGGCCTTCTGATCCGGGTCGGGGAGGGGCGCTATGTCATCCCACTCTCGGCGATCGAAGAATGCGTCGAACTGCCCGCCCACCTGGGCCAAGCCTCGCGCTCCCGATCGTTCCTCGACATCCGCGGCGACCTCGTCCCCTTCCTTCGCCTGCGCGACCTCTTCGAAGAAGAGGGACAACGGGACGAGCACCAGAAGGTCATCATCACCTCGGTCGGCGACACGCGGGTCGGTCTCGTGGCCGATCAGATCATCGGGAGCCATCAGACGGTGATCAAGTCGCTGTCGAAGCTGCATGCCGACGTCACGATGTTTTCCGGTGCCACCATCCTCGGGGACGGTGCCGCCGCTCTGATCCTCGATGTCGCTCAACTGGTAGCGGCGGGGCAGGCCAAAGCCGAGGGTGAACGATTGGGGAAGGCGGCATGACCAACGCGGAGAGCGAAACCGTCTCGCTGCAGGTCGTCATGATCGGGATCGCCGAGGAGATCTTCGCGGTCGACGCCGGCATGGTGCGCGAGATCATCGATCCTATCCCGACAACCCGTGTTGCTGGTGCCAAGCCCTTCCTTCCCGCGGTCGTCAACGTCCGGGGCAACGTGATCCCGCTCGCCGATCTCCGCGTCCGCTTCGGCATGGCGTGCAAGCCCACGACGAGCGACACGCGGATCGTCGTCATCGAAATGCTGATCGAGGACAGTCCTGTCGTCGTCGGTATCGTGGCTGATAAGGTTTACGAAGTAACAGAGATCACGCGCGCGAATGCTCAGCAGACACCAAGAGTGGGTATGCTCTGGAAGCCTCAGTTCATCAGCTTCCTCGCCAAGTGGAAAGACGAATTCGTCATCGTTCCCGACATGGAACGCATCCTGAACTGATCGAAATAGTGGTGGGACGCGATGAGACTGACAATCAAGAGCAAGCTTGCCGGCGCCTTCGGGTTGGTCATCGTTCTTTCGATGGTCGCGGGCGGCGTGGCTTTCGACCGGATGAGCTTGATGAGCGATCTCACGAGTCGCGTCGCGGCCGAGAGCCACAAGTTGAATCTTGCGAGGTCCATGCAGCTCGAAATCCTGTCGGAGGTCAGGGCGGAAAAGAACATGATCCTGGCCTCTTCGGATGCCGAAACCGCGAGGTTCGCGAACAAGATCGGAGAGATCGAGGCCGAGGTCGGCAAGACCTACGACGAGCTCCGCGGCATCTCGAACGAAGAGGGCATGCGGTTGCTCGACACGTTCTCGGCTGCCTACGGCCACATGACCGAAGGCGAAGCGCGCATCACCAAGTTCGCGACCATGAATTCGAACAACAAGGCGCTGAGCATCGTGGAGCGCGAGGGTTCGAAACTCTTCACCGACCTGACGTCACAGATCGATCGAGCGATGACCAAAGCCGACGGTGTCGACAACGGGGGAGGCCGCGACGATCTCGAGAAGTTGGAACGGTTCAAGACGGACGTCGAGGCGCTCTGGGGCGATATGCGCTACGTGCTATCCTTGACGGAACTGAGCCAGGTCGAGCAGCAGAGTGCGGCCCTTTCCGAGGCCGAAGAAAAGCTCAGGGCCGAAAAGGACCGTGTGGTGCGCGGCGTCGCTGTCTTCGACGCCGGATCGGGGACGGCGCTCGGCGAGAGCTTCGAGGCCTGGTTGAAATCCGCCGTTTCGACGATCGAGATGAACCGCGGAGCAGGGAACATCCAGGCCGTCGATCTGTCGTCGGGCGAGGGTCGCAAGAACGCCGAGGCCACGGTGACGGCGGCTGGCGCCTATACGGACCATGTCGTCAGGATGGAAACGGACCTCGTCGGGACCTCGGCCGCGGCGAGCGCGCAGGCCAAGACGATCATGATGGTCATCGTGGCGCTTTCGTTTCTCATCGCGGTGGTTTCCGCGACCTGGATCGCGCTCAGCATCAGCCGCAGCCTTGCGCGGGCGGTCGGTCTGGCCAACACGGTCGCGACCGGCGATCTCAGCCAGAGCATCGATGGCTTCACGAAGGACGAGGTCGGCGACCTCATCGTCGCCCTGAACACCATGACGGCCTACCTCAACACCACGGCCCGCGTGGCGGACGAGATCGCGGCCGGCAATCTGACCGTGGATGCGCGGCGGCTGTCGGACAAGGACCGGCTCGGCACCGCCCTCGAAACCATGGTGAGCAAGCTCCGCACCATCGTGGCCGAGGCCGTCATGGCGGCGCAGAACGTCTCGGCCGGCAGCCAGCAGTTGTCTGCCAGTGCCGAAGAGCTGTCGCAGGGTTCGACCGAGCAGGCCGCCTCGACCGAGCAAGCCTCCGCGTCCATGGAGCAGATGGCCGCCAACGTGAAGCAGAACGCCGAGAATGCCAGCCAGACCGAGAAGATCGCGCATCAGTCGGCCAGGGCCGCCGAAGAGAGCGGGATCGCGGTCGGCCGCGCCGTCGACGCCATGCAGACGATCGCCGAAAAGATCACGATCGTCCAGGAGATCGCCCGGCAGACCGACCTCCTGGCGCTCAATGCGGCGGTCGAAGCCGCGAGGGCCGGCGAACACGGCCGCGGCTTCGCGGTGGTGGCGTCCGAAGTGCGCAAGCTCGCCGAACGCAGCCAGACGGCGGCGACCGAGATCGGGATGCTGTCGTCCGAGACCGTCAAGGCCGCGCGGGAAGCGGGATCGATGCTGGCCAAGCTCGTGCCCGACATCAAGCGCACCGCCGAACTCGTGGAAGAGATCACGGCGGCTTGCCGCGAGCAGGATGTCGGCTCGACACAGATCAACCAGGCGATCCAGCAGCTCGACAAAGTCACGCAGCAGAACGCCAGCGCCTCCGACGAGGTGTCGACGACGTCCGAGCAATTGGCCGATCAGGCCGAACAGCTGCAGGCGACGATCGCCTACTTCAGGATCGATGCGACGACCCGCGTCGCGATGACATCGCTGGCTGCCGCGGAGCCCGCCCATCCCGTCGCGCAGCTTCGACAATTGGCGTCGGAAGGCGCGAAGACGATCCGCCCGACGTCGTCCGCGAAGGTTCGGCGACCCAAGAAGGTCGTGAATGGTGGCTTCGCCCTCGATATGGACCGCGGTGACGACCCCCAGGATGCAGCCTTCCGCCGCGCCTGATGCTGAAGGGCCATGATCTAGCCGAACCCATCCTTGCCGGAGCTGCTTCGTGTCCAACAGCACGCAATACCTAACGCTCGGACTCGACCAGGAAACCTTCGGAATCGACATCCGGCATGTCCGGGAGATCCTGGACATGGGTCCGATCTCCGCCCTGCCGCATGCCCCGGACTTCCTGCTCGGGATGATCGACGTCCGCGGCAGCGGATATCCGGTCGTTGATCTCAGGCTGAAACTCGGTCTGCCGCGCGCCCAACAGACTCCCGCGACCCGGATCATCATCCTCGATGTGCCGGTCAACGGGCGTCGGACGGGCGTCGGCTTCGTGGCCGATCGCGTCTTCGAAGTCACCGGCCTCGACAAGGGCGAACTCGAACCCGCTCCTGAGGTCGGAGGGCGGTGGCAGTCGAACTACATCGGGGGGATCGGCCGGAAGGGCAGTACCTTCGTGGTGATCTTCGACCTCGACCATCTGATGAAGTCATCGTTGCTCGATGCCGAACCGCCGACTGCCGCAGCCGCATGAAACGGGAGATGTCGACCGTTTCAGAACGTCTCTCCGACCAGCAGTTCCGCGGTATCTCCGAACTGATCGAACGCCAGGTGGGCATCCTGCTGCCCGCGGCCAAGCGCACCATGGTCGAAGGCCGTCTGCGCAAACGTGTGCGGGCCCTGGGGCTCGCCAGCCTCGATCAGTACGGCACCTATCTGTTCGAACAGGGCGGATTGAACGAGGAAGTCGTCAGCCTGATCGACTGCGTCACGACCAACAAGACGGACTTCTTCCGGGAGCCGGCCCACTTCGAGTTCCTGTGCAAGACGGCGCTCCCCGATCTCCTCGATCGAGGTGCGGGGCGACCTCTCAAGGTCTGGAGCGCGGCCTGTTCGACCGGCGCCGAAGCCTACACGGCCGCCATGGTGCTTCAGGATCAGGTCCGCGCCGGCGCTCGGTTCACGTTCTCGATCCTCGGGACCGACATCTCGACCGACGTCCTCGATCAGGCCGAAAAGGCGATCTACCCCAAAGGCATGATGGAACCGGTGCCGGAGCCGGTTCGACAACGCTACGTCATGTCCTCGAAGGACCCGTCGCAAGGACTGGTGAGGATCGTTCCGGAGCTGCGCCGTCTCGTCCAGTTCCACCGGCTCAACCTGATGGACCCGGCCTATCCCTTTGACCGAGCGCTCGACGTGATCTTTTGCCGAAACGTCCTGATCTATTTCGACAAGCCGACGCAAAAGACGGTGATCAAGCGGCTAGCCTCGCATCTGCGGGTCGGCGGGTACCTGATGCTCGGCCATTCCGAGTCGATGACCGGGGCGGAAGAGCTCGGGCTCACACCCGTGCTGCCGTCCATCTTTCAAGCCTTACCGTGACGTCGAGGACCGAATGCAAAAGATCGTCCGAGTGCTGATCGTCGATGACTCGGCCTCCATACGGCAGACGCTCTCCCAGATCCTGAACGCGGCGCCTGACATCGAAGTTGTCGGCACGGCGGTCGACCCCTTCGTGGCGGCGCGGCGAATCCAAGACGACCTTCCCGACGTCATCATCCTCGATCTCGAGATGCCTCGCATGGATGGGCTCACGTTCCTGCGCAAGATCATGGCCCAGAAGCCGATCCCGGTCATCATCTGCTCGACGCTGACCGAGCATGGCTCGCAGATCCTGTTCGACGTCCTGGAAGCCGGCGCCGTCGACGTGCTGCCGAAACCCCGCGTCGACACGCGTCAGTCCTTGCTCGAATCGTCGCTCCGGATCTGCGAGGCCGTGAGGGCCGCGGCCGGGGCGAGGCTCCGCGCCGGGCAGCCGCGCCGATCCCTGGTCGAGGCCAAGCTTTCGGCCGACGTCATCATGCCCGCACCCCTCGAGGGTCGCCGCGTGAGCGAGACGGACCGTGTCGTCTGCATCGGGGCGTCCACCGGCGGGACGGAATCCTTGCGCGAGGTTCTCGAACGGATGCCGGTCGATTGTCCCGGCATCGTCATCGTCCAGCACATGCCGGAGCATTTCACCGCCGCCTTCGCCAAGCGCCTGAACACCCTGTGCGGGATCGAGGTCAAGGAGGCGGTCGACGGCGATGCCGTATTGCGGGGGCGCGCCCTGATCGCGCCTGGCAACCACCACCTCCTGCTGCAGCGGTCCGGCGGTCAGTACAAGGTCGCGGTCAAGGAGGGGCCTCTCGTGTCCCGGCACCGCCCCTCCGTCGACGTCCTGTTCCGGTCGGCCGCGCAATGCGCGGGATCGAACGCCGTCGGGATCATCATGACGGGAATGGGCGACGACGGAGCGAACGGCCTTCTCGAGATGCGCAAGGCCGGTGCCTTCACGGTGGCGCAAGACGAAGAAAGCTGCATCGTCTTCGGCATGCCGAAGGAAGCCATCGAACGCGGTGGAGCCGCCAAGATCGTACCCCTCGGGCAGATTCGGGCCGAGATCATGCGGATGGCGTCGTCGTCCCACCTTCAGCACTGGGCGTAAGAGACGTGCTGCCGGCTCTCCCTCAGATCCTGGAACCGATCTGCAGAAGCGCGGCTGCCATCGAAGGTGCGTTTCTCAGAGCCGGCGCGGGCCTGGGGCGCGGACTCGAAGCTTTCGAACAGTTGAACGTCTCAATGACGGGGCTAGCCCGGGAACTCGACAGCGGGTCCATCGGAACGGCGGCGGTGTCGCTCGACGGCCTCTGTCACGACCTGCGTGCGATCGGCGCGCAACTCCCCGACGACGTGACGACGCTCGAGGCGCTTGTCGGGGAGAGCGAAGCAATCACCGCCCGTCTCGAACGCCTCCTGGACCACATCCGCATGGTGACCGTGATCTCACGCACCGCCAGGATCGAGGCGATCGTCTTCGACGGCGGGACGTTCGGCGTTCAGGATTTCGCCCACCAGATCACCACGATGGCAGGCCGGATCCGGGAGGACGTCGAGGCCTGCGTCCGCACGCATTCGCAGATGATCGATCTCCTGAAAGGCGCCCTTCAATCCCAGACGGACCTCGATCGCCAATACCGCGACAAGCTTGCGACGCTGGTGGCGCAGATCGGCGAGGCGTTTTCGGCCATCCGGCAGCGCAGCGAGCGAAGCTCAGCCTATGTCAGGGACGTGACAACACGGTTCGGTCACATCGCCGAGGCCACGGGATCGGCCCTGATGTCGCTGCAGAGCGGCGACAGCCTCCGTCAGCGGCTCGATCACGTTCGGGACGGCGTCGAACGGATCGTGGCCTTGAGCGGCGGCGATCCCGGCGCCGACCCGACGATCCCCGAAGACGCCCAGGACAGCACCGTCGTGGTGCTCTGTCGGCTGCAAGACGCACACATCACCGACGCCGTCTCGATCCTCGAGGTGGAAGCCGGCAGCGTCCATCGCGCCCTGCGAGCCCTGACCGACGACGTCAAGGAACTGATCGGGTCGAGCGTTGGCGTCTTCGGCGATCCGGGCGACCGGGAGGAATCGTTCCTTCACAGCTTCCGGACTCGCATGACGCACGCCACCGATCTCGTCGAGCGGTGCGAGGCGGCGCGGTCTTCGATGGCGACCGTGACCACCGACCTGAGGGACATGCTGGCCGATTTCGACCGCAGAATCGCTGGCCTCAATGAAATCACCTCGAGCATCGTGATCGTGGGCATGAATGCGAGCCTCAAGGCAACCCGGCTCGGGCCCGCGGGTCGCAGCCTCGTCGTCGTTTCGGAAGAGCTGAGGCGACTCGCGCTCGCCATTGCCCATGATTCGGAGGAACTGCTGGCGCTGTTCCGCCGCGTTCGGGACCGTGCGACCGATGTCGGCCGACTGGCTGCACCGCGCGCATCGGACGCGACGTCGATCGACGACTGCGTCCTGTCGATCGTCCGAGACCTCGATGTCGGCAGCCAGCGTCTCGACGAATGTCTGTCGGTCCTCCATGCCGAAGGTCTCAGGTTCGACGCGGAGTTGGGGCGGGCCACCTCGGAATTTTCGGATGCGGTCTCGATGAACCGGGCCCTGCTCGACGTCGCGGACGTTCTGCGAAAGGCCGCGAGGGCCATCCCGCATCCGAGGCTCGACGCGCAGCGCGGCGCCACCTTCGCCACGGCCATCATGGAACGGTGCTACACGATGGCGAGGGAACGCGAGATCCACGCCGGTGTCGTGGCCCTGCCGATCGCTTGCTGAGAACCCTCCGCCTCGACCTCGGGCGTTACGGAGGACCCGCTTCGGCCATGCTGTCGTACCGGGCGACGGTGGCGGCCGCCCCCTTTTCGAGAAGCTCCCTCAACGCGGTCTCGACTACGGTTCGGAACCGCGGTTCTGCCGGAAGGTCCGCCGCAAAGACGCTGTGAAGGCCGAGCAGCGCGTCGACCAATGCCGCAGGGTGGTGGAGGCCGGCGGTCCGCCGTTGCAGGTCGTCGGCCAGCGGGTCACGGAGGTCGATGCTGCGGCCGGCTTCGTCTCGACCGGTGGCGAAGCGCATCCAGGCCGCGACCCCGAGGGCCAGGCGCTCGAAGCCTGCGCCCGCCGCGAGCCGATCCCGGATCGTGCCGAGCAGGCGCTGTGGCAGCTTCTGCGAACCGTCCATGGCAATCTGCGAGGTCCGGTGGCGCAGGGAGGGGTTGCGGAACCGCGCCACCAGCGACGCCGCATAGCAGTGGAGGTCGAGTCCGGGAACGACGGGCAGGGTGGGAGCCACCTCTTCAAGCATGAGATCGCGCACCAGCGCCGAGAAACCGGGAGCCGCCATCGTATCGGCCACCGTCTCGTGGCCCGCGAGGCTGCCGAGATAGGCCAGGGTCGAATGGGAGCCGTTCAGCAGGCGCAGCTTGGCGAGTTCGAACGGCGCCACGTCCGACACGAACGTGGCGCCGGCCTCGTCCCAGGCGGGCCGCCCGGCCGCGAAATCGTCCTCGATCACCCATTGCGAGAAGGGCTCGGTTATGACCGGCCAGGCATCCTGAAGTCCCAGGGTGGCTGCGATGGACTCGCGATCGGCGTCGGTGGTGGCCGGAACGATGCGATCGACCATGGTGGAAGGGCACCGCAATTCGTCCTCGACGAAGCGGCCGAGGTCGGCGTCGCGAAGGCCGGCGAGGCGCACGAGAACGCGCTTCAGCGTGGCCCCGTTGTGGGGGAGGTTGTCGCAGCACAGCGCCGTAAACGCCGGAACACCCGCGGCGCGGCGGCGGCGCAAGGCTTCGACGATCAGCCCCGGGGCCGAGCGCGACGCCTCCGGATGGGCGAGGTCGTGGACGATGTCGGGGTGGCGCTCGTCGAGCGTGCCGGTGGCGGGCGCATGGCAGTAGCCCTTCTCGGTGACGGTCAGCGACACGATCCGCACGCTCGGAGACACCATGGCGGCCAGCAGCGCTTGCGGGTCCTCGGGGGCCACGATGAGGGTCCCCACGCTGCCCACCACCTGAAGTCGCTCACCCTGCTGGTCTCGCACCGCGACCGTGTAGAGCCCGTCCTGCGGGGCCAGCGCCTCGCGCGTCTCGGGGCTTCGCAGCGAAGCGCCCAGGATGCCCCAGCGGCGATCACCTTGGGCCAGGACGGCATCCGTCATGACGGCCTGGTGAGCACGATGAAAGGCGCCGATACCGAGGTGCACGATCCCGGTCGCCGCGGCCGAGCGGTCGTAGGTTGGCCGCAGCACGCCGCGGGGTAATCGGTCGAGCGTCGCGGTGGCGAGCCGGGGTCGGGTGGTCATGGCGCGGTCTCGTCGCGTTGGGCGATCGCATCGGTGACGCGTGCCAAAACGGCCCGCCCGATGCCTCCATCATGCTTCGCATGCGCGGCGTCCCCGGTAAACGATCGGCGGTCCGACCGATCGGCCGACCC